>DATJVE010000169.1:0-9762 GCA_035501975.1 Pseudolabrys sp.
CGGCCGCGCCGACAGCGAGTTCGCGCGCCGCATCGTCACCACCTCGCCGGACGTGACGGTTTCCACCAATCTCGGACCGTGGGTCAACCGGCGCGGCCTGTTCGCGCGCGAGGCGATGGCCGACACCTTCAAGAGCGAGCGCATCCCCTCGACGTTCAATTGGGAATTCTCGCCCAAGGGCCAGCACATCGAGCTCGGCATCGCCGAGATGAACCTGTTCATCCTGCTCTCCGCGCTTGGCCAGTCGCACTCGATCAACGGCGAACGGCTGCTGCCCATCGGCACGCTGTACGATCCCTTCATCGCGCGCGGCCTCGATGCGCTCAACTACGCCTGCTACCAGGATGCGCGTTTCATCCTCGTGGCGACGCCGTCCGGCATCACACTCGCCGGCGAAGGCGGCGCACACCAATCGATCGCCGAGCCGCTGATCGGGCTGGCGCAAGACGGTCTGGCCGCATTCGAGCCGGCTTATGTCGACGAGCTGGCGGTGATCCTGCGTTGGGCCTTCGCCTACATCCAGAAAGACGGCGACGCCGCGCCCATGGCGCGCAATCAGGCTGAGTGGGAACCGGTCAGCCGCCCGGATCGCGCGCCCACTATTAAATTTGGTGCGCTGCCCGACGCAAAACCGGCACCCACTTTTGCCGACCGCGCGCTAGAGCGCAACTGGCTGCGCGACGAGACCGGCGGTTCGGTTTATCTTAGGCTCTCGACGCGGCCGGTCGAGCAGATCGAGCGCAAGATGACGGATGAGCTGGCGCAGCAGATCGTCGACGGCGCCTATTGGCAGCGCTTGCCGGGGCCGAACGCGCAGGTGATCGTCGCTTACACGGGCGCCATTGCGCCGGAAGCGATCGAGGCCGTCGGCCTGATGGCGGAAGACCGCCGTGACGTCGGCCTGCTCGCGGTCACCTCGGCCGACCGACTCAACGCCGGCTGGACCGCCGCGCAGCGGGCGCGCGAGCGCGGTCTGGTGCATGCACGCTCGCATATCGAGCGCTTGCTCTCCGACGTGCCGCCGCATTGCGGCATCGTCAGCGTGCTCGACGGCCATCCGGCGACGCTCGCCTGGCTCGGCGCGGTGGCCGGCCATCGCACTCGTTCGTTAGGGGTCGAGCATTTCGGCCAGACCGGTTCGCTCGCCGAGCTCTACCGGCACTACGGCATCGACGCCAACGCCATCGTCGCGGCGGCGCAAGCCATCGCGCCGGGACGGCCGATCCGGCATCTCAAGGCGCTGCCCTGATCCTGCGATGTGCTAGCGTGCTGCTCGGTTGTGCAGGGCGACGGAGCGCGATATGGCAGAGAACGACCGGGTTTTTGCGGGATCCATCCCTGAGTTTTACGATCGCCATTTTGTTCCGCTAATTTTTGCACCTTACGCGGCCGATCTTGCCTGGCGACTGCAAGAGGCGAAGGCTGAGCGCGTGCTTGAGACCGCGGCGGGCACCGGCGTGGTCACTCGAGCGATCGCGGCGCGGCTACCATCGACCGCCCGCATCACTGCGACCGACCTCAACGAACCGATGCTTAGTCACGCAAGGACCACGCTCGCGGACGCACGCATCACCTGGAAAACCGCCGACGCTCAGACGCTGCCTTTCGACGACCAGAGTTTTGACGCCGTCGTCTGCCAATTCGGCGTGATGTTCTTTCCCGACAAGGTCAAGGCCTACAAGGAAGCCCGGCGTGTGCTGAAACCGGGCGGCCGTTTTCTTTTCAACGTTTGGGACAAGATTTCCGACAACGAGTTTGCGGACGTCGTGACGCAGGCGCTGGCGGAAATGTTCCCGAGCGATCCGCCCCTATTTATGGCGCGGACTCCCCACGGCCATCACGATATCGCGCGCATCCGCGCCGACCTCAAGACGGCGGGATTCTCCGACGTCTCGACCGAGGCCAAAGACGAGCGAAGCAAGGCGCCATCGCCTCATGACGTGGCAGTCGCATATTGCGAGGGCAGCCCGCTGCGTAACGAGATCGAGGCGCGCGACAAAGCCCGCTTGCAGGAAGCGACCTCCCGGGCGGCCGCCGCGATCGCGCGGCGCTTCGGCGCCGGGCCGGTCGACGGGCGCATCCGCGCGATCATCATCACCGCGTTGAATTGAAGCGGACTACTTCGCGTCTTCCAGGATCATCGCCGCACCTTTCTCCGCGATCATCATGGTCGGCGAATTAGTGTTGCCCGAGGTGATCGACGGCATCACCGAGGCGTCGGCGACACGCAGGCCGTCGATGCCGATCACCTTGAGCCGCGCATCGACCACGGCCTTCGGGTCATCCGTGCGGCCCATGCGCGCGGTGCCGACCGGATGAAAAATGGTGGTGCCGATGTCGCCCGCCGCCTTGACCAAAGCGGCCTCGTCGTCGTCGCGCACCTGCGCGCCCGGCAGATATTCAGCCGGCGAATAGGGCTTGAGCGCCGGCTGCGCCACGATCTTGCGGGTGACGCGGATGGCGTCGGCGGCGACGCGCTTGTCCTCCGGCGTCGCCAGATAATTCGGATGGATCGCCGGCGCCGCGGTTGGGTCCGCCGACTTCAGCGTCAGCGTGCCGCGGCTCGTCGGCTGCACATTGGTGACGCTGATGGTGAAGGCGGGGAACGCGTGCAGCGGGTCGCCGAACTTGTCGAGCGACAGCGGCTGGATGTGATACTGGAGGTTGGCGCGATCCTGCGTTGAGTCAGACTTGGTGAAGGCGCCGAGTTGCGAGGGCGCCATGGTCAAGGGGCCGCGCCGGAACAGCGCATAATTCACGCCCATCCAGGCGCGCTGCAGCAGCGAGCCGTACATCTCGTTCAGCGTCCCGATGCCGGTCACCTTGTAGATCAGGCGCAGCTGCAGATGGTCGTGCAGATTGTCGCCGACCCCCGGTCTGTCGAGCACCGCCGGAATGCCGAATTGCTTAAGCTGCGCCGCGGGACCCACGCCCGACAGCATCATGATCTGCGGCGAGCCGAGCGAGCCGGCCGCCATGACGACCTCGCCGCAGCAGCGCGCCGAGCGCGCGACACCGTCCTGCCGCCAGCGCACGCCGACGCAGCGCCTGCCTTCGAAGATCAGTCCTTCGGCCAGGCAGCCGGTTTCCAGGTGCAAATTCTGCCGGTGCAGCACCGGCTTGAGGAAGCCGCGCGCCGCGGACCAGCGCCGCCCGCGCTTCTGGTTGACGTGGAAATAGCAGGAGCCCGCGTTGTCGCCGGTGTTGAAGTCGTTAACCGGCGGGATGCCGTATTGCGCCGCCGCCTCGCGCCAGACGTCGATGATGTCCCAGCGCAGGCGCGGAAATTCGACGCGCCATTCGCCGCCGACGCCGTGGTGCTCGCTGGCGCCGAGGAAACTGTCCTCGTGCTTCTTGAAGTAAGGCAGCACGTCGTCCCACGACCAGCCGGGCAAGCCCAGTTGGCGCCAGTGATCGTAGTCGCCGGCCTGCCCGCGCATATAGACCATGGCATTGATCGCCGACGAGCCGCCGATCACCTTGCCGCGCGGATAATTGAGGCTGCGGCCGTTAAGGCCGGGCTCGGCTTCCGTCTTGAACATCCAGTCCGAGCGCGGATTGCCGATGGCGAACAGATAGCCGACCGGGATATGATACCAAATCCAGTTGTCGCGGCCGCCGGCTTCCAGGAGCAGCACGCGATGGCCCGGATCGGCGGACAGGCGGTTGGCCAACACGCAGCCGGCCGAGCCCGCTCCGACGATGATGTAGTCGAATTCGCCCTCGAGCGCCGTCGCGCTTGTCATTGCTATTTCCTCGCAGTCGTCTGACTTTACCTCGCCCGGTGGGACTTGCTAAGGTCGCACGACCTGCTGTGCACCGTGCGTGCACCGCGAAAGACGGAACGGCGGTTCCGGCACTTGGTCGCTTCCAACTCTGATCCGACGCTGGCCCGGCGCCTTTGCGGCGCCAATGGAGAACCGCCATGTCCGCAAGATTGCTTGCCGGCTTTTACCTATTGCTTGTCCTCGCCGGGGCGCCGCTGCCGGCGGCCGCGCAGGAGTCGATCACCGTCTTTGCCGCCGCTTCGCTGAAGAACGCGCTGGACGACGCCGACGCGGCTTTCGCCAAGGCGACCGGCGTGACGGTCGTCGCGAGCTACGAGGCAAGCTCGGCGCTGGCGCGGCAGATCGAGGCTGGTGCGCCGGCCGATGCGTTCATCTCGGCCGATTTGCGCTGGATGGACTATGTCGCGGGCAAAAACCTGATCAAGGCGGACACGCGCGTCAATCTGCTCGGCAACAGGCTGGTGCTGATCGCGCCGACGGACTCCAAGCTCGACCACGTCGCCATCGGCCGGGACTTCGACATCGCCAAGCTCGCCGGCGACGGCCGCATTGCGGTCGCCGACGTCAAAGCGGTGCCGGCGGGGCTTTACGCCAAAGCGGCGCTGGAGAAGCTCGGCGCCTGGGCGGCGGCGGAGCCGAAGCTCGCCATGGCCGAGAACGTGCGCGCAACGCTGGCCTTCGTCGCACGCGGCGAGACGCCGCTCGGCATCGTGTACGAGACCGACGCCAAGATCGAGCCGAAGGTCAAAGTCGTTGGCGTTTTTCCGGAAGACTCGTATCCGCCCGTCACCTATCCGGTGGCGGCGACCGCGACAAGCAAGCCGGCCGCGGCGCGCTACGTGCAGTTCCTGCGCGGCAGCGCGGCCAAGGCGATTTTCGAGAAATACGGCTTCAGCTTTCTGATCAAGCCGGTGTCGTAGTCTCCGTGTTCGACCTCACGCCCCAGGACTGGACGGCGGTTGTGCTGTCGTTGCGCATCGCGGTGGTGGCGACGCTGGTGTCGCTGCCGTTCGGCATCGCCATCGCCACGCTGCTGGCGCGCAAGGATTTCTGGGGCAAGACGCTGGTGGAAGCGCTCATCTATCTGCCGCTGGTGCTGCCGCCGGTGGTCACCGGCTATGTCCTGCTGATCACGCTCGGCCGCCACGCGCCGGTCGGCGCCTTCCTCGCCGACCATTTCGGCATCGTCTTCGCCTTCCGCTGGACCGGCGCGGTGATCTCCTGCGGCGTGATGGCGTTCCCGCTGATGGTGCGCGCCATTCGCCTGTCGATCGAGGCCATCGACCGCCGGCTGGAGGACGCCGCGGCGACGCTCGGCGCCGGGCCGCTGTGGAATTACGCCACCATCACGCTGCCGCTGGCGCTGCCCGGCGTCATCGCCGGCGCCATGCTCGCCTTTGCGCGCGCGCTCGGCGAATTCGGCGCGACGATTACTTTCGTCTCCAATATCCCGGGCGAAACCCAGACCATCTCGGCGGCGATCTACACGCTGACCCAGGTGCCGGGCGGCGATGCCGCCGCGCTCCACCTCGTCGTCGTCGCGGTGATCATTTCGGTTGCCGCCTTGGTCGCCTCGGAATGGTTCGCGCGCCGCGCCACCGCGCGGCTGCATGGGATTTGAAGATGCTGACGGTCACGGTCGAAAAAAGGCTCGGCGAGTTCGCTTTGACCGCATCGTTCGCGAGCGAAAGCGGCGTCACCGGCCTGTTCGGGCCGTCGGGCGCCGGCAAGACCAGCGTCATCAACATGATCGTCGGCCTCATGCGCCCCGACCGCGGCCGCATCGCTCTCGACGGCCAAGCAGTGTTCGACGGCGCGGCGGGCATCGACCTCCCCGTATGGCGGCGGCGCATCGGCTATGTGTTCCAGGAGGGCCGGCTGTTCCCGCATCTCAGCGTGCGGCACAATCTCGATTACGGGCGTTGGATGAGCGGACAGCCGGCCGATCCGGCGGCCTTCGCGCACGTTGTCGAACTGCTCGACGTCGGCCACCTGCTCGACCGCAGGCCCGGCAAACTGTCCGGCGGCGAGCGCCAGCGCGTCGCCGTCGGCCGCGCGCTGCTGATGCGCCCGCGCCTGCTGCTGCTGGACGAGCCGCTGGCCTCGCTGGACGCCGCGCGCAAAGCCGACATCCTGCCCTACCTGGTGCGGCTGCGCGACGAGGCAAAGGTGCCGATGATCTATGTCAGCCACAACGCCAGCGAAGTGCGCCAGATCGCCAGCCGCGTGGTGCGGCTCGAGGCCGGCAAGGTGACGGCGACGGGCGGCACAGAATTATTGAGCTAAAATCGTCATGGCCGGGCTTGTCCCGGCCATCCACGTCTTTAATGCTGGACACACCGAAAGACGTGGATGCCCGGCACAAGGCCGGGCATGACGAAAAAATGTTCCCGCCCGAGCGCATCATCTGTCTGACCGAAGAGACCGTGGAGACGCTTTATCTGCTCGGCGAAGAGCGCCGCATTGTCGGCGTCTCCGGCTACGCGGTGCGGCCGCCGCAGGTACGCAAGGAGAAGCCGCGCGTCTCGGCGTTCATCTCGGCGGACGTGCCGAAGATCCTCGCGCTCAAGCCGGACCTGGTGCTCACCTTTTCCGATCTGCAGGCCGACATCGTCGCCGAGTTGATCCGCGCCAATGTCGCCGTGCACGCCTTCAACCAGCGCGACGTCGCCGGCATTTTCGACATGATCCGCACGCTCGGCGCCTTGGTCGGCGCGGCAGAGAAAGCCGAGGCCCTGGCCAATTCGCTCGCCGCTCGCGTCAATGCCGTGCACGAGCGCAGCGTAAAGCTGCCGCGCCACCCACGAGTCTATTTCGAGGAATGGGACGAGCCGATGATCAGCGGGCTCGGCTGGGTGTCCGAGCTGATCCAAGCCGCCGGCGGCATCGAGGTGTTCCCGCAGTTGGCCGCGCGCAAGAACGCCCGCGACCGTATCGTCTCGCCCGCCGAGGTGATCGCGGCAAAGCCCGACATCATCATCGGCTCCTGGTGCGGCAAGAAATTCGTGCCGGCCAAGGTGGCCGCCCGGCCGGGATTCGCCGAGGTTCCGGCGGTCGCCACCGGCTGGCTGCGCGAGGTCAAATCGACGCTGATCCTGCAGCCGGGCCCGGCCGCAATGACCGACGGGCTCGACCGCCTCGCCGGGATCATCGCCGAATGGTCGGAAACGGGGCGCTGGCCGGTACCTGAATAAACGTCCCAGGGAGGCGTGAAATCGGCGGCCGGACGTGTTAGAAACGGCGCATTGCGCAAGGAGAGGACATGACATCGATGCAGCCGAATAAAGCCCGTGCCGACCTGTGGATGGACCTGGCTCTGGTGGCCTTTCTGATCGCCTTCAACGTGGCCGCGCGCCTGTTGCCGCACGTGCCGGGGGTCTGGCCGCTCGCCGCCAGTGCGCTGTTCGCCGGCCGTATGCTGCGCATCCCGGCGCTGGCCCTGATCGTGCCCTTCGGCGCCATTTTGCTGAGCGATCTCGGCCTCACCGGCGACGATTGGCGGGTCACCGCCGTAGTCTGTGCCACGGTCACCCTGCCGGCCTTCGCCGGCATGCTGGCGCGCCGCTGGCAGGGCGCGGTCCCGGTCATTGCGGCGATGCTGTCGTGCTCGCTGGTCTTCTTCCTCGCCACGAATTTCGCCGTCTGGGCCTTCAACGGCATGTATCCGCTGACGGTCCAGGGCCTCACGCAGTGCTACGTCGCGGCGCTGCCGTTCCTCGACAAGACCGTGATGGGCGACCTGTTCTGGACCGCGGTGTTGTTCGGCGGCGCCTGGCTGGTGCAGCATGGCCCGGCGCTGGCGCGGCGCGCGCACTAGCCGAGATAAGCGCGGATTCGTTTCCACAGCGATTTGAGGCGCCCGGCCAAATCGGGCGCCTCGTCTACTTCTGCTAAGCGCAAGCCGACGGTGACCACGCCGCCGCTGGCGACGGCGTGCGCCAGGAGCGCGATGGGGCCGAGTTGCACGATGTCGCCGGTCTTGGCCGCGCGGCCGAGTTGCTCGGTGAAGAAATCGGCGAGCTTGACCTCGACATGGTCGGCGGCGACCTGCAGCCCGTAGATCTCGGCGAGTTCTCCGAGCGCCGCCTCGCCCGACACGAAGAAATCGCCGAGCAGCCGCGGGTCGGGTGCCGGCTGCGGCGGCAGACTGACGAAGAAGCGGTCGAGCGCCTGCGCCTTTTCCGGCGGCGCCAGCAGATAGACGTAATCGCCCTCGCGCACCGGGTGGGCCTCGGTTGGCGTGAGGATCTCCTCGTCCCGCACGACCAAAGTTGGCCGCGCCCAGTTCGGGATCAGCCCACGGCGCAGGAACGGGCTGTTGGCCGGCACCGGATAGCCGACGATCTCCCGCGTCAACTGGCCGGGCAGATCGAGTTCGACGCGGCGCGGCAGCGGATCGCTGCGCGTGAACGACATGCCGAGCTTGCGGGCGGCGAGGGCCACGGTCCAACCCTGGATGAGCAGCGACGACAGCACCACCACGAAGGCGACGTCGAAGAATAGATAGGCCACCGGCAGGCCGACCAGCAGCGGTATCGACGCGAGGAAGATCGCCACCGCGCCGCGCAGGCCGACCCAGGACACGAACAGCTTCTCGCGCCATTGGAAACCGAAGGGGGCGAGGCACAGGAACACCGAGAGCGGCCGCGCCACCAGCATCAGCGTCAGCGCGACCGCGATCGAGCCGGCCAGGCTGTCGCCGATGCGCTGCGGCCACACCAAGAGGCCGAGCAGCACGAACATCACGATCTGCGCCAGCCAGGTCACGGCGTCGAGGAACACGACGACTGAATTGTGCGCGCGCGTCTGCCGGTTGCCGACCAGCAGCCCCGCCAGATAGACCGCAAGAAAACCTGACGCATGCGCGGTATTGGCGGCGGCGAACACGACCAGCGCGCTCACCGCGACGAAAGGCGCATGCAGGCCCTGCGGCAGGTCGATCCGGTTGAGCACCATGGTGATGATCCAGCCGCCGGTGACGCCGATGATGCAGCCGAGCACGGTATCGCGCAGGAAGACGGCGATCGCGTGCGACCAGCCTTGATCGCCGACCAGGAGAAACTCCACCAGCAGCAAGGTGAGAAACACCGCGAAGGGGTCGTTGGTGCCGGATTCGACCTCCAGCGTCGCGCGCACGCGCGGGCGCAGGCGTAAGCCCCGCGTGTTGATCAGCAGGAACACCGCCGCCGCGTCGGTGGAGGCGACCACGGCGCCGACCAAGAGCGCCTGCATCCAGGAAATATCCAGCGCCAACTTGGCGACCGGCGCGGTGAGCAAGGTGCTGATCAGGACGCCGACCGTGGCCAGCGTCGTCGCCGGTGCCACCACGTTGCGGAAGGTGGCGAGCCGCGTGCGCAGGCCGCCGTCGAACAGGATCAGCGCCAGCGCGATCGAGCCGACGGTATAGGCGACGCGCACGCTGTCGAATTTGAGCCCGCCCGGCCCGCCCTCGCCGGCCAGCATGCCGAGCAGAAGGAATACCAGCAGCAAGGGCGCGCCGAAGCGCAGCGCGATCAGGCTCGACAGGATACCGGCGAGCACCAAGAGGCTGCCGAGCAGGATGGCGATGCTGACGGTATCGACCGAGGCCATTCTCTCCTCGTTATTCCGGGGCGCCCGCGATTGGCGGGCGAGCCCGGAATCCAGTGCTGCTAACTTACTGACTGATTTGCTCGTAAAGATCGAGCCACAATTCGATCCGTCATGCCCGGCCCCGTGCCAGGCATCCACGTCTTCGCGGCATTTGAATGACTAAGACGTGGATGCCCAGGACAAGCCCGGCCATGACCTGGGCGGGCGCGGCCGCCTTCGACCGGCCCCGGAATGACGGTTTAGAAATTCACCTTGTCGCCGCCCTTGAGCGAAAGAATCTCGCGCGCCTCGTCGGGCGAGGCGATTTCCAGGCCCATGCCTTCGAGGATCTTGCGTACGGTGGTGACCTGCTGAGCGTTCGACTCGGCGAGCTTGCCGGCGC
>DATJVE010000170.1:0-18989 GCA_035501975.1 Pseudolabrys sp.
GCCGAGCGCGTCGAAGCCCGACTCGTTCGGATCGACGTGGGCGAGATCAAAGCGCTCGAGATAGGAGACCGCGAGCTCGCGGAACACGTAGTCGAGGATCGAGGTCGCGTATTTGATCGAGTCGTTGCCCTGCACCGGGCCTTGCGGCTCGAAGCGGGTGAAGGTGAAGGCGTCCACGTACTCCTCGAGCGGCACGCCGTATTGCAGGCCGAGCGACACCGCGATGGCGAAGTTGTTGATGATCGAGCGCAGCGCCGCGCCTTCCTTGTGCATGTCGATGAAGATCTCGCCGAGGCGGCCGTCGTCATATTCGCCGGTGCGCAGGTAGACCTTGTGGCCGCCGACCACCGCCTTCTGCGTGTAGCCTTTGCGGCGGTCGGGCATGCGCTCGCGCTCGCGCAGCACGGTGACGCGCTCGACGATCTTCTCCACCACCTTCTCGGCAAGACCGGTGGCGCGCGCCGCGGCGGGACGCTCGAGGAAGGCTTCGACGGCGTCCTCCTCGTCTTCCTCGTCGGCGATGAGTTGCGCGTTCAAGGGCTGCGACAGCTTGGAGCCGTCGCGGTAGAGCGCGTTGGCTTTCAGCGCCAGTTTCCAGGACAACAGATACGCCGCCTTGCAGTCCTCGACGGTGGCGTCGTTCGGCATGTTGATGGTCTTGGAGATCGCCCCCGAGATGAAGGGCTGCGCCGCCGCCATCATGCGGATGTGGCTTTCGACCGAGAGATAGCGCTTGCCGGTGCGCCCGCAGGGATTGGCGCAGTCGAACACCGGGTAGTGCGCGGGCTTCAGGTGCGGCGCGCCTTCCACGGTCATGGCGCCGCACACGTGGATGTTGGCGGCTTCGATCTCGCGCTTGGAAAAGCCGAGCGCGGCGAGGAGGTCGAAGGTCGGCAGCGCCAGGTCTTCGGCCGAGATGCCGAGCGTGTCGCGGCAGAAGTCCTCGCCCAGCGTCCACTTGTTGAAGGCGAACTTGATGTCGAAGGCGGTGGGCAGCGCCTTTTCCACCTTGGCGATCGCTTCCTCGGTGAAGCCCTTGGCCTTCAGCGTCGTATGGTTGATTGCCGGCGCCTGCGCCAGCGAGCCGTGACCGACGGCGTAGGCCTCGATCTCGGCGATGTCGGCCTCGCTATAGCCGAGCGTGCGCAGCGCTTCCGGCACCGCGCGGTTGATGATCTTGAAGTAGCCGCCGCCGGCGAGCTTCTTGAACTTCACCAGCGCGAAATCGGGCTCGATGCCGGTGGTGTCGCAGTCCATCACCAAGCCGATGGTGCCGGTCGGCGCGATCACGGTCGCCTGCGCATTGCGGTAGCCGTGCTGCTCGCCGAGCTTGAGCGCCTTATCCCAGGCGACCTTGGCGTGCGCGATCAAGTTGGCGTCGGGACAGGCGCCGTGGTCGAGCGGCACCGGCGGCTGCGCCACCTTCTCGTAGCCCTGGCGTTCGCCATGCGCGGCGCGGCGGTGATTGCGCATCACCCGCAGCATCGGCTCGCGGTTCTTCTTGTAGCCGGGGAAGGGTCCGAGCTTTTCCGCCATTTCCGCCGAGGTGGCGTAGGACACGCCGGTCATGATGGCGGTGAGCGCGCCGCAGATGGCGCGGCCGGCGTCCGAATCGTAGGGGATGCCGGAGGTCATCAGCAGGCCGCCGATATTGGCGTAGCCGAGGCCCAGCGTGCGGAATTCGTAGGACAGTTCCGCGATCTGCTTCGACGGGAACTGCGCCATCATCACCGAGATTTCCAGCACGACGGTCCACAGCCGCACCGCGTGCTCGTAATTCTCGACGTTGAACTTGCCGGTCTTCTCGTCGCGGAAGGTGAGCAGATTCATCGACGCCAGATTGCAGGCGGTGTCGTCGAGGAACATGTATTCCGAGCACGGATTGGAGGCGCGGATTTCGCCCGAGGCCGGGCAGGTGTGCCAGTCGTTGACCGTGGTGTGGTACTGCAGGCCGGGATCGGCCGAGGCCCAGGCGGCGTAGCCGATCTTCTCCCACAGCGCGCGGGCGTCGAGCGTCTTCGCCACCTTGCCGTTCTTGCGGAAGGTCAAGTCCCACTTGCCGTCGGCCTCGACGGCCTTGAGGAAGCCGTCGGTGACGCGCACCGAGTTGTTCGAGTTCTGCCCGGAGACGGTGAGGTAGGCTTCCGAGTCCCAATCGGTGTCGTAGATCGGGAATTCGATGTCCTTGTAGCCCTGCTTGGCGAACTGGATGACGCGCTTGATGTAGTTGTCCGGCACGTAGGCGCGGCGCGCGAGCTTGATCTCCCGCTTGAGCGCCGGGTTCTTGTCCGGCGAGAAGCAGTCGTCGCCCGAGCCCTCGCAGTTCACGCAAGCCTTGAGCACCGCCTTGAGGTGCTTCTGGTTGATCTTGGAGCCGGTGACCAGCGCGGCGACCTTCTGCTCTTCCTTCACCTTCCAGTCGATGTAGGTCTCGATGTCGGGGTGATCGACGTCGACGATCACCATCTTCGCCGCGCGCCGCGTGGTTCCGCCCGACTTGATGGCGCCCGCCGCGCGGTCGCCGATCTTGAGGAAGCTCATCAGGCCTGACGAGCGGCCGCCGCCCGACAGCTTCTCGCCTTCGCCGCGCAGCGCCGAGAAGTTGGTGCCGGTGCCGGAGCCGTATTTGAACAGGCGCGCCTCGCGCACCCACAAATCCATGATGCCGCCGTCGTTGACCAGGTCGTCCTTGATGCCCTGGATGAAGCAGGCGTGCGGCTGCGGATGCTCGTAGGCCGACTTCGACTTGGTCAGCTTGCCGGTGAAGGCGTCGACGTAGAAATGCCCCTGACCGGGGCCGTCGATGCCATAGGCCCAGTGCAGGCCGGTGTTGAACCACTGCGGCGAGTTCGGCGCGCAGATCTGCGCGGCCAGCATGTAGCGCAGCTCGTCGAAGAAGGCTTGCGCGTCATTTTCGCTGTCGAAGTAGCCGCCCTTCCAGCCCCAGTAGGTCCAGGTGCCGGCCAGACGATCGAAAACCTGCTTGGCCGAATGTTCGCCGACGCTGCGTTCTTTCTCCGGAAGAAGAAGCAGATGTTCGGTGTCCTCGACCGAGCGCCAGAGGAAGGAGGGGACCGAATTCTCCTCGACCTTCTTCAGCCGGGCGGGCACGCCGGCCTTGCGGAAATATTTCTGCGCCAGCACGTCGGAGGCGACTTGCGACCAGAAATCAGGGACTTCCACGTTGTCGAGCTTGAACACCACCGAGCCGTCCGGGTTGCGGATCTCGCTCGAGACATGACGGAAGGTCATGTTTGCGTAAGCCGATTGTCCATCCTTGGTGTAGCGCCGTTCGATCCGCATTTTTCTCTCTTGCCCCTTAGAATGCCGGGCGGCTGGCGACCGCCCCATTATCCCTGACGGACCTGTCCCTGTCCGTCTGTTTTGCTCGGCACGCTGTTTGACACCCGTTACTCATAAATGGGCCGGCTCCCTGCTAACGGCACCGGCCGGTCCCCACTTTTTGATCCCTTTTGCGCACAGACTACCTCTGTCCCGGAACACCATTTCTGGCGCGGGCGATCGGCGCTGGGCGTCGTTTTGGAAGCTCGGCGGGAACCCGAAACGCTACTCACGCTACACCCCAAAGCTAGGGGGACTCATTGGACGCGTCAACAACAGATAGTCATCAATTCTGAATCAAACACTAAATCTTGTGGTAAATCGGTGAACTGCGGGGACAAAACCTCGCTCAACACCGGCAGTATCGAGCGATTCCGCCGCCCCCAAAAGCATTTTTATCGCCGCCGGTGGGTAGGTTTAAATGCCTCGGGCGATGACGGAAAAATGACGCAAAATCGCGGCTTGCCGCTTTTCCCCGACGAAAAGCAAAGTTCCACGAGCCGGGGGATAAGCGTGGGAAAAATCGCCCGATCGGCACCAGGGAGTCGCTGATTCTCAACGTCAGGTCAGGGCGTTAGCCGCGTCGCGGCGGTCCTGGAGGAGGGTGGCGGCGTTACCCAAGGCTGTGCATGCAGCGCTCGCGGCGCGTCAAACGCAAGCCGATTGCGAACAAAAAGGCGGACTCCCCAAAGAGCCCGCCTTTTTTACCGGCACTGTCATCCGTGAATTTCAGCAAACGGCCAAGCTAAACAGTCCGACTCTGACCGCGGCTGATGAATTCCTAGGCAAGATAGGCACCCTCGCGGGCAAAATGCAACATCCACCGCAGCATCCCGGGGCTAACTGCCGCTGGCAGCGTCATGCACCAATTTGCGTTTTGCGGTGGCGGTTTTGCCGGCCGGGACGTCGGAAACGGCGACTTCCGAGCGCTGCCGCGGCAGCGCCTCCGGGTGGTGCTTCTGCAGGAAATCGACGAGCTTCTCGCGCACCTCACACCGCAGGTCGAAGGCCTGGCCGGCCGAGCGCGCGCTCATCAGGCAGCGCAGCTCGATGGTCGCCTCCTTGGCGTCGGTCACTTGCAGGCTGACCACCTGGCCATCCCAGTCCTTCGAGGCTTTGACGAATTCCTGGAGCTTGTCGCGGATGACGCCGACGGGGGCGCGATAGTCGAGATAGAGAAAAACAGTGCCAAGCAGCGACGAATTCTCGCGTGTCCAGTTCTGGAACGGTTTTTCGATGAAATAGCTGAGCGGCACGATCATACGCCGCCAATCCCACAGGCGAACCACGATATAGGTCGAGGTGATCTCCTCGATAGTCCCCGATTCGTTTTCGACGATCACCGCGTCGTCGATACGGATCGGCTGGGTCATGGCGATTTGCACGCCGGCGATGAGATTGCTGAGCACCGGGCGGGCCGCGAGGCCGGCAACGATGCCGGCGACGCCGGCCGAGGCGAACAGGCTCACGCCGTATTGGCGCACGGCATCAAAGGTCATCAGCGCGGCGCCGACCGCGACCAGGATCACCAACACGTCGGCGGTGCGCAGCAACACGCGAACTTGCGTCACATGCTTGCGCGCCAAGAGGTTGTCGGCGACGTCGAGCCGGAAACGGAGCAGGTAAAGATCGGCTGCGATGCTGAGCGCCGTGGTCGCGGCCCAACCGATCAGCCCGATCAGGGCGATAAGCATCAGCTTCGCCACCCATTCGGCGATGTCCGAGCCGATCGGCGCCACCGGCAGGGCGATGAAGATCGCGAGAATCAGCAGCGCAAGCTGGGTGACGCCGCGCATCTGGCTGAAGATCGAGAAGGCGAAGGGATAACGCTCGGCGAGGAGCCGGCGGATCAATTTGCGCACGACCTTATGCAGCGAAAAGGCGATCAGGGCGGCAAGCGCCAGGATGATGGCGCCGACCACCGGCTCGGGGAGCCAATCGAGCAGACCTTTGATTGCGCTCAAAACGGTGCGGATCGAATCCATGCGTCTCTAATGGGCTTCCTGCCGTCGCGGGCGAGCATGGCAATCCAGCAAAAGTGCGCCCTGGACAGGAGGACGGCGAGGTGGCAGAACGCCGCGTATTCAACGCCTTTTAACGCGTGGCCGCGATGAAAAGTTTCCTGCTCAAACTGTTCACCTGGTGGAATTCGCAGACCTTCGGTACCCAGTTCTGGACCTGGCTTTACGGCGAAAAGGTCGGCGAAGACGAGTTTGGCAATCGGTATTACCGCACGAAAGGCGGTAAGGTCGATCGCGGGCTCGGTTTCGAGCGGCGCTGGGTGATTTTCAACGGCTATTCGGAAGCCTCTGCCATCCCGGTGTCCTGGCACGGTTGGATGCACCACACGGTCGACACCCCGCCGACGCAGGAGGATTACAAGCCGCGCGAGTGGCAGAAGCCGCACCGACCCAATCTGACTGGCACCGCAGGCGCCTACCGGCCGCCCGGCTCGACGCTTGCCGCCAACCGCCGTCCGAAGGCGACCGGCGATTACAAGGCCTGGAGTCCGTAAACGCGCCTCGCTGGGGCGCCAATACCGCCCTTTCGCTGCCGTATTCAGCGTGTTAACCGGGCGCTGCCGCGGGCGACGGCGAATCCGCGCCGTTCCGCTGACGGAAATCATCCGGGTTGATGGCGCGACTTTCGTTCACCGCTTGCGGGCTTGTCATGGCGGCGTTGTTGGCAACGCCGGTCCTCGCACAATCCATTTTCAACGATTTGCCGCCGCGTCCGCCGGCCGACGTGCCCAATGCGCCGCCATCGCCGCCACCACCGCAGTTTCCCAACCAGCAACCGGGTGACTTCCAGCGCGCCAATCCGCAGCGCCCGCCCGGCGCGATCCGCAGCGATCAGCCGCCGCCGCAGCCCTTGCCGACGCCGATGAGCTTGCCGCCGGCGAACCGGCCGGGCGGCGGCGTCATCCAGACGCAGCCTCTGGCGCCGCTGCCCGGCACCGCGCCGCCGCCGAAGGAGGCGGTCACACCGCCGCTCCAACCGCCGCAGGGCGCTCCCGG
This sequence comes from Pseudolabrys sp., assembly GCA_035501975.1. Classification (GTDB taxonomy): domain Bacteria; phylum Pseudomonadota; class Alphaproteobacteria; order Rhizobiales; family Xanthobacteraceae; genus Pseudolabrys. The sequence goes on from DATJVE010000170.1 coordinate 6,360, forward strand.
TCAGGTGCAGACGCTGCCCGGTTTGCCGCCCGGCATCCGGCAGCCGCCTGGCGTGCCGCAACCGCAACAGGGCAATGCCGCGCCGCAGCCCGGCGACGAGGTGGTGGTGGAGCCGCCGCCGCAGCGCATCAGCAATCCGACCGCCGTGTTCTCCGGCCTCGACAAGATCACCGGCCGCACCATCTCGTTCGACGTCGCCATCAACGAGACGGTGCAGTTCGGCGCGCTGCAGGTGACGCCGCGCGTGTGCTATTCGCGGCCGCCGACCGAGACGCCGAACACCGACGCCTTCGTCGAGGTCGACGAGGTGACGCTGCAGGGCGAGATCAAGCGCATTTTCACCGGCTGGATGTTCGCAGCGAGCCCCGGCCTGCATGCCGTGGAGCATCCGATCTACGATGTGTGGTTGACCGACTGCAAAGGCGGAAAAAATCCGAACGTGGCGGAAGCCCCGCCCGAGCAGCCGCCGCCAAAGCCCCCACGCCGCGCGCCGCCGCGCGCGCAGCAGCCGGGATTTATCCGCTAGCGCAGTTGCGCGAGCGCGTCTTCGCCGCTCATCGGCCGGCCGACGGGGAGCGCGGCGAAATTGGCTTCGCCGACGAGCGCGTCTTCCAAGAGCCGGTGATAGCGGCGCTTGGCCACCTCGACCGCGCCGAACGTCTTCAAATGATCGGTGACGTATTGCGTGTCGAGCAGCCGGTAGCCGCCCGCGCGCAGGCGCGCGACCAGATGCACCAGCGCGATCTTGGAGGCGTCGCGCGTGCGGTGGAACATGCTCTCGCCGAAAAAGGCGCGGCCGAGCGAGACGCCGTAAAGCCCGCCGACCAGCTTGTCGCCGTCATAGACCTCCACGGTGTGGCAGTGGCCGTGTTCGAACAGGTTGCGGTAGATCTTGCGGATGCGGCCGTTGATCCAGGTGCGCGCACGGTCCGGTTTTTCTTCGGCGCAGCCTTCGATCACCGCGTCGAAATCGCGATTGACGACGACGGTGAACGGCGTGGCGCGAACGGTGCGGGCCAGCCGCGCCGGCAAATGAAAGCCCTCGAGCGGAATGATGCCGCGCATGTCCGGCTCGATCCAATAGAGCGCCGGATCGTCGGCGTCCTCCGCCATGGGGAAGATGCCGCAGGCGTAGGCCTTGAGCAGGACCTCGGGCGTGATGTCGATCAGCGTGTTCTCGCGATTGGCCATGCGGCACGGCGTTCAGTCGTGGACCAATAGTCTAGCCGCCGGCGGGCCGGCTTGGGAGATGAGCTTTCAATTTAACCAACCGCTCACTATGACCCGACCAAATTGGCGAAAGATTGAACACAAATGGCAGCCGCACGTTTGGCGTTCGCACGGAGGGGACGAGGGACCTGGAACTTCTGGAGACGTGGTGACATGCCGGCGCGGCGGGTCTGTGTGCTTGTGGTGGAAGACGAAGCCTTGATCAGCGAACTCGTTTCCGAAGTCTTGGCGGAAAGCGGCTTTTCCGTTCACAGTGTGGAAGCGGGGGAGGACGCCTTGCGCTATCTCGAATCGGGCGTCGAGGTCGACGTGCTGTTCACCGACATCAATCTGCTCGGTCCGATGGACGGCGCCATGCTGGCGCGCGAAGTGCGTGCCCAGCGTCCGGAAATGCCGATCGTCTATTGTTCGGGGCGCTATTCGCCCTCGGCGGCCGCCCCGCCGGTGTCCGGCTCGGTGTTCCTGAAGAAGCCTTATAGTCCCGACGACCTGTGCCGCTTGCTGGAACGGCTGACGGCAAACACGCCGCATTGAGGCGGACGCACAGCGCAATATCATCAGCGACGCGCGATCGTCTCTCGCGCCGTGGTCGTCATTAATCGCGCGGAGTCTTTGTGCGGCTCCGCTATGTCGTCAATGTCCGTAGAACCACGCGGCCAGCATAACCAGGCCCGCCGCCACGATCAGCAATGTCAATATTCCCGCAACGCTGCCCGTGATGTAGTCGTGTTGTTCGCTCGGGGCCGCCATCGGTCATCTCCTTGGGCATTTTTCTACCCGCGAAGACCGACACCACAGACCGGGGCTGGATTGCCCCGGCAAGGGTCCCAGCATCCGCAGATTCGTTGGTGTCTCTTTACCGAAATGGGCAAAACCAGCATTGACTTAAAGCAATGCTGCGGTCGTTTCGCCCATAACTCCCGCTAATATAAGAATAAGCCGCAGCTATTTGCGGCCGCCGATTAGCTCTCCATCCCGCCGCGGGCCAAGAACTGCTCGAGCCAGTGGATGTGATAATTGCCGTCGATGAAATCGGGCTCGGCGAACAGCGCGCGGAATAGCGGCAGCGTCGTTTCAATGCCATCGATCACCACCTCGTCGAGCGCGCGCTTGAGCCGCATCAGCGCCTCGGTGCGCGTCTTGCCGTGCACGATCAGCTTGCCGACCAGCGAGTCGTAGTGCGGCGGGATGGTGTAGCCCTCGTAGACCGCGGAATCGATGCGCACGCCGAGGCCGCCGGGCGCGTGGTAGTGCAGGATCTTGCCGGGCGAGGGGCGGAACGACACCGGGTTCTCGGCATTGATTCGGCACTCGATGGCATGGCCGCGGAATACGATGTCGTTTTGCGTCAGCGTGAACTCGTTGCCGGCGGCGGCGCGAATCTGCTCGAAGATCAGGTCGAGGTCGGTGATCATCTCGGTCACCGGATGCTCGACCTGGATGCGGGTGTTCATCTCAATGAAATAGAACTGCCCGTCTTCGTAGAGGAATTCGACGGTACCGACGCCGAGATAATTGATCTCACGCATGGCCTTGGCCACCGTCTCGCCGATGGCGTCGCGCGCCTCGGCATTGAGGGCCGGCGAGGGGCTCTCCTCCAGCACCTTCTGGTGCCGGCGCTGCAGCGAGCACTCGCGTTCGCCGAGGTGGATCGCCTTGCCGTTGCCGTCGCCGAGCACCTGGATTTCGATGTGACGCGGCCGTTCCAGGTATTTCTCCAGGTAGACCGCGTCGTCGCCGAAGGCGGCCTTGGCTTCCGTGCGCGCGTTCGCCAGCGCAGCGGCAAGCTCGCCCGCCGTGCGTACCACCTTCATGCCGCGCCCGCCGCCGCCCGCCGCCGCCTTGATCAGCACCGGATAGCCGATCTCGCCGGCGATGCGCGCGGCTTCGGCATCGCTCTCGACGCCGCCCTCGGAGCCCGGCACCACCGGAATGCCGAGCTTCTTGGCGGTGCGCTTGGCCTCGATCTTGTCGCCCATCAGCCGGATGTGCTCGGCCTTCGGCCCGATGAATTGCACATTATGCTCGGCGAGGATTTCAGCGAAACGTGCGTTTTCCGACAGGAAGCCGTAGCCGGGATGGACGGCGTCGGCGCCGGTGATCTCGCACGCGGCCAGGATCGCCGGGATGTTGAGATAGCTGTCTTTGGCGGGCGGCGGGCCGATGCACACGCTCTCGTCGGCAAAGCGCACGTGCATGGCGTCGGCGTCGGCGGTGGAATGCACCGCCACGGTCAGGATGCCGAGCTCCTTGCAGGCGCGGATCACCCGTAAAGCGATCTCGCCGCGATTGGCGATGAGGATCTTGTCGAACATTCATTCTCCTTCACCTCTCCCCGTTCTTACGGGGGAGAGGTCGACTTCCGAGTGAAGCGAGGACGTCGGGTGATGGCTCTTTTGGAGAGTCTGCATTTCCAATGCGCCCCTCATCCGGCTCGCCGCCACCGCGGCTTGCCACCCTCTCCCCGCTAGCGGGGAGAGGGAAGAGCTACTCGATAATCATCAACGGCTCGCCGAATTCCACCGGCTGGCCGTCCTCGAACAGAATCTGGATCACGGTGCCGGCGCGCGGGGCCGGGATCTGGTTCATGGTCTTCATCGCTTCCACGACCAGAAGCGTATCGCCGGCCTTCACGTGGCTGCCGACCTCGACGAAGGGCTTGGCGCCGGGTTCGGGCGCGACATAGGCGGTGCCGACCATGGGCGAGCTCACCACGCCCGGATGTTTCGACACATCGACCGGCGCCGCGACCGGCTGCGCGGCGGCAACCGGCGCTGGCGCGACCGCTGCCATGCGCGGCGCGGCGGGGGCTGCGGCGTTGCGCGCGACGCGCACGCGCTGGCCGTCCTGTTCGATCTCGATCTCGGTAAGGCCGGTTTCGTCGAGAAGCTTGGTGAGCTCCTGAATCAATTCGCGGTCGACGATCGGGGCTTTCGGCGTCTTTGCCATCAAAGCATTCCGTCTTATTTCTTCATTTTGGCGCCGATGAGGCCTGCCAAGCCTTCGACCGCGAGCGCATAGCCCGCCGCGCCGAAGCCGCAGATCACCGCTTTAGCCGCCTTCGACACATAGGAATTATGCCGGAATGTTTCACGCTGGTGGATATTGGTGACGTGAATTTCCACTACCGGCATTTTCAATGTCAGCAGCGCGTCGAGAATGGCGATCGAGGTGGTGGTGTAGCCGGCCGGATTGATGATGAGGCCGACGGCTTTCTTCGCCTGAGCCTCCTGAATCCAATTGACCAGTTCGCCCTCGACATTCGACTGGCGGAACACGACGTCGAGACCGAACCGCTTGGCGGTTTCACGGCACAGCTTGTCGACGTCGGCAAGCGTGGCGTGGCCGTATTTCTCCGGCTCGCGCGTGCCGAGCAGGTTCATATTCGGTCCGTTGAGGACGTAGATCGTCTTGGCCATGGGCTCCCGGCGGCTTAAGCGCAATTAGCGTGAAACGTCGGCACCTTATAGGTGGCCCGGAGCGCGAGGGGAAGCCCGCACCATGCGGGCATTTATCGGCATTTCACGCCGACCGCTTGGGTTTCGCGGGCCGCCCAATCGACGACCTCCTTCATCGCCGTCAGCCGCCGGTGCCCGGCCGCCTTGGCCTTGCGATAGACCTCGATCTGACCGTCGGCGCTGGTGCCCTCGGCGATGATGCGATGCAGGCGGCGGACCTCAGCCGCGCAGCCGAGCGCGTCGATGTCCCCGGCGACGAGGTCAATCACCTGGTCGAGCCATTGCGCGAGCGTGAGCGGCGAGTGGGCAAAGGGATCGACGAAGGTGGCGGCGATGCCGTAGCGCTGGGCGTGCCACTTGTTCTCCACGGTGATGGCGCGGCCGACGCGGTCGAAGCCGGCGTTGTACGCGCGGTCGCGGTCGAGCGCGCGCACCAGGCAACGGAACAGCGCGGCGATGGCGATCGCGTCTTCGAGCCGCGTGCAGCTGTCGGCGACGCGCAATTCGATGGTGGGATTGCCCAGCGACGGCCGTAGCGCCCACCAGATGTAGCTCGCGTCGGGGATGATCTTGGCCCAGGTCAGCGCCGCGACGAATTCGTCATAGTCGTCATTGGTGCGGAAAAGCTCGGGCAGGCCGGTGCGCGGCAGCTCGTCGTAGGCGGCGAGACGATAGCCGACGAGGCCGGTGATCTGTCCCTGCCAGAACGGCGAGGAGGTCGAGAGCGCGAGCAGGAGCGGCAGATACGGCGTCAGCCGCATGATCAGATCGATGCGTCTGTCGACGTCGGGCACCTCGACGTGCACGTGCATGCCGCACAACATGTTGCGGTAGCCGATCATCTGCAGGTCGTCGATGATCGCGCCGTAGCGCGCCTTGGGCGTAACGATCTGCTCCGGCCAGAAGGCGAGCGGGAAGGTCCCCATGGCGGCCAAGCCGAGCTTGTGTTCGGCGGCCGCCGCGCCCAGCGTACGGCGGTAATGCGCGAGGTGCTGGCGCGCGTCCTTCATGCTGGAGCAGGGCGGCGTCGCCACCTCGATCTGCGACTGCAGCATCTCGGTCATCACGCGGTCGCCGAGCTGCTTTTGCGCGAGGGCGAGGAATTTTTTGTCGACGCGGCGCACGGCCCGGCGCGTTTTGGCGTCGAACACGAAATATTCCTCTTCCATGCCGACCGAATACATGCGCGCATTAACCCGTTCGCCCGAAACCGGTTCCACGCCGCATTGCAGTACGAAAAAGGCCGCCGGGGCGAGCCGGCGGCCAATCTAGCTCATCTTGCGCAAAGGCCGCAGCCGCGTTCAGCAGCTCTGCTTGCCGCAGCGCGCTGCGTTGACCTTGGCCTGCAGCGCGGGAAGGCCGATGGCACCCACCACCACGTCGGAGCCGATCACGTAGCTCGGCGTGCCGTTCAAGCCCAGCGCCTCGGCGAGCTTGAAGTCCTCGTCGAGCGTGGCCTTCACCTCGGGGCTCTTCATGTCCTTCTGCAGCCGCGTCATATCGAGGCCGATATCCTTGGCGACCGCGAGCGCGTGCGCCTCGTCGGCCGGGCCGCGGCCGCCCAAAAGCTTGGTGTGAAACTCCAGGTATTTCTTGCCGCTCTTGTCCTGCATGCGCACGGCGACGGCGACACGCGCGGCTTCCAGCGAGCCGGGTCCGAGCACTGGGAATTCCTTGAGCACGACCTTGAGCTTGGGATCGTCCTTCATCAGCGTCAGCATGTCGTCCATGGCGCGCTTGCAGTAGCCGCAATTGTAATCGAAGAACTCAACGAAGGTAACGTTGCCGTTCGGATTGCCGAGCGTGACCTGGTTGGGCGAGGAGAACAGCTTCTCGGCGTGCTCCTTGACCGCGATCTTGTGTTTCTCGGCTTCCGCCGCGGTCTGCCGCCTTTCGAGCTCGGCCATCGCGTCCTGGATCACTTCCGGATGCGCGATCAGATAGTCATGCACGACGCGCTCGATGTCGGATTTCTGCGCGGCGGTGAAATCCTCCGCGCGCACGATTTGCGGCGCGGCGATAGCGAGCAACGCGGCACAAGCGGCGGCGATGAAGCGCAGGCTCGAGGTCATCGGTTTGGTCCTTGTTGTGATCATTGTTTCGGGACGGCGGGGGCCTTGACGCTGACGATGTCGTCGGCGCGCACCCAGGCGGGGGAGCCGACGGGCAAACGGGTCTTGGCGCGCGAAGCGAGCTGCTGCGCGGTCTTGAGGTCGCCGCGGTTGAAGGCGGCTTGCGCGGCGGCGAGGTCGGCCTGGGCGAGGTCGCCCTTGCGGCCGTAGGCCATCGCCAATTGGGCATAGGCGTCCGGCGATTCCGGTTCGCGGCTGAGCGCCGTGCGCAGGAGGGGCACGGCTTCTTCCGCGTTCTTGACGTTGTCGGTGGCAATCAGCGCCTGGCCGAGCAGGATGTCGATCAGCGGTGCGTTATGCGCGAGCGCGGCCGCACGGCGCAGCGGCGCGATAGCGTCGGCCGGATGGCCGCCTTCCAGCAAGGCTTGGCCCTTGAGCTCGTAAAAATACGGATTATTCGGCTGCGATTGGATCAGGCCGTCGATCTGCGCGATGGCGTCGCGGCCGTTGCCATAACGATAGGTCGAGATGGCGCGGGCGTAACGTGCCGGCAGACTGTGGTCACTGAGCGGATAGCGGCGATAGACGGTGTCGGGCCGATCCAGGAAGCCGGACAATTTCGCGCGCATCATGTCGTGACGCAGTTGCAGCTCGGGCGGATCCTTGCGGTCGAAATAGGGGCTCGCCTTGGCCATCACTTCGAGCGCGGCGACGCGTTCGGGCGGCAACGGGTGGGTTTGCAGGTAGGGATCGACGTAGCGCGAATTGAACAGCGACTCGTCGCTCAGCCGCTTGAACAGGTCGAGCATGCCCTTGGCCGATTGGCCGGTGGCGGTGAGGAACTTCACGCCGGCGTGGTCGGCCTGATCTTCCTGCGTGCGCACATAGGCGAGCAGCGAGCGCTGGATCGCCGATTGCGGCGCCATGATCGCGGCGGCGCCGATATTGCCGCTCCCCGCGCGCGCGCCAGCGACCGCCGCACCGACGCCGGCAAGCAGCGCGACGATCGAGGCGGTCTGTGCCCGGGCGAGCTCCGCGCGCAGCTTCATCAGGTGGCCGCCGGCAAGATGCCCGGTCTCGTGCGCGAACACGCCGATGACCTCGTTCGGCGTGCGCGCGTCGAACAGCGCGCCGGCGTTAATGAAGATGTGGCGGCCGTCCATGACGAAGGCGTTGAAGGTGCGGTCGTTGAGGATGACGATGTGGACGTCCTGTTTGGACAGTCCTGCCACCTTGAGGATCGGCGCAGCATAGTCACGCAGCAACTGCTCGATCTCGGTGTCGCGGATGAGCGGGACGCCTCGGCCCTGCGCCTGGGCGCGCTCCGGCGCGAAATTCGATCCGCCGCCGGCAGCGGCAACCGCGATGGCGGTCGCCAGGGCGAGCCCGCGGCCTGCTGGCGCCATGCGCCATGCCTTGGTAGGTGTCCTATGCTCGATCATGCCGATCTTGTACCCGGATCGCGTGAACCTAGTGACGCGCCCCAAAGCGGTCAACGCAACTTGCGATCACGTCTGAGTCATGAAAAACGCAAGGATCGCAGTGTTTCCCGGCAAATAGGGCAACAGCGGGGCGGGGCTCCGTCCCACGGACTTAGAAACGATGCTTGACGTGGCAAAACGCCTGCTAACGCCCTCCAAACGCAGCGATGTGCCGCCGTTCATGGTCATGGACGTGATGGCGGCGGCGGCGGCGCTGGAGGCCAAGGGCGCCCGCGTGCTGCACCTGGAGGTGGGCCAGCCGGCGGCGCCGGCGCCATCAAGCGCCCTGCGCGTGGCGCAGGAGGCACTCGCCAATGGCCGCATCGGCTACACCGAGACGCTCGGCATTCCCGGCTTGCGGGCGCGAATCGCCCGTCATTATGCCGACACCTATGGCCTTGCGCTTGATCCCACGCGCGTGGTGGTGACCACCGGCTCCTCCGGTGGTTTCATCGTGGCCTTTCTTTCGCTGTTCGAACCGGGCGAGCGGGTGGCGCTGGCCAATCCCGGCTATCCGCCGTACCGGCACATCCTCACGGCGCTCGGCTGCGAGCCGGTGCTGATCGAGACCTCCGCCGAGACGCGCTGGGCGCTTTCGGCCAAGGCGCTCATCGCCGAGCACCGCAAGAAGCCGCTCGCCGGCCTGGTGGTGGCGAGCCCCGCCAATCCGACCGGCACCATGTTAGATGCCGAGACGCTCGCGCAATTGATCGCCGTCGCCGAAGCGGAAGGCATCCGCGTGATCTCCGACGAGATTTATCACGGGCTCGACTATGCTTTCGCCGCGGAGACGGCGGCGAAGCTGTCGGAGCGCGCGCTGGTGATCAACTCATTCTCGAAATATTTCTGCATGACCGGCTGGCGCGTCGGTTGGATGGTGGTGCCGGAGAGTCTCGTGCGTGCGGTCGAGCGGCTGCAGGGCAACCTGGCAATTTCGGTGCCGACGCTGGCACAGGTTGCGGCGGAAGCCGCGTTCGACGGCCACGACGAGATGCAGACGGTCAAGCACGGCTACGAAGAGAACCGGCGCATCTTGACCCACGGCCTGCCGCAGGTGGGGCTGGACAAGTTCCTGCCCGTCGACGGCGCCTTCTATCTTTACGCCGACATCTCGAGATTCTCCGGCGACAGTCTCGACTTCGCCAAGCGGATGCTCAACGAGGCGCATGTGGCGGCGACGCCGGGCATCGATTTCGATCCGGTGAACGGGCGCAATTATTTGCGCTTCTGTTACGCCGGCGCCGCCGCCGACATGCGCGAGGCAGTGCAGCGGATCGGCGACTGGCTCAAGCGGTAGCCGCGTTATTCACTGATTGCATTTCTAACAGCCTTCATCTAATATCGGTTTCCGACTACGAAAATCGATATAGGGGCTATCTTGGCGATCGATGATAGGGACTATCAAGAAATTCTCTCGGGGCTGATCCGCCTGCACATCCTGCATCACGCGGTCGAGGGCGAACTTTACGGCCATTGGTTGATCGAGGAACTGGGGCGTCATGGCTACCGGATGAGTCCCGGAACGCTTTACCCCATGCTGCACGCGCTCGAACGCAAAGGATTTCTTATATCGAGGACAAGGGGTGTCGGCCGCCGGGCGCGGCGTCTTTATCGCGCAACCAAGAAGGGGCGCAAAGCACTTGATTTGGCGAAAGACAGCGTGAGCGAGTTGTTCGGCGAACTGATTAGGGGAAAATGAAATCAATGAAAAATGCGGAACTTTCCGGAGCGCCGCCGACGGCGACCACACCTCAATCGCACAAGTCGTCCTGGAGCGAGGTGTCGCGCGTCTTTCTCAAGCTCGGCCTCACTTCATTCGGCGGACCGATTGCGCATCTCGGCTATTACCGGACGGAGTTCATCGAGCGGCGCAAATGGCTCGACGAGAAGACCTACGCCGACCTCATCGCGCTGTCGCAATTCCTGCCTGGGCCAGCCAGTAGCAAGGTCGGCATCGCGGTGGGGTTTTTTCGCGCCGGCTATGCGGGCGCGTTGATTGCCTGGGCGGGCTTCACTTTGCCTTCGGCGATCGCGCTGGTGCTATTCGCCTATGGAGTGGAGACGTTCGGCAGTGCGCTCGGCGGCGGCTGGCTGCATGGCCTGAAAGTTGTCGCGGTGGCGGTGGTGGCGCAGGCGGTGCTTGGCATGATGCGCTCGCTGGCGCCGGACCGTTCGCGCGCGACGGTGGCGGTCGTTGCGGCGGCGATCGTGCTGGCCTTTCCGACGGCCTCGGGTCAGATCGGAGCGATCATTCTCGGCTTCGGCGCCGGTCTTACCATTCTGCATGTCGATGCACCGACCAATCACATCGCGCTGCCGCTGTCGATGAGCCGGACCGCGGGCGGCATTTGGCTCGCCCTGTTCGCGATCATCTTGTTGGGATTGCCGCTGTTGATCGCGATCGTTCCCAGTCACAGTCTGCAACTGTTCGAAGCGTTCTATCGCGCCGGTTCGCTGGTGTTCGGCGGCGGCCATGTGGTGCTGCCGCTCTTGCAGGCCGCAGTGGTGCCGCCCGGCTGGGTGACGAACGACGCCTTCCTCGCCGGCTATGGCGCAGCGCAAGCGGTGCCCGGCCCGCTGTTCACCTTCTCGGCCTATCTTGGGACCGTGATGGGGCCGGCACCGAACGGCTGGCTCGGCGCGGCGCTTTGTCTCGTGGCGATGTTCTTGCCGGCATTCTTCCTCACCTTCGGCGCGCTGCCGTTCTGGGACGATCTGCGGCGGCGGCCGAGCGCGCAATCCGCGCTACGCGGCGTCAATGCCGCGGTGGTCGGTCTGCTGCTCGCCGCGCTCTACAACCCGGTGTGGACCGCCGGGATCACCGGACCCTACGATTTCGCGCTCGCGGCTGCCGCCTTCCTGCTGCTGTTCATGTGGAAGACGCCGCCTTGGCTGGTGGTGGTCTTGAGCGCGCTCGGCGGGGCGGCGATTGCGAAAATCTAGAACGCGTCAGAATTCCACGTCGAGCTCGACCACCTCGTCCGGCTCGGCTTTCGCCGCCTCGATCCATTCCTGCATCTGCGGCATCGCCATCACCGCCTTGCAATAGCCGGCGCAATCGGACTCGAGCTTGACGTCGTAGGTGAGGAAGCGCGTTACCACCGGCGCGAACATGGCGTCGGCCATGCACGGCCGGTCGCCGAACAGGAACATGCCGCCGTGGGTGTCGAGGCATTCGCGCCAGATAAAGATGATGCGGTCGATGTCGGCCTGCGCGCCGGCCCACACCTTGAAGCCGGGGTGATGCGCCTTGAGATTCATCGGCAGCGCCGAGCGCATGTTGGAAAAGCCGGAATGCATCTCGCCCGAGATCGAGCGGCAATGCGCGCGCGCGGCGCGATCCTTCGGCAAGAGGCCGGCCTCGGGCAAAATTTCGTTCAGATATTCGGCGATCGCCAGTGTGTCCCAGATCTTGATGCCGTCATGGGTCAGGCATGGCACCAGGAACGACGGCGACAACAACAGCAATTCGGCGCGCGTGGACGGATCGTCGCTTGCCACCGGCTGCTCGTCGAACTCGATCCCGGCCATCTTGCACAGCAGCCAGCCGCGCAGCGACCAGGAGCCGTAATTCTTGCTGGCGATGGTGAGCGTAGCCTTGGCCATTGGGCGCAATCATCCCTGTCTCGATACGGCCCGGCGTCGCTGAGCTTAGCCGAAAGTTCTGCGCGTTCAATACTTTCCCGTACCGCAAAAAGGCATGGCTGAGCTTTTGTCCCCAGGCGGGCGAAACGAGATTTATATCTCGCACTGCAACATGAAATGCACTAGCTTTTGCCTGCGGTCCGCCGGGGCCGCCGGGGAATGGATGCTTTATCAGGCGTATCAAGCGCATTCGGACATTATGGTGCCGGTGCGTAGCCTTGCCGGCATGGCGTCACGGACCTTGGGCCAGAGGCTCAACGGTGCGCTGCGCCCGTCCGCGCTGAGCAATCTCACCGCGGCCTATGAGTTGATTGCGCGCGCCGGCTTGACGCATTCCCGCCCGCCCTACGGCATCGACAGCGTGACGGTCGGCAACCGCGACGTGGCGGTGACCGAGGAGGCCGCCGACGTAACGCCGTTCGGCACGCTCCTGCATTTCAAGAAGGACATCGACCAGGCACAGCCGCGCGTGCTCCTGATCGCGCCTTTGTCCGGCCATTTCGCCACGCTGCTGCGGGCGCCCCTGCGCACCATGCTCCCCGAGCATGACGTCTACATCACCGATTGGCACAACGCGCGCGACGTCTCGACCGAGCACGGCCACTTCGGTTTCGACGACTACATCGGTCATCTGATCCGCTTCCTCGAGACGATGGGGCCGGGGGCGCATATGGTGGCGGTGTGTCAGCCCTGCGTCGCCGCGCTGGTGGCGGCGGCGGTGATGGCGCAGGGCGACAATCCGGC
>DATJVE010000171.1:0-4348 GCA_035501975.1 Pseudolabrys sp.
CCATCGCATTCGCCAGTTGATCGACGCCGAGACCGCGGCCGACGTGCTCTCCGACGATACGATCGTCGAGAAACTACGCGAAGCCGGCATCGACATTGCGCGCCGCACCGTGGCCAAATATCGCGAGGCGATGCGCATCCCCTCCTCGGTGCAGCGCCGGCGCGAGAAACAGGCGGCCGAGGCGTAAAACGAGAAAACCCACTACGGGGCGGCGGATTGACCTTTCACTCGATAGTGCCTAGCTGAATCGACGGCCGAGCGAAAAAACTGGAGGCAAAACAATGCCTTTGCGCGTGTCTGGGAAGAACATCAATATCGGCGTGGCGCTGCGCGAGCGCATTGTCGACCGCGTGGAAGAGGCGATGTCGAAATATTTCCGGGGCGGCTATTCCGGGCATGCGACCGTCGGCAAGGACGGCTTTGGCTTTCGCACCGAATGCGTGCTGCATCTCGACTCCGGGACGCTCTTGGAAGCCGAAGGCATGGCGGCCGACGCCTACGAAAGCGCGGATCAGGCGGCGATCCGCATTGAAAAGCGGCTGCGCCGCTATAAGCGCCGCCGCGTGCAGCGCAGCCCCTGACACTATGGGGAAAAAAATGCAGGAAAAAAGCGGAACGCAACGCCGGCCCCGGCCATTGACGCGGCAACCTGCCATCCGTATGGTCCGCCGCTTCAATCATCCCTCGCAATCGAGCGCTGCCGTTCCCGATCATTGGCCATGTCCATGACGCTCACCGATGTCGTTGCGCCGAATGCGATTGTTCCGGCGCTCAAGGTCAACAGCAAGAAGCAAGCGATCCAGGAACTCGCCGCCCGCGCCGCCGAGCTGACGGGTCAAAACGAGCGCGCGATCTTGGAAATCTTGCTGCAGCGCGAGAAGCTCGGATCCACCGCGGTGGGCAACGGCATCGCGATTCCGCACGGCAAGCTGCCCAAGCTCGGCCGGCTGTTCGGATTGTTTGCGCGGCTGGAGCGGCCGATCGATTTCGAGGCGCTCGACGGTCAACCGGTCGATCTGATTTTTCTGCTGCTGGCGCCGGAAGCCGCCGGCGCCGATCACCTGAAGACGCTCGCCCGTGTCGCGCGTCTGTTGCGCGATCCGGAGGTCGCGCGCAAGCTGCGTGAGTCGCGCGATGCCGACGCGGTCTACGCCGTGCTGGCGATGCCGGCCGCAAGCAGCGCGGCCTAGCCATCACTGTCGTCCCCGCGAAGGCGGGGACCCAGTATTCACTGTCTTTGGGAATTAACGCCGGCCCTCGCGATTACTGGATGCCCGCTTGCGCGGGCACGCCAGCAATCATTCAATGCACGCTTACCGCCTCGAGCTCCTGGCTCCAGGCATTGGCGAGCGCGGCTTCGCGCGTATCGGTCAGCATGATCGGCGTGCCGTCGGCGCTGTGCAAAGCAAACAGTTTGATGCCGGGCGCGATCTTCGGCGCCTGCGGGAACAGGTTGGCGACGTCTTCGGAATTGACCGCCTTGACGTAGGCCAAGCGGCCGTCGCCGAGATGGGCGAGCGCTTCCTGCGTGATCACGGGGTGCGCGGTGTTCGTTTCAGTCATCTTGTCGTTGTTCATGGCCCTCGACTCCTGTTGAGTTAACGCTTGACGCGGTCGAGTCCTGTTTTCACGAATGCGTCATTCCTGCTCGCTGATGGCGATTGTCTTCACGATCCGCTCGGCTTGCGGCCGCACCAGATCGATCGACAACAGTCCATTCTTCAGGTCGGCGCCCATGACCTCCATGCCGTCGGCCAGCACGAAGGTGCGCTGGAACTGCCGCGCGGCGATGCCGCGGTGGAGATATTGGCGGCTCTTGTCGTCCTGCTGCCGGCCGCGGATCACCAGCTGACTTTCCTCGACGCAGACGTCGAGTTGGTCGCGCGTGAAACCGGCGACCGCGAGCGTGATGCGGAGCCGCTCGGGGGTTTGCCCCTCGCGCGCCAGCCGTTCGATGTTGTAGGGCGGGTAGCCATCGGCTCCCTTGGCGACGCGGTCAAGCACGCGCTCGATCTCGTCGAAGCCCAGCAAAAACGGGCTGGATAGTGACGGTACTCGTGACATGGTCTCAAAGCCCTCGCACGAAGCGACTTTGACGGGGCCCCTTGCGGGCACCCCAACCGGGCGGCAACCGCCGTCCGGTCGACCGTAATATGGGCAGACCGGGTTAAAGGTTCAAGAACAAGGGAAATCCGGCGGGATGGCCGCTATAATGGGCCGCAAACGAGGGTTTCATGCCGGTGCAAGCGTTGCTAACCGTGCGGGCCATCCGGGCCACGCCGGTTGAGGTTCCACCCACCTTCATCCTCGGCACCAGCCGCGGCGCCTTCCGCCAGGTGCCGCTGCTGCTGATCGACGTCGAGACCGAGGAGGGAGTCACCGGGCGCTCCTATCTGTTCTGCTATCTGCGCGCGGCGGCGGGGGCGATCATCAACTTGATCGACGACGTGGAGGCCACGATCGAGGGCGACCGGCTCGATCCAGCGACGCTGTGGGCGAAGCTCGCCGGCCGTTATGCGCTGATCGGCGTGCAGGGCATCGTGCGCATGGCGCTCGCCGGTTTCGATATTGCCTGCTGGGACGCGCTGGCGCTCGCCGCCGGGCAGCCGCTCTCGCGCCTGCTCGGGGCCGAGCCGAAACCAATCCTCGCCTACAACAGTTGCGGCCTCGGCCTCATGGATGATCTCGGCGCACTCGCCGCCGAGGCGGAGAAATTGCTCGCCATCGGCGCCTTCCATGCGGTCAAGCTTCGCCTCGGTTATCCGTCGCTGGAGCGCGACATCGCCGCCGTGCACGCGGTGCGCAAGCGCATTGGCGCGGATGTGTCGCTGATGGTCGACTACAACCAAGCGCTTTCAGTTGAAGAAGCGCTGGCGCGCGGACGCGCTCTCGATCAAGAAAATATCTATTGGCTGGAAGAACCGATCCGCCACGACGACTATGTGGGCGCCGCCCGGCTTGCGCGCGAGCTCAAGCTGCCGATCCAGATCGGCGAGAATTTCTCGCTGCCGACGGGGATGGCCGCCGCGCTCGAACAGGCGAAGCCCGACTACGTGATGCCCGATCTCGAACGTATCGGCGGCGTCACCGGCTGGCGCGAGGCGGGACGGCTCGCCGCCGCTTGCGGCATTAAGATGTCGTCGCATCTGTTTCCAGAGGTGAGCGCGCATCTCTTGGCGGCGACGCCGACCTGCCACTTCCTCGAATACGTCGATTGGGCAAACCCGCTGCTGCAGGAGCCGTTCAAGATCGTCGATGGCCATGCCGTTGTGCCGGATCGTCCGGGCAATGGCATGGTGTGGGATGAGAAAGCGGTGAAGCGCTTTCGCCTAACCTAGTTTGAGCTTGAACAGCTTGATCGCGTTCTCGCGGCCGATCTTGAGGCGGTCGGCCTCGCCGATCGCCGCCTTATCGAACCACTCGGCGCCTTCGTCGACCGCCTCGAACGGCCAGTCGACCGAGAACATCACATGGTCGGCACCCATCTCGGTTACCGAATTGACGAGTGCGGGCGTGCTGAAATTGCCGGACGTGGTGAGGTGGAAGTGTTCGCGGAAATAATGGCCGACGCCGTGCTTGGCGGCGTATTTGTGCGGTGCCTTCATCCAGCCGTTACGGCCGTCGATGCGCCACAGATAGATGGGAACCCCCTCGCCAAGGTGGCCGAGCACGATCTTCAATTTGGGGAATTCATCGAATAAGCCGCTGCCGATCAGGCGCAGCGCATGTACCGCAGTTTCTGCATGAAAGGCCCAGTTGGGGCCGAGCAGCCAATTGTGCCCCTCATATTGCCGCGTCCAGCTCGGCAGCGGGTTGCGCGGATGCAGATAGAACGGCACGTCGAGCGCCTCGACCGCGCGCCAGAACGGCCGGTACTGCGGCAGGTCGTAATAGGCGACGTTGTCCGGCGCGCCGACTTGCGAGAAGCCGTTGACCAGCGCGCCGACAAAGCCGAGCGCTTTGACGCAGCGGGTGAGCTCAGCGGCGGCCGCTTCGGGATCCTGCATCGGCAGCGCGGCGAAGGCAGCGAAGCGGCCGGGCCGCTTGCGCACATTGTCGGCGAGAACGTCGTTGGCCTGCTTGGCCACTTCGATCGCGCGTTTGACGTCGTGGATCGCCTGCACCGCCGGCGCGTTCAGCGACAGGATCATCATCTCGATGCCGTGTTTGTCCATTTCGGCAAGCCGCATGTCCTGGATGTCGAGCAGACGCGGGCCGAGCTGGGACCAAACGTGTCCGCCGAACACCCGCGAGTCGTCGAGCGTCGCCTCGATGGCGAAATGCTCTTCGAGCGCGATCTTGCCTTGCATTGAGTTTCCCCCGTGGCTTTTCCGGTATCATGCAACGT
>DATJVE010000172.1:0-2884 GCA_035501975.1 Pseudolabrys sp.
TATCTCTATATCCGCGACGAATATCCCGAGCTGCGGCTGATGCTGGCCGAGGAGATCGACAAGGTCGAGAAGGCCGGGCTGTCGCCGCACACCAAGCTGCATTTGCGCCGCGGCGCCGGCGCTTACATTTGCGGCGAAGAGTCGGCGATGATCGAATCGATCGAAGGCAAGCGCGGGCTGCCGCGCCATCGCCCGCCATATGTCGCGCAGGTCGGCCTGTTCGGCCGCCCGACGCTCGAGCAGAACGTCGAGACGCTGTTCTGGGTGCGCGACATCGTCGAGAAGGGCGCGGCCTGGATGACCGGGCAGGGGCGGCGCGAGCGCAAAGGCTTCCGCAGCTTCTCGGTGTCGGGCCGCGTGAAGAAGCCGGGCGTGGTGTTGGCGCCGGCCGGCGTCACCGCGCGCGAACTGATCGAGGAATTCTGCGGCGGGATGCAGGCTGGCCACATCTTCAAGGGCTACCTGCCGGGCGGCGCCTCGGGCGGCATCTTGCCGGCCTCGATGGCCGACGAGCCGCTCGATTTTGGAACGCTGGAGAAATACGGCTGCTTCGTAGGGTCGCACGCGGTTGTGATCCTGTCCGACAAGGACGATATGAAAGCCGTGGCGCTCAATCTGATGAAGTTCTTCGAGGACGAGAGCTGCGGCCAGTGCACACCCTGCCGGGCCGGCACCGAAAAGGCGGTCAAGCTGATGGCGCAGGGACCGTGGGACGCCGCGCTCTTGACCGAACTGTCGAGCGCCATGCGCGACGCCTCCATTTGCGGCCTCGGCCAGGCCGCGCCGAACCCATTGTTGTGCGTGCTAAAGTATTTTCCGGAAGAATTGAAAAAGCCGCTGGGAACCTGGTGACGGAAGGCTGACACCCATGACCGCAGGCAACGGCAAAGCAAAGTCGGTGAAGTTCATCCTCGACGGCAAAGAAGTCGAGGCGCGCGACGGCGAGACGATCTGGCAGGTGGCGCAGCGCCTCGGCACCGACATCCCGCATCTGTGCTATTCGCCCGAGCCCGGCTACCGCGCCGACGGCAATTGCCGCGCCTGCATGGTGGAGATCGAGGGCGAGCGCGTGCTGGCGGCGAGCTGCATCCGCAAGCCGAGCGAAGGCATGAAGGTGAAGGCCGTCTCCGATCGCGCCAAGACCGCGCGCAAGATGGTGTTCGAGCTGTTGATGTCGGATCAGCCGGCGCGGGAAACCGCGCATGATCCGCAGTCGAAATTCTGGGCCTGGGCCGACCGCATGAACGTGTCGACCAGCCGCTTCGGTCAGCGCCATGCGCCGGCCGCGGACCGCAGCCATCCCGCGATGGCGGTCAATCTCGACGCCTGCATCCAGTGCAATCTCTGCGTCCGCGCCTGTCGCGAAGTGCAGGTCAACGACGTCATCGGCATGGCCGGCCGCGGCCACACCGAGAAGATCGTGTTCGACTTCGACGACCCGATGGGCGCCTCCACCTGCGTCGCCTGCGGCGAATGCGTGCAGGCCTGCCCGACCGGCGCGCTGATGCCGGCGACGGTGGTGGACCAGAACAACGTGCGCACCGAGTTCCCCGACCGCGAGGTGCACTCGGTGTGCCCCTATTGCGGCGTCGGCTGCCAGCTCACCTACAAGATCAAGAACGACAAGCTGCTCTACGTCACCGGCCGCGACGGCCCGGCGAACCAGAAACGGCTTTGCGTCAAGGGCCGCTTCGGCTTCGACTACGTCAGCAATCCGCAGCGTCTGACCAAGCCGATGATCCGCAAGGACGGCGTGCCGAAGATTCCGCACGAGTTCATCGATCCGTCGAACCCGTGGACGCATTTCCGCGAAGCCACCTGGGAGGAGGCGCTCGACAAGGCGGCCGCCGGCCTGAAAAAGATTCGCGACCGCGACGGCGCCAAGGCCTTGGCCGGCTTCGGCTCCGCCAAGTGCTCCAACGAAGAGGCCTATCTGTTTCAGAAGCTGGTGCGCGCCGGCTTCGGCACCAACAATGTCGATCATTGCACGCGGCTCTGCCATGCCTCGTCAGTCGCGGCACTGCTCGAAGGCGTCGGCTCCGGCGCGGTGTCGGCCACCTTCAACGAGGTGAAGAACTCCGACGTCATCGTCGTCATCGGCGCCAACCCGACCGAGAACCACCCGGTCGCCGCCACCTTCTTCAAGCAGGCGGCCAAGCGCGGCGCCAAGCTGATCGTGATGGATCCGCGCGGGCAGGCCTTGAAGCGCCACGCCTGGCGCATGCTGCAGTTCAAGAACGGCGCCGACGTGGCGATGCTCAACGCCATGCTCAACGTCATCGTCAGCGAAAAACTCTACGACCAGCAATACATCCAGACCTACGTGCAGGGCTTCAACGAGCTCGCCGAGCACGTCAAGGATTTCACGCCGGAGGAGATGGCGCCGATCTGCGGCATTCCCGCCGACACGCTGCGCGAAGTGGCGCGCACTTATGCGCGCGCGCATTCCGCCATCATCTTCTGGGGCATGGGCGTATCGCAACACACCCACGGCACCGACAACGCGCGCTGCCTGATCGCGCTGTCGTTGATCACCGGTCAGATCGGCCGCCCCGGCACCGGCCTGCATCCGCTGCGCGGGCAAAACAACGTACAGGGCGCCTCCGACGCCGGACTCATCCCCATGTTCTTTCCCGATTACAAATCGGTGGAGGATCCGGAGATCCGCGCCAAGGTCGAGAGCGTGTGGAACGCCAAGCTCGACCCGAAGAAGGGCCTGACCGTGGTCGAGATCATGACCGCGATCCATGACGACGTGATCAAGGGCATGTACATCCTCGGCGAAAACCCGGCGATGTCCGATCCCGACCTCAACCACGCGCGCCAGGCGCTGGCGCATCTCGAGCATCTGGTGGTGCAGGACCTCTTCCTCACCGAAACCGCG
>DATJVE010000173.1:0-2375 GCA_035501975.1 Pseudolabrys sp.
ATGACGATGCGGATGATCTCGCCGAAGGCGAGCGTGACGATGGCGAGATAGTCGCCGCGCAGGCGCAGCACCGGAAAGCCGAGCAGGACGCCCCAAAACGAGGAGAGAATGCCGGCGAGCGGCAGCAGCATCCAGAACGAAAAGCCGAAGGTCTTGGCCAAGAGCGCGTAAGAATAGGCGCCGACCGCATAGAAGGCGACATAGCCGAGGTCGAGCAGGCCGGCGAGGCCGACCACGATGTTCAGCCCCCAGCCGAGCATCACATAGATCAGAATCTGGATGCCGAAATTGTCGATCCATTTGAGCGCGCCGCCGAAGCCGTTGATGGCAATGACGAGCGGCGGATAGATGATGACGAAGCCGATGGCGAAGGGCCCGAACCATCGGCGCGTCCATTCGCGCGTGGCCGAAGGTGCGACGACCGGTCGCTGCCGGCGCTGAACGAGATATGGCGCAAGCGTCATGGAAAAGACAAAGCGGGCAATCGCGACAAAGGCGACGAGCCCGAACAACAGCGGCCAGCGTGAAACGACGATCAGGTTGTTCTGGAAATCGGTGACCGTCTGGAAGCCGACCAGCGGCAGGAATAGGCCGAAAGCGAGCAGGGCGGTGAAGCCCGCGTCGCGCAGCGCGCGGGCCAGGGGGACGCGCTTGTCTGGCGCGCCGGCGTCCATCTCACACCTTCTCGACGTCCGGCCGCCCGAACAGGCCCTGCGGCAGGAAGATCAAGGTGATCGCCAGCACGGAGAAGGCGGCGACGTCCTTGTAGTCGATGGAAAAATAGGCCGACCACATGGTTTCTATCAGCCCGATCAGCAGGCCGCCGATTACCGCGCCGGGCAGCGAGCCGATGCCGCCGAGCACCGCGGCGGTGAACGCCTTCACGCCGGGCACGAAGCCGTCGGAGAACGTGACCACGCCGTAATACATCAGGTACATGGTGCCGGCGACGGCGGCGAGCGCCGCGGCGATGACGAAGGTCATCGAGATCGTCTGGTCGACGTTGACGCCGACCAGCGCGGCCATTCTCTGGTCCTGCTCGCAGGCGCGTTGCGCGCGGCCGAGTTTGGTCTTGGCGACCAGATACCAGAATGCCGCCAGCAGCACGGCGGTGACGCCCCAGATGATGAGCTGCTTGTACGACAGCGTGACCGCATAGCCGTGCCCGTTCAGGACGACGAATTCTCCCTGCACCATCGGCGGGATCGGCTTGTTGCGCGGCCCCTGGCTGACCTGCACGAAATTGGACAGGAAGATCGACATGCCGATCGCCGAGATCAGCGGCGCGAGACGGAACGAGCCGCGCAACGGCCGGTAGGCGACGCGCTCGATCGCCCAGTTGATCAGCGAGGTGAACAGCATGGCGACGATCAGCACGATGAACAGCGCCAGCGCGATCGAGGTGATGCCGAGCCAGGTGGTGAGGATGAGGAAGGCGATCAACGCGATGAAGGCGGAGACCATGAACACGTCGCCATGGGCGAAATTGACCATGCCGATGATGCCGAACACCATGGTGTAGCCGATGGCGATCAGGCCATAGATCGAGCCGAGGGTGATGCCATTGATGAGCTGCTGGAGGAAAACTTCCATGCGTTGCGCCCACGCCCCTCGCGTCTGGCCGCCCCGGCTGACGGTCATTATGTCGATTCCACAAGGCTTAACAGGGCGTGGCGGGAGCGGCAACGCTGGCCGTCGGGCGTGTTACTAAGTCAGGCCGGCAATCGGAGAACCGCCAGGGAAAGCCGCATGTCCCCAAGCACGGAAGTCGCCGTCCGCATCGGTGCCGCCGCCGCGGTTTTCACCGTGATGGCGTTCTGGGAGTGGTTCGCCCCGCGCCGCCGCCTGATCGCCGGCCGGCGGCCGCGCTGGCCCGGCAACCTTGGCATCCTCGCCATCGACATTATCGCGGTGCGGCTTTTGGTGCCGACCGCGGCGGTCGGGGTGGCGTTGATCGCCGCCGAGCGCGGCTGGGGGCTGTTCAATATACTGGCGCTGCCGGCCTGGGCGGCGATCCCGCTCGGGGTGATCGCGCTCGATCTCGTCATCTACGGCCAGCACGTCGTGTTCCATTACGTGCCGGCGCTGTGGCGCCTGCACCGCATGCATCACGCCGATCTCGACATCGACGTGACCACCGGCGTGCGCTTCCATCCGTTGGAAATTCTGCTGTCGCTGGCGATCAAGATGGCGGCGGTGGTGGCGCTCGGCGCGCCCGCAGTCGCGGTGCTGATCTTCGAAGTGCTGCTCAACGCCACGTCGATGTTCAACCACAGCAACGTCGCCTTGCCGCCGCGGCTTGAGCCGGTCGCGCGCTGGATCGTGGTCACGCCGCAGATGCACCAGGTGCATCATTCAATCGAGCGCGCGGAGAC
>DATJVE010000174.1:0-13806 GCA_035501975.1 Pseudolabrys sp.
TGTCCAAGGACGAGCACATGCGCCCGTCGACCACCATGCAGACGCTCGCCGCGCTGCAGCCGTCCTTCGTGCAGATGGGCGAGATGGGCGGCTTCGACGCGGTCGCCGTGCAGAAACATCCGGAGGTGGAGGCGATCAACCACGTGCACACGCCGGGCAATTCCTCCGGCATCGTCGACGGCGCCGCCGCGGTGCTGATCGGCAGCAAGGAGGCGGGCATAGCGGCCGGCCTGAAGCCGCGCGCGCGGATCAAAGCCTTCGCCAATGTCGGTGCCGAGCCGGCGATCATGCTCACCGGCCCGATTCCGGTCACCGAGAAAGTGCTGAAGAAAGCCGGCATGGCGATCGGCGACGTCGACCTGTTCGAGCTCAACGAGGCCTTCGCCTCGGTCGTGCTGCGCTACATGCAGGCCTTCGACATTCCGCACAACAAGATCAACGTCAACGGCGGCGCCATCGCCATGGGCCATCCGCTCGGCGCCACCGGCGCCATGATCCTCGGCACGGTGCTCGACGAATTGGAGCGCCGCGATCTGTCGACCGCGCTGGTGACGCTGTGCATCGGCATGGGCATGGGCACCGCGACGATCATCGAACGCGTCTGAGCGTCATGCCCAAGATCGATACCGCCAAAGTGCCGGTGAAAAGCGGCACGTACTATCCGGCCGAGTTTCAGGCCGAGTGTAAGGGCCGCCACAGGCAGGCGTTGGGCGACGTCGTCGGCCTGACGCAGTTCGGCGTCAACATCACCCGTATCGAGCCGGGCCAGGCGTCCGCGCTGCGCCATTGGCACGAGCAGGAAGACGAATTCATCTACATCCTGGAAGGCGAACTGGTGCTGGCGGAGAACGACGGCGAGGTCGTGCTCAAGGCGGGCGACGCCGCCGGTTTCAAGGCCGGCAGCGGCATCGCGCACCGATTGATCAACCGCTCGAACCGCGACGCCGTCTATTTCGAGGTCGGCACGCGGGCGAAGGCCGAGCGCGTGCACTATCCCGACGTCGATCTGGTCATGGAGCGCGACGAGAAGGGCCGACGCTACCTGCACCGCAACGGCGAGGCATACAGCACATGACCCGTCACCATGAGGTGCGCGCGCAACGCGACCTCGCACTTCAGGACGACGGATTGAAAGCATAGGAGACGATCACGATGGCCAATTTCAAACTCGACGTCGACGCCGACGGCATCGCGCTGATCACTTGGGACATGCCGGGGCGCTCGATGAACGTCATCGACATGGACGCGATCGCGGAATTGTCCGGGATCGTCGACAAGGTCGAGGCCGACGCCGCCGTCAAGGGCGCGGTCATCACCTCGGGCAAGGACGCCTTCTGCGGCGGTGCCGATCTCACCATGCTGGAGCGCATGGGCGCGATCTACGCCGACACCGCGCGCAGCAAAGGCGCGGAAGCCGCCGCGCAATTCGTGTTCGACGAGAGCCGCAAGCTGTCGCAGCTTTACCGACGCATCGAGACCTGCGGCAAGCCGTGGGTCTGCGCGCTCAACGGCACGGCGATGGGCGGCGGCTTCGAGCTCGCGCTCGCCTGCCATCACCGTATCGCCGCCGACAATGCGAAGACCCGGCTCGGCCTGCCCGAGATCAAGATCGGGCTGTTCCCCGGCGCCGGCGGCACGCAACGCGTCGCGCGTATGCTGCAGCCGGCCGACGCGCTGCAATTTTTGCTCAAAGGCGATCAGCTTAAAGTCGATCGCGCCAAGGCGATGAAGCTGATCGACAATGTCGTGCCGCAGGCCGATCTCGTCAAAGCCGCCAAGGACTGGATCAAGGCCGGTGGCAAGCCGGTGGCGCCGTGGGATGTGAAGGGCTTCAAGCTGCCGGGCGGGCCGGTCTATTCCAAGGCCGGCATGATGGTGTTCCCGCCGGCCAACGCGATCTACCGGCGCGAGACCTACGACAATTATCCGGCCGCGCGCGCCATCCTGCAGACGGTCTACGAGGGCCTGCAGCTCGACATGGACACGGCGCTGCGCGTCGAGTCGCGCTGGTTCGCCAAGATCCTGCGCTCGCCCGAAGCGGCCAACATGATCCGCTCGCTGTTCGTGTCGATGCAGGAGCTCAACAAGGGCGCGCGCCGCCCGGCCAGCGTGCCGGCCACGAGCCTGAAGAAAGTCGGCGTCGTCGGCGCCGGCTTCATGGGCGCCGGCATCGCCCAGGTCAGCGCGGCCGCCGGCCTGCAGGTGGTACTGATCGACCGTGACCAGGAGACCGCCGACAAAGGCAAGGCCGGCGTGCACAAATCTCTAACGGATCGTGTCAACAAAGGCCGCATGAAATCGGCCGAGCGCGACGGACTGCTCGCGCTGATCACGCCGACGCCGGATTACCGCGCGCTGAAGGATTGCGATCTGGTGGTCGAGGCGGTGTTCGAGGACCGCAAGGTCAAATCGGACGTGATCGCCAAAATCCAGGCCGCCATCGGCCCCGACACGGTGCTCGCCTCCAACACCTCGACGCTGCCGATCACCTCGCTCGCCTCCGAGTTCAAGGACGCGCCGCGCTTCATCGGCATCCATTTTTTCTCGCCGGTTGACCGCATGATGCTGGTCGAGATCATCCTCGGCAAAAAAACCGGCGACAGGGCGCTTGCCGTGGCGCTCGATTTCGTGCGCGCCGTGCGCAAGACGCCGATCGTGGTCAACGACTCGCGCGGCTTCTACGCCAACCGCTGCGTGCTCAATTACATCCAGGAAGCCTATCTGATGCTGCTCGAAGGCGTCCCCGCCGCGATGGTCGAGAACGCCGCGCGCATGGCCGGCATGCCGGTCGGCCCGCTGGCGCTCAACGACGAGACCGGGGTCGACCTCGGCCTCAAGATCCTGCGCGCCGCGGAAAGCGACCTCGGCGCCGGCGCCGTCAATCCGGCGCAGAAGAAGCTGATGGAAGAACTGGTCGAGAAAAACGGCCGCCTCGGCCGCAAGAACGGCAAAGGCTTCTACGATTACACGCCGGGCCAGCCGAAGCGGCTGTGGCCGGGGCTCGCCGATCTGCTGCCGAAGAAACTGACGCGCGAAGAGATCGACGCCCTCGACATTGAGGAGCTTAAGCAGCGCATCCTGGTGACGCAGGCGGTCGAGGCCGCGCGCACCTTCGAAGAGCAGGTGGTCACCGACGTGCGCGAAGCCGATGTCGGCTCGATCCTCGGCTGGGGCTTTGCGCCCTATAGCGGCGGCACGCTGTCTTACATCGACATGATGGGGACGAAAAAATTCGTCGCGCTGGCGCAAAAGTTCGAAAAGAAATATGGCGCGCGCTTCAAGCCGCCGAAGCTCCTGCTCGACATGGCGGAGAAAGGCGAAACGTTCTACGGGCGGTTCGCCCCGAAGGCAAAAGCGGCGGCTTAGTCGTCAGCTATTGACGTCATCGTCCGCGCAGGCGGACGATCCAGCTCTTGAGTGGCGCACGACAAGCAAATGCCGGATCACCCGCCTTCGCGGGTGATGACGACTTGGCTACACCACCACCGTCAGCCGTTTCGCCGCCCGCGTCACGCCGGTGTAGAGCCAGCGCTCGCGGCTGTCCGGAAAGGCAAACGACTCGTCGAACAGCACCACGTCGTCCCATTGCGAGCCTTGCGCCTTGTGCACGGTGAGCACGTAGCCGTAGTCGAATTCGTCGTATGGCTTGCGCCGCGCCCAATCGATCTTCTCGATGCCGCCGCTGAAGCACTCCGGCCGCACCGACACTTTCACGCCGCGCGTGCCGCTGTCGTCGTCGGGCAGCAGGCGCATCGTCATGATCCCGGTCTTGGTTCCCGATTTGGCGCCGCGCCGCGCGCCGCGCTCCTTGACGGCCCAAAGCCCGCCGTTGAACAGACCCTTCTTGCGGTTGTTGCGCAGACACACCAGCTTGTCGCCGGCGTCGGGAAATTCGCCCTCAAAGCCGCGACGCTCGCGCATCCTGTTGTTGTAGGCGCGCCGCGTGGCGTTGCGCCCGACCAGCACCTGATCGGCGTCGAGCACGCGCTGCGGATCGAGATCGCCCTTGGCGATCACCTCGGTCTCACCATAGCGGCCGGGCTCGAGATATTCGCCGGCGCGGATCTCCATCGACAGCCGCACGATCGGGTCGTCCTGCGCCTGTCGGTGCACCTCGGTGAGCATCACATCGGGCTCGGCTTCGGTGAAGAAGCCGCCGCCCTGGATCGGCGGCAGTTGCGCCGGATCGCCCAGCACCAACACCGGCACGCCGAACGACAACAGATCGCGGCCGAGCTCGGCGTCGACCATCGAGCACTCGTCGATGACGATCAGCTCGGCCTTGGAGGCGGGCGCCTCGTCCCACAGATCGAAGCTCGGAATTTCCTCGCCGCTCTCGCGCGCGCGGTAAATGAGCGAGTGAATGGTGGAGGCGCCCTTGCAGCCCTTGCCGCGCATCACCGAGGCCGCCTTACCGGTGAAGGCGGCGAATTTCACCTCGCCGTCGGCATGCTCGGCCAGATGGCGGGCAAGCGTGGTCTTGCCGGTGCCGGCATAGCCGAACAGCCGGAACAGCTGCGGCGTGCCGTTATGGCCCGGCTTGGCCTTGAGCCAATTGGCGACCGCCTTGAGCGCGTCGTCCTGGTGGGGAGAAAACTGCGGCATCGTCCCCACTTCATAATGCATGCGCGGATTACGGCAAGAACAAAAATGGAACACGAAGCCCGTCGTTTCGGGACACGACAGCGTTATCGGCCAAATCCTGCATCCCTCGCGCTGCATTGCCCTTTGCGGCGCACCATGTTTAAGGTCGCGCCCCTTTCGCGCGTGATCCGGAAAAGTGGGTACCGGTTTCCGGAAAAGATCATGCGCAATCAAAGAAGTGCCGGACTGCTCAATGGCTCGTGACCAGATCGACATGACCCCGATCGAGACGCGCGACGAACTCGTCGCCTGGCTCGAAGCGGGCTGCAAGCCGAAGGACCGCTTCCGCGTCGGCACCGAGCACGAGAAATTCGCCTTCACCGTCGACGGGCACCGGCCGGTGCCCTATGCCGGCCACCGCAGCATCCGCTCTTTGCTCGAAGGCATGCAGCACCTCCTCGGCTGGGACCCGATCATGGAGGGCGACAACATTATCGGCATGTTCGACGTCACCCATGGCGGCGCCATTTCGCTGGAGCCGGGCGGTCAGTTCGAATTGTCCGGCGGGCCGCTCGAAAACGTGCACCAAACGGCGTCCGAGCTGATGGCGCATCTCGCGCAATTGCGCGAGGTGGCCAAGCCGCTCGGCATCGGCTTCCTCGGCCTGGGCATGACTCCGAATTGGAGCCGCGCCGACATGCCAGTGATGCCGAAGGGGCGCTACAAGATCATGAGCGCCTACATGCCGAAGGTCGGCACGCTCGGCCTCGACATGATGTACCGCACCTGCACCGTGCAGGCGAACCTCGACTTCTCTTCGGAAGCCGACATGGTGAAGAAGCTGCGCGTAGCGCTCGCGCTGCAGCCGGTGGCGACCGCATTGTTCGCTAATTCGCCGTTCACCGAGGGCAAGCCAAACGGCTACTTGTCGTTCCGCTCGCACATCTGGACCGACACCGACAATGCGCGCGCCGGCACGCTGCCATGGGCCTTCGAGGACGGCATGGGCTTCGAGGCTTATGTGGACTACGCGCTCGACGTGCCGATGTATTTCGTCAAGCGCGGCGACCAGTACATCGACGTGTCCGGCAAATCGTTCCGCGATTTCTTCGCCGGCAAGCTCGACGTGCTGCCCGGCGAGCGGCCGACCATTTCCGACTGGGCCAATCATCTGTCCACAATCTTCCCCGAGGTGCGGCTCAAACGTTATCTCGAAATGCGCGGCGCCGATGGCGGCCCGTGGCGGCGGGTGCCGTCGCTCGCCGCGCTCTGGGTGGGGCTGCTCTACGACGACGACGCGCTCGACGCCGCATGGGACATGGTCAAGGGCTGGACCGCTGCCGAGCGGCAGAAGCTGCGCGACGAGGTGCCGCAGCGCGGCTTCCGCGCAGAGATCGGCAAGCGCAACGTCTTTACGCTGGCGCAGGAGACCTTGCGCCTGGCCTCGCGCGGCCTTGCTCGGCGCAAGTATCTCGACCGCAATGGCCGCGACGAGACGCGCTATCTGCGCCCGCTCGAGGAATCGGTCGCGCGGGGCATCACGCCGGCCGAGGAATTGCTGGAAAAATATTTCAACGACTGGAATCAGTCGGTCGAGCCGATCTTCGATCTGTATGCGTATTGACCCTCTCCCCGCAATGCGGGGAGAGGTGAAAAAGATCACTCCGCCGCCTGCGCCTCCGACAAGTTGTCAAGCGAGGAGATGATGTGCTCGGCCAGCGCATCGGCAAGCGACGAGCTTTCATGCGCGCTGCGCACCAGGCCGATGCGGCAGCTCGGCAGCTCGGGGAATCCTTCCGCGGCAGTGAGCACACGCATGCCGGGACGCAACCCCGACTCCGGCAGCACCGACACCGCGAGCCCGGCGAGCACGGCGGCAGCCACCGCACCGGCATTCGAGCTCGAATAGAGCACGCGATAGGGGCGGCCGACCTTTTCCATGCGCTCGATGGCGATGCGCCGCCACGAGCAGGTCGGGCGGCCGAGCGCCAGCGGCAGCCGTTCCTCAAGATGGGTCGGATGCCGGTTCGACGTCACCCACAACAACCGCTCGCGCCGGAACGTCTCCGACGCGCGCTTGCTCTCGCAATTGGTGACAATAGCGAGATCGATCTCGTTGGCGTCGATGCGCTCGAGCAGGTCGACGCTCGGCTCGCAGATCACGGTCAACTCGACGCCCGGATAGGCGCGCGAGAAGCGCGCCATGATCTCCGGCAGATAGCGGTCGGCGTAATCATCGGGCACGCCGAGCCGCACGCGGCCGGACAATTCCGCGTCGGAAAAGGCGGCGAGCGTCTCGACGTTGAGCTTGACGATGCGCCGCGCGTAATCGAGCAGGCGCTGCCCATCCTCGGTGAGCTTGGAGGCGCGGCCGTCGCGCGCGAAGAACGGCCGCTCCAGCCGCTCCTCCAGCCGCTTCATCTGCATGGACACCGCGGACTGGGTCTTGTTCACCACCTCGGCCGCCTTGGTGAAGCTGCCGGTCTCGGCGATGGCGATGAAGGTGCGCAGTTGGTCGACGTCGATCAGCGCGGTCATGGCATGGTCCTTGGCAAGGCCGGCGAATTGGGCACGGGTCAGTATATCACCAATCCTGATCGGTTAGATTAAAAACATTCGTTTCACTAATCAATCTATTGGGAGCACTATCCTGCTGCTTCCAGAGGAATCGGGTGGGGATTTCGGGTGGTTCCGGCACGTGGCCGGGACGAAATTGGCGTCTCTGCAAGGGTGGTTTGGAGACTGAAAATGAACGCAAATATCCCTGTTTTGCCCATCGCCGGCGGCGCCTTGGCGCGCGCCTTCGCCTCCCTGGTCGCGTTTGTCACGCACTGGCTCCGGCAGTTCGCGCGCGCGCGCAAGCATCGTCGCGAAGCCAATGTGCTGGCCGGCCTCGACCGCAACATGCTGTCCGATATTGGCATCACCCGCGCCGATCTCAACGACGCCCTGTCGGGGCCGTTCTGGGAGGACCCCACCGCGCTGTTGCGCGAGCGGGCGCTCGAACGCCGCCTCTACCGGGTCACGCCGCTGCGGCGCGAGCCGCGCGTGGAGAACGGCTTTCACCGTCCGCGTACTGACCGTCCGGCGCGGCACGCCACGTAACGAAATGACCAAACGGCCGAGCCCTCTCGTCGGCCGCTCGATCCGGGTCTAGCGATCATCCCCTCTCGCGTCCGGATCTTGAGCGCCCGCCGGCCCCTCCGGCGGGCGCCTTTCTTTTCAAGACTGCGCATGCGCTAAACGCCGTCTGCACAAGCCAAGCCCGGTGCGTTACCATGCCGGCCGGGCGAAGTGTCACAGCGACCCGAGCGGGCGCGTATGCTTTTTCGTTGCATCTTTCTGGCCGCGCTGACCGTCCTCGCCGTCAATCCGGCACTGGCGCAGACCGGCTACGACCGCCGCGGCGGCGACTATCTGAATTTCCCGGTCCGCAAGGGCGATCCCGCTATCTGCGCCGCGCGCTGCGAGCGCGACGCGCATTGCCGCGCCTGGAGCTTCTCGTATCCGCGTGCGGACACGGCGCTCGCCACCTGCTGGCTCAAGAATAAAGTGCCGCCGCGCGTGGCGGATAAATGCTGCATCTCGGGCGTGCGCGGAGCCGGCGTGATCGAGCCGCGGCGCGGACCGATCGAGTACGCAATCGACCGCAGCGGCGGCGACTACCGCGCTTTCGAAACGGCGCCGGACCCGGCCGGCGCCGCCTGCAACGCCGCGTGCCAGGACGAGAAACGTTGCCGCGCCTGGACCTATGTGCGGCCCGGCTACGGCGGCCCCGCCGCGCGTTGCTACCTCAAGGACAGGATCACCCGCCCGCGCCACAAGCCCTGCTGCATTTCCGGGGTGGTGCGCTAACGCCGTCAGCCCCGAGGTCGGCGCCGACGGCGTCCCTCGAAAAGCGACGGCCCGTGCTTCATTGCCCGTCATCCATCGAGGCGCGCTTTCGCTCGCACCTCAGGATGACGGTTAGCTAATGCACCGCCGAGAAGAACCGCGACAGCCGCAAGCCCTGCGGCCAGGTCCACACCGGCCGGCTGCGCATGCCGAGATCCCACGAGCCGACGATGCCGTCGACGCGGCCGACCAGATCGTCCACCGGCAGCATGCCGACGCCGCCTTCGCGCACCGGCACGCGGCTATCCGCGGAATTGTCGCGGTTGTCGCCCATGACGAACACGTGCCCGGGCGGCACGACCGTCTCCGCCAGGTTGTCGAGCGGCTGCAACGGGGTGAGCTTGAAGATGGTGTGCTGGCGGCCGCCCGGCAGCGTCTCGATCAGGCGCGCCGCCGGCGCCAGGCTGCCGTCCTCGCTTTCCGCCTGACCGGTGCCGTCGCGCTTGAGCGGGACGGCTTGGCCGTCGATCCACACCTGCCCGTCGCGCAGCGCGATGCGCTCGCCGGGCAGGCCGATCACCCGCTTGACCCAGATCTGCGAACGGTCGCCCGGCCAGCGGAACACCACCACGTCGCCGCGCTTGGGCAGCGCGCCGAGGATGTGCGGCGTCATCGGCAGGTCGATGAACGACGGCAGCGACGCCGAGCCGTAGCCGTAAGGGAATTTCGTCGCCAGCAGTTCGTCGCCGATCATCAGCGTCGGCTCCATCGAGCCGGACGGCACGTAGAACGGCTCGGCGATCGCGGTTTTCGCCGCCATCACCACCAGCAC
The DNA here is from genome assembly GCA_035501975.1 of Pseudolabrys sp. Taxonomy (GTDB): domain Bacteria; phylum Pseudomonadota; class Alphaproteobacteria; order Rhizobiales; family Xanthobacteraceae; genus Pseudolabrys. The sequence continues at coordinate 9,251 of DATJVE010000174.1, forward strand.
GATGACGACGATGTCGAAAATGCTCTTGGCCCAGCCTTGCAGCCGGCCTTTGCTCTGCGGTGTGCCGTTGTCTCGTATCGTCGTCATTATGCTGTCCCACCCACGGTGATGCGATCCATGCGCAGCGAAGGCTGACCGACGCCGACCGGCACGCCCTGGCCGTTCTTGCCGCAGGTGCCGATGCCGGGATCGAGCGCGAAGTCGTTGCCGATCATGGTGATGCGGTTCAAATCGGTCGGCCCGTTGCCGATCAGCATGGCGCCCTTCACCGGCGCGCCGACTTTGCCGTTCTCGATTTTATAGGCCTCGGTGCACTGGAACACGTATTTGCCCGAGGTGATATCGACCTGGCCGCCGCCGAAGCTCACGGCGTAAAGGCCGTTCTTCACCGAGGCGATGATTTCCCTCGGGTCGTGCTGGCCGGCGAGCATATAAGTGTTGGTCATGCGCGGCATCGGCACGTGCGCGTGGCTTTCACGCCGGCCGTTGCCGGTCGGCTTCATGCCCATCAGCCGCGCATTCTGCCGGTCCTGCATGTAGCCGACCAGGATGCCGTCCTCGATCAGCACGGTGCGGTTGGTCGGCGTGCCTTCGTCGTCGATCGACAGCGAGCCGCGCCGCGCCTGCATGGTGCCGTCGTCGACCACGGTCACGCCCTTGGCGGCGACCTGCTGGCCCATCAGGCCGGCGAAGGCGGAAGTCTTCTTGCGGTTGAAGTCGCCTTCCAACCCGTGGCCGACCGCTTCGTGCAGCATCACACCCGGCCAGCCCGAGCCCATCACCACGTCCATCTCGCCGGCGGGAGCCGCCACCGCGTCGAGATTGACCAGCGCCTGACGCACGGCCTCGTCGACCGCGTGTCGCCAGGCATGCGTCTCGATGAAGCGCTGATAGCCTTCGCGGCCGCCGGCGCCATAGCTGCCCGATTCCTGGCGGTCGCCGTCGCCGACCACGGTGGAGACGTTGAGCCGCACCAGCGGGCGGATGTCGCGATAGATCTCGCCGTCGGCGCGCAGGATTTCCACCACCTGCCAGGTGGCGGCGACGCTCGCGGTCACTTGGCGCACGCGCGGATCCTTGGCGCGGGCATAGGCGTCGATCGATTCCAGCAGTTTCACCTTGGCGTCGAAGGCCGGCTCGCCGAGCGGGTTCTCGTCGCCGTAAAGCTTGCGATTGGTGCGGCCCGGCGCGTCGGCGTAACGACCGCTGTGGCCGCCTTTGACCGCGCGCACCGCTTCGGCCGCGCGCGCCAATGCCGCTTCCGAAACGTCGGAGGCATGCGCATAGCCGACCGCCTCGTCCTTCACCGCGCGCAGGCCGAAACCTTGCGCCGTGTCATAGGTCGCCTGCTTGAGCCGGCCGTTGTCGAATACCAGCACTTCGGCCTGGCGATATTCCAGGAACAGTTCGCCGTCGTCGGCGCCGTCCAGGCCGCGGCCGATCAACTGGCGCACCTTGCCGCGGTCGAGCCCGGCGCGGTCGATCAGGGAGGAAATGGCTGGATCCATAAGTCGTCTCCGGTGGCGCCCTCAGGCCATCAGATAGGCCCTCTATGGCGATTCTGCGAGGGCGGCTAGACGCCACGGCCGTGGCGGGCTTAGTAGCTGTCATTGCGTGGAGAAATCTCATGAAAGCAATGCTGCTGATGGGCCATGGCGGGCCCGAATTGATGAAATTTGGCGAGGCGCCGGACCCGAAAGCGGGACCGGGCGAAGTGGTGGTCGACATCCACGCGGCAAGCGTCAACGGCGCCGACCCCAAGGTGCGGCGGGGCGGCGGGCGCTACGCCCTCGATAAGTTCCCGCACATCCTCGGCCGCGATTTCTCCGGCGTAGTCAGCGGGCTCGGCGCTGGGGTCACCGATTTGAAGATCGGCGACGCGGTCTTTGGCGTGACCGACCAGGGGCTCGAAGGCGCCTATGCCGAGAAGATCGCCATCAAGGCCGCGATCGTCGCCAAGAAGCCGGCCTCGCTCGGTCACGCCGAGGCGGCGGCGCTCGGGCTCATCAGCCTCACCGCGCTCACGGCGGTCGAGGACACCGCGCGGCTCAAGGCGGGCGAAACCATCCTGATCCAAGGCGGCGCTGGCGGCGTCGCGGGATTTGCCGTGCAGCTTGCCAAGCACATCGGCGCGACGGTGATCTCCACCGCGAGCGCCGGCAATCTCGCCTATGTGCGCGGCCTCGGCGCCGACCGCGTCATCGATTACAACAGCGAGGACTTCACCGGCATCGGCCCGGTCTGCGACGTGGTGTTCGACACCGTCGGTGGCAGCGTGCGCCCCGGTTGCTACAAGGTGCTCAAGCCGGGCGGCCGTCTGGTGTGGATCGCGCCGGCGCCGGAAGGCTTTGCGCCCGACCGCAAGGACGTCGCGACCTTGCGGCCCGACGTCAAACGCGACCGCGCGCATCTCGAACGCATGCTGGCGCTGGTCGCCGCCGGCGCGGTGCGGCCGCCGGCGCTCCACCATTACAAACTCGCCGACGCCGCCGAGGCGCACAAGGTCAGCGAGGGGCGTCACCTGCAAGGAAAGCTGGTTCTGGACGTGCGCTGAGCCGCGCTCAGCTCCAGGACAACCGCACCGAAGCCTCGCCGATCGGATCGATCGCGTGGGTGAGGGCGGTTTCGTCGCGTTGGAGCATCAGCGGTGGCGTAATCGATCCGGTGATGATGATATCGTCCGCCGATAATGTTTCGCCGAAGGCGGCGAGGGTGCTAGCGACATGCGCGACGATCTCGGTGAGCTTGCCGGTCAGCGCTTCCGGATCGCTCGTATGCGCCGCTTCCGCGCCGCGCCGGATCAGCCGCGAGGTCAGCCCGGCGACGCTGCCGCCCGGCCTTGCCGTCGCGCCGACAATGACGTGGCGCTGGAAGATGTCGCCGGCGAGCACCCGGTCGAGATTGTCCGGCGCCGGCGGCAGATCGAGATCGGCGATTTCGATGGCCGGCGCGATCTCCTTGATCGCCGCCAGCACCGCGTCGGTCGACGCCCCGGCGCCGAGCGCGCTACCCATGCGCACGCAGATTTCCGGCTCGGCCGCCGGGTTGACGTAGCCGGCAAGCGACACCGTGCCGCCCGAGGCGACCAAGGCGCGCTGCATCAGGAAGCCGACCAGCGGCGCCTGCAGTCCGAGCTTCTGCATGGAGGCGGGCGCGCCCATGCCGACCTTCCAGCCGAGCGGTTTTTCGCCCGCAGCCATGCGTGCGCGCCGGGTGGCGAGCTGTGCGGTCATGCCTTTGACGATGAGCGGTGCGTCCCAGGAATTCATGTGCAGCCTTTTCTTTTCTCACGGCGCCCAAGGGGAGGGCGCGCAGCGGTTAGCTCACTTCCTATGTCTTATTCCTTCTTGCCTGCAAGAATGCCGGCATAGACGGGCAAGTCCACATTGCCGCCGGTCAGAATGAGGCCGACTTCCTTGCCGCGCATCGCGTCCTTTTCCTTGAGCAGCGCCGCGAGCGGCGCCGCGCCGGCGCCTTCCGCCAGATTATGGGTGTCGCGGTAGTAGATGCGCATCGCCTCGGCGACTTCGTCGTCGCTGACGGCGACGATGCGGTCTGCGCCTTGCGCGTAAACCGCGAATGCCTCCGCCACGGGGACGCGCACCGCCATGCCGTCGGCGATCGTGTCGGCCGAGTTCGTCTCGATCAGGCGGCCGCTTTCAAACGAAAGTTTGGCAGCTTGGGCTTCGGTCGAAACGACGCCCACGACCTTGGTTTTGAGGCCGAGCAAATCCCGAACCGTGATGACGCCGCAGATTCCGGAGCCGCAGCCGATCGGCACGTAAACGGTGTCGAGCGCCGCCACTTCGTTGAACAGTTCGAGCGCGTAAGTCGCGACGCCACGAACGAGCTCGCGGTGGAAGGGCGGCACCATGAACAGATTTTCCGTTTCGGCCACGCGCATGGCTTCGACGCGTGCTTCATCGAAATCGCGGCCGAATTCGACGAGTTCGGCGCCGAACGCGCACATGGCCGCATTCTTCTCGACCGAATTGCCGTGCGGAACCAGGATCTTTGCCTTGAGGCCCGCTGCCGTGGCCGCGCGCACCTGGCTCTGGCCGTGATTGCCGCGCGTCGCGGTGACGATGCCGCCGACCTTGGGATTGTCCCGTTTCAGCCAGTCAATAAAGGTAATGCCGCCGCGAATCTTGAAGGCGGCCGTCGCGGTGTGGTTTTCATGCTTGACCCAAACCGTGGCGCCGGCTCGCCGGCACAGCAGCGGCCAGACATATTGCGGCGTGGGCGGCATGGATTTGTAGATGAGCCGGGCCGCGTCTTCGATCTCATCTTTGCCGAACATCGGCATTATCGGTCTTTCCTCCCGCGACACGCCCATCGGTGACGCGTCATTTCTTGTGACTCTCCGGGTGCACTTCGTAGCCGGAATCCTCGATCGAGCCGGCGCCCATCCAGCCCCAGACCAGCACCACGTCCTCGTCCGACGTGTTGTTAAAGCCGTGCCAGCAGCCGCGCGGCGAATAGACCACGTCACCTTCCGCCGACGGCTTGTCGCCATGGTCGGTATAGATATGGCCCTTGCCCTTGAGCACGATGAA
>DATJVE010000175.1:0-10200 GCA_035501975.1 Pseudolabrys sp.
CGATATGAGCCCCTATCGCATGCACAACGACGTGCTGCCGCCGTTCAAGGCGGCGGTCGAGGCCGGCGTCGGCGCAATCATGGTTGGCTTCCATGCGCTCGCCGGAATCCCCTGTACCGCGCACCGCGAATTGCTGCGCGATCTTTTGCGCGAACAATGGGGCTTCGACGGGCTGATCGTGTCCGATTATACAGCGATCCCCGAACTGGTGAATCACGGCGTCGCCGCCGACAACAAAGAAGCCGCGTTCCTGGCGTTCAACGCCGGGGTGGACGTCGACATGGTGGGCGAATGCTACATCCGCCATTTACCGGAGCTGGTGGCTGAAGGCCGTGTGACCGAGGCGGCGATCAATGCCGCCTGCCGCCGCGTGCTTGAGGCCAAGCGACGGCTCGGCCTGTTCGAGGACCCGTATCGCGGGCTCGACGACGCGCGCCGCCAAGCGGTGACGCTCACGCCCGACCATCGGCGTCTCGCGCGCGAGGCTGCGGCGAAGGCCTGCGTGCTCTTGAAGAACAACGGCGCGCTGCCGCTCGCGCCCGGCAAGACCATCGCAGTTATCGGGCCGCTGGCCGACAGCCGCGCCAACATGCAGGGTACCTGGGCGGTGGCGGCGCGAACAGCCGACAGTGTCACTGTGCTCGAAGGCCTGCAGGCGGCGGCGGACAAAATCCTTTACGCCAAGGGCGCCAACATCGACGACGATCCCAACATCGCGGCGCGGCTCAATGTGTTCGGCGAGACCTTCGCCGTCGATACGCGAACGACGGAGGAGTTGATCGCGGACGCCGTTGCCATTGCGCGGTTGGCGGACGTGGTGATCGCCTGCGTCGGCGAAGCGAAAGAGCATAGCGGCGAGTCGTCGACGCGGACCGAATTGGGCCTGCCGAACAGCCAGCAAAAACTCCTGCAGGCGCTACACGCGACCGGCAAGCCGCTGGTGCTGGTGACCATGAGCGGCCGTCCGCTGACGCTGGAATGGGAAGACCGCCACGCCGACGCCATTCTGCACGCCTGGTTCGCCGGCAGCGAAGCCGGCAACGGCATCGCCGATGTGCTGTTCGGCGCCGTCAATCCGTCCGGCAAGCTGACGATGAGCTTTCCGCGCGGCGCCGGACAGTGCCCGATCTACTACGCCGAGCCGCCGAGCGGGCGGCCGATCGGCACAATCGGCATCGATGTTGCCGGCGATGCCGAGGTTGACCGCTGCGGCAGGCGCGTGTTCCGCAAGTTCACCACGGCGTGCCGGCTGGAAGGCCCGCACACGCCGCTCTACCCGTTCGGCTACGGGCTGGGTTATAGCGCCTTCGACTACGGCGAGCTCACGGTCGACAAAACCGAACTGCGTGGCAACGACACGCTTCAAGCCTCGATAAGCGTGCGCAACAGCGGCAGCGTGGCCGGCGAAGAAATCGTGCAACTTTACATCGGCGATCCGGTCGCCAGCCGCTCGCGTCCGGTGCGCGAGCTCAAAGACTTCCAGAAAATTATGCTGCGGCCCGGCGAAGAGCGCCGCGTGAGCTTCACCATCACCACCGACGACTTGATATATTTCTGCCCTGATTGTCTCGCCGAGCCCCAAGCGATCTGGGAGCCGGGAACGTTTGTCATCGAGATCGGCCCGAATTCGCAGGATCTTTCTGCGATCCGTGTCGAATGGCGGGCCGGCACATGACCGACGCGCAAAGCTCGAACACGGAACGTCTGTCCGACGCTGCCTTGCTCGATCTCATCCAGCAGCGGACTCTCGCCTATTTCTGGGACTTCGCCCATCCGACGAGCGGCATGGCGCGTGAGCGCTCAAATCCGGTCGCCGGTTACGATTATCTCGGCACGGTTTGCAGCGGCGGTACCGGCTTCGGCATCATGGCGCTGATTGCTGGTGCCGAACGCGGCTTCCTCACGCGCGCTGCGGTGCTCGAGCGCATTGCAACCATAGTCGTATTCCTTGGACACGCCGTGACCTATCGCGGTGTCTTTCCGCATTTCCTGCATGGCGAGACCGGCGCGACCATTCCGTTCTCGGAAAAGGACGATGGCGGCGATTTGGTCGAGACGTCGTTTCTGGTGGCTGGCTTGCTGTGCGCGCGGCAATACTTTTCCGGCGCCGCAGCCGACGAAGCGAGCCTGCGCGCCGCCATCGACAAGCTTTGGCATGCGGTCGAGTGGGACTGGCATACGCGCGGCCGCGACGTGCTTTATTGGCACTCGAGCCCGCGGCACGGCTGGGCGCTGGAGCACGCCATCGCCGGTTGGAACGAGTGCCTGATCACTTACGTGCTCGCCGCCGCTTCGCCCACCCACGCCATTGCGCCAAAAGTCTACGACAATGGCTGGACCGCGAGTCCGACCTTCCGCAACGGCACGAGCTATTACGGCATCACCTTGCCGCTCGGGCCGCCTTTCGGCGGCCCGCTGTTCTTTGCGCATTATTCGTTCCTCGGTCTCGATCCGCGCGGCTTGCGCGACCGTTACGCCGATTATTGGCAGCAGTGCCGCGCGCAGACGCTGATCAACCGCGCGCATTGCATCGCCAATCCGAATGGCTTTGCCGGCTACGGCGAGACGTGCTGGGGGCTCACAGCTTGCGATGGCGACGCCGGCTATGGCGCCTTTTGCCCGCAGAACGACCGTGGCGTGATCGCGCCAACGGCGGCGTTGGCGTCGATGCCTTATACGCCGCGCGAGTCGATGGCGGTGGCGCGGCATTTTTACGAGGACTTCGGCGGCGCGTTATGGGGCCGCCAGGGTTTTGTCGACGCTTTCAATGCCTCGAAGAACTGGTACGCCAGCGGCAACCTCGCAATCGACCAAGGGCCGATCGTGGTGATGATCGAGAATTACCGCTCGGGCCTCATCTGGGATCTGTTTATGAGCTGCGCCGAGGTACAGCTTGGGCTTCGCCGGCTTGAATTCGAGATTTCACCGCCACCCGCGTAGCGGCGGCCGGGGCAGCGGCGTGCGACAGCACCTCAACCGCAGCACGAATCAAATGTGGTTGCGGCGGTCTTTGCGGCGCTGGCTGGGGCGGGAGGAATCGAACCTCCGAATGGCGGAATCAAAATCCGCTGCCTTACCGCTTGGCTACGCCCCAATACGTTGCCTGCGCATGATCTTATCCGAAAACCGCTACCAACTTATCCGGATCATGCACCTGGAATACACCGCGCCGTCGCCTGATACCGCGCACGGCGCGCGGACCATAGCGGCGGCACACCGCCCGATCAACGCCCGCGCGCGTCATATAGGCATAAACGCGGCTTTTGCGCGGCTCGCGTTGACCCGCTCACGCCCCCGGCTAGGATGAACCATGACCTATCGCGCGCCCGTTGCCGACATCGCCTTCGCGCTCAAGCACGCCGCCGGCCTGAAAGCCGCGTTGGCAGAAGGGCTTTACGGCGATCTCGACGAGGGCATGGTCGACCAGGTGCTGGAAGAAGCCGGCCGATTCGCCGGCGAGATGATTGCGCCGCTCAATCGCGTGGGCGACAAATTCGGCACCCCGTTCAAGGACGGCACCGTCACCACCCCGCCCGGCTGGAAAGAGGCCTACACCGCCTGGGCCGCCGCCGGCTGGAACGGCGTCGCCGCGCCCGCCGAATTCGGCGGCCAGGACCTGCCGCACGCGCTCAATGCCGCCTGCATCGAGATGTGGAATTCCGGCTCCATGGCCTTCGGCATCGGTCCGGTGCTGACCATGGCGGCGGTCGATGCGCTCGCCAGCCACGGCAGCGACGACCTCAAGGCGCGTTATCTCGGCCAGCTCATCAGCGGCGAGTGGATGGGCACCATGCAGCTCACCGAGCCGCAAGCCGGCTCCGATGTCGGCGCGCTGCGCACCAAGGCCGAACGCGCCGCCGACGGCAGCTATCGCATCACCGGCTCGAAAATCTTCATCACCTACGGCGAGCACGACCTGACCGACAACATCATCCACTTCGTGCTCGCCCGCCTGCCCGACGCGCCTGCGGGTACCAAAGGCGTGTCGCTGTTCCTGGTGCCCAAGGTGCTGCCCGATGGCACGCGCAACGACGTGCGCGCGCATTCGGTCGAGCACAAGCTCGGCATCAACGCCTCGCCCACCTGCACCATGGTCTACGGCGACAAAGGCGGTGCCACCGGCTTTCTCATCGGCCAAGAGCACAAGGGCATGCACTGCATGTTCACGATGATGAACCGCACGCGGCTAGCCGTCGGCCTGCAGGGCGTGGCGATTGCCGAGCTGGCGACGCAACAGGCGCTCGCCTACGCGCGCGAGCGCAAGCAGGGCGCCGGCGGCGCCATCATCCATTACCCCGACGTCAAACGCATGCTGCTGACCATGCGCGCCTCGACCGCGGCCGCGCGCGCGATCTGTTACGCGACGGCGGTCGCCATCGACCGCTCGACGCGCGGCAAGACCGAGGAGGCGCGCAAGGCCGGCGATCAACGCGCTTCGCTGCTCACCCCCGTCGCCAAGGCGTTTTCCACCGACATCGGTATCGAGGTGGCCTCGCTCGGCGTGCAGATGCACGGCGGCATGGGCTTCATCGAGGAGACCGGCGCCGCGCAACATTACCGCGACGCCCGCATCGCCGCGATCTATGAGGGCACCAACGGCATCCAGGCCATCGATCTGGTCACGCGCAAGCTGCCGATGGACGGCGGCAAGGTCGTTGCCGCCTATATCGATGAGTTGCGCGCGAGCGTCGCGGCGGTAAAGGCCAGCAACGCGCCGGCCTTCGGCGAAACCGCGGCGCGCCTGAGCGAAACCGCCGACAGCCTTGAGCGCGCGACGCACTGGCTGCTGGCGCAGAAATCCGCCGACGCGGCGCTGGCGGGCGCCACGCCTTATTTGCGGATGTTCGGATACGCCGCCGGCGGCTGCATGCTGGCCGACCAGGCGCTTGCCGCTTTGCGCGACAGCGGCGATGGCGCGGCGCGCATCGCGTTGACTCGCTTCTTTGCCGAGAATATCGCCGTGCAGGCCGGAAGCCTTGAGCGCGGCGTCACCGAGGGCGCCGACAGCGTCACCAACGCGCAAGCCGCTCTCGTCGAATGAGCGACCTCGTCATCATCAGCGACGACGGGCCGGTGCGCACGGTGCGCATGAACCGCCCTGAAAAGAAGAATGCGCTCACCTTGCCGATGTACGACGCCATGGCGGCCGGCATCGAGAGCGCCGCGCAAAACTCCGCGCTGCGCTGCCTGCTGATCGGCGGCGCGCCGACGGTCTTCTGCGCCGGCAACGACATCGGCGATTTCCTGCAAATGGCGATGGGCAGCGGCGCGCTCGGAGCGCCGATCCTGCGCTTTCTTTATGCGCTGGCGCGCTGCGAAAAGCCGCTCGTCGCCGCTGTGCAGGGCAACGCCGTCGGCGTCGGCACCACCATGCTGATGCATTGCGACCATGTGGTCGCCGCCGACAGTGCGCGCTTTTCGACGCCCTTCGTCGGGCTCGGCCTGGTGCCGGAAGCGGCCTCCAGCCTGATCGCGCCGCGGCTGATGGGGCAGCGCCGCGCGTTCTCGCTCTTGGTGACGGGCCGCCCGCTCGGCGCCGAGGAAGCGAAAGCCGTTGGTCTCATCAACACAGTGGTCGCGGCCGACGCCGTTGAGGCCGAAGCGATGAAGGCCGCGCGCGAGATCGCGGCGCTGCCGCCGCAGGGCGTACTGGCCTCGCGCCGACTGATGCGCGGTTCGCCGGACGAAATCATCGCGCGCATCGACGAAGAGGCCGAATTGTTCAAGACCCGCCTGCAATCGGCGGAAGCGCGCGCCGCGTTCGAGGCGTTCATGACGCGAAAGAAATAGCCATGTCGCTCAAAGGCAAGACGCTGTTCGTCACCGGCGGCTCGCGCGGCATCGGGCTCGCCATCGCGCTCAAAGCCGCTGCCGACGGCGCCAATGTCGCGATTGCCGCCAAAACCGTCGAGCCGCACCCCAGGCTCGAGGGCACGATTCACACCGCCGCCGCCGACATCGAAAAGGCCGGCGGCCAGGCGCTGCCGATCGCCGTCGACGTGCGCGACGAGGCCTCGGTGAAGGCGGCGCTCGACGCCACCGCGGCGAAATTCGGCGGCATCGACATCGTGGTCAACAACGCGAGCGCGATCTCGCTCACGCCGGTCGCGGCGACCGACATGAAGCGCTTCGACCTGATGATGGGCATCAACGCGCGCGGCACCTTCATGGTGTCGAAATACGCCCTGCCCTACCTCGCCAAGGCCGCGAACCCGCACATCCTGATGCTGTCGCCGCCGCTCGACATGCAAACGAAGTGGTTCGCGCGGCACACCGCCTATTCGATGGCCAAGTTCGGCATGAGCCTCGTCGTGCTCGGCCTTGCGGGCGAGCAGCGCAGCAAGATCGCGGTCAACGCGCTGTGGCCGCGCACCACCATCGCCACCGCCGCGATTAAGAACCTGCTCGGCGGCGACGCCATCATGCGCATGTCGCGCAAGCCGGAGATCCTGGCGGAAGCCGCCTACCGCGTCTTCCAAAAGCCGAAGACGTTCAGCGGGAACTTCCTCATCGACGACACGTTCCTCGCCGGCGAAGGCGTCACCGATTTCGACCAATATCGCGTCGATCCGAGCCAGCCGCTGCAGGTGGATTTTTTCGTGCCGGACAATATCCCGCCACCGCCTTCAGTGAACTTGAAGGCTTTGAGCTAGCCATTTACCTCGTCCGGCAGGCGGCTTAAATAAAGATAATGTCCACGCTGCTCATCACACATCCCGCCTGCCTCAATCACTTGACACCGGGCGGGCATCCCGAACGGCCGGATCGTTTGCGCGCCATCGAGCGCGCCCTGGAGGACGAGCGTTTCCAGACACTGGCGCGCGAGCAGGCACCGCGCGCGCCGCTCGAGATCGTCGCGCTCGCCCATCCGATGGACTACATCGAGGCGATCCGCGATGCCTCGCCGAAAGAGGGTCTGGTGCATATCGACGCCGACACCTCGATGTCGCCGGGCAGCCTGGAAGCGGCCTTGCGCGGCGTCGGCGGCGCGACCCACGCGGTCGACGAAGTGATGAACCAGAAGGCGGGCAACGCCTTCGTCGCCATTCGCCCGCCCGGCCATCACGCCGAGACGGCGCGGCCGATGGGCTTCTGCCTGTTCAACAACGCGGCGATCGCTGCGCGTTACGCGCAACAGCGCTACCACGCCGAACGCGCGGCCATCGTCGACTTCGACGTGCACCACGGCAACGGCTCGCAGGAAATCTTCTGGGGCGACAAGTCGGTGATGTATTGCTCGACGCACGAGATGCCGCTTTTTCCCGGCACCGGCGCGGTCGGCGAGCGCGGCGAATACAACACCATCGTCAACGCGCCACTCTCTGCCGGCGACGGCGGCGACGCCTTCCGCGAGGCATTCGAGACAGCGATCCTGCCGCGGCTGCGCGAATTCAAGCCGGACATCCTGGTGATCTCGGCCGGCTTCGACGCGCACACGCGCGATCCGCTCGCCAATCTCAATCTGGTGGAAGCCGACTTCGCCTGGGTCACCAAGAAACTGATGGAGATTGCCGACGCCAGCGCGCAAGGCCGCATCGTGTCGGTGCTGGAAGGGGGCTACGACCTGCAAGGGCTGGCGCGCTCGGTCGCCGCGCACGTCACCGCGCTGATGCGCGGGTGATCATGCGGTCAATCCGCCGTCGATCGGCAGATTGGCGCCGGTGATGAAGCCGGCCTCGTCCGACAACAGATAGACGCAGAGATCGGCGATCTCCGCCGGCTTGCCCAGGCGTCCGAGCGGAATGTCGCGGCTCATTTTCTGCTTCGCCGTCTCCGGATCGCGCGCGCCTTGCGCAATGGACTCGACCATCGGCCCCTCCACGAAGGCCGGGCACACGGCGTTGCAGCGCACCGGTGGCGCGAGCCGCGCGCCATGCAGCGCTACCGATTTCGTCAGAAGTGACACGCCGCCCTTCGACGCATTGTAGGCGGCGAGATTATGCCCGCCGACCAGGCCCGACACCGACGACAGATTGACGATGGCGCCGCCTTCCTTGCGCAGCAGCGGCATCGCATATTTACAGCCGAGAAAGGCGCCGTCGAGATTGACCGCGAGCACGCGCCGCCAGGTGGCGAAATCGAGCTGCTCGACCGTGCCCAGCGCAACAATACCGGCGGCATTCACCAGACCGTCGAGCCGGCCGTGTCTTGCCTCGATTGCGGCCGTAACCCGCTGCCAATCGGATTCGGATGTGACATCGAGCGCCACTTCGCCGGCAAGATCGGAGGCGATCGCCGAGCCGCCGGCGCGTCGGATCGCGGCAGTCACGGCCGCGCCGATGGCGCCCGCGGCCCCGGTCACAAGGACGATCTTGTCTTTCAGATCGGTCATCTGCTAGGCGCTCCCGGTGAACTGCGCTATCGTCAGTGTCGAGCATTCCAGGCAAGATGTCATCAATGGCCGAGACCACCAATCCCGACGTGAAGAAAATGCCGTTCGAGCGGGCGATCGAGGAACTGGAATCGATCGTCAAGCGGCTCGAGGAAGGCAAGGTGCCGCTTGAGGAATCGGTGGCGATCTATGAACGCGGCGAGGTGCTGAAGAAACGCTGCGAGGAACTGCTGCGGCAGGCGGAAGCCCGCGTAGAGAAGATCACGCTCGATTCCTCCGGCAAGCCGGCCGGCAGCGAACCCCTCGACGTGGATTGAGCGCGCGTGCAAGTCCAGCGCAGGCTGATGCTCCACGTGCAGGGCTACGACCCGCACGGCGTCGCCGACAATCACCAGCGCTTCCACCGCGAGTACCAGCGCACGTGCGCGCTTTACGGTCTGACCGGCGAGGTCGGCGCGCCCGCGGAATCGCGCGACGGCGTTTCCGCCAGCTGGGAGGTGTCGACCAAAGGCGACGGCTGGCAGGTCGACACGCGCTACACGTTGCTGCGCTTCGACGATCTCGTGCGCAAGGACATGGAGCGTGCGCCGTGGTGGAAGATCGTGCAGATGTACCGTACCATCGGCGTCGCTATTCTCAACGGCGCCTTCGGCCGCATGCTGCGCGCGAACTGGCGCTTCGCGCTGGTCGCCTTCGCGCCGATTCTTTTGATCACCGTCTGGGTGCTGTTCGGCTCCTTCGTCGGCATCCTGTGCATGAATCTCGTCACTGTGCTTGGCGCGCCCGAGTTCGTGGCAAGAACGGTCGGCTTCGTCACCGGCTTCGGCGGCTTTGCCTCACTACTCTGGCTGACCGAGCCGCTCACCGGCTTGCTGCTCCGTTGCGATGAGGCCGCCTCTATCGATCAGTTCGTCACCGGCAAGCGGCCGGATTGGAGCCAGCGACTGGATGCCTTCGCCGGCGATGTAACCGACGCGGTGCAGGACGGCAAGGCCGACGAGATCGTGATCGTCGGCCATGGTCTCGGCGCGGTGCTTGCCATCAACGTGCTCGGCCGCGCGCTCACCCGCGACGGCGCGCTGGGGTCGCATGGACCGCGCGTGGCGCTGCTCACTTTAGGCGCCAGCCTACCGGCGGTCGGCTTCAACCCGGAAGCCAAAGGCTTCCGCAACCGGCTGCGGCAGCTCGCGACGATGCCGGATATCGACTGGATCGATGTGCAGTCGCGCGACGACGTGTTGAGCTTTACGCCGTTCGATCCGATCGCCGGCCACGACATTGCGCTCGACACGCCGCGCCGCAATCCACAGGTGATGACGGTTCGTTTTTCCGACCTCTGGGCCGGCGGTTCTTTGTTGCGGCGTTTGCGCGTCTCCAAGCTCCACGCCCAGTACCTCATGGCCAACGAGCGGCGCGGCAGCCCCTACGATTACACCGTGATTTGCTGCGGACCGCTCGATTTGGCGACCCGCGCCGCCTCGCCACAGCGCGCAGAGGCCGCTTTGGCGGGCAAATTTGAACCGGATTCGGCGCCCATGCGTTGAATTGCCGGGAACCGCGCATCTGGTGTAAAGCCTAGCCATAGTTCCACGCGCCGGTCTCACCGCGGCTACCGGCTTACCATTGCGGAGTTGCGTTTGACCGACACCTCCAAGACCCCCCTGCTCGATCGCATCCAACTCCCGCGCGACATGAAGAATTTGTCTGCGGGGCAACTGCGCCAGCTGGCCGACGAGTTACGGACGGAGACGATCAACGCGGTGGCGGTGACGGGGGGGCATTTGGGTGCGGGGCTTGGCGTGGTGGAGCTGACCGTTGCGCTGCATTACGTGTTCGACACGCCGGCGGATCGGCTGATCTGGGACGTC
>DATJVE010000176.1:0-8882 GCA_035501975.1 Pseudolabrys sp.
AGCAGGTGCGCGACGCCGCCGAGAAAGCGGCCAAGAAGTGGATGGCGGGCCTGCCGCCGCGGTCGTAGTTTTTTGTCATTCCGGCGCAGGGGATATGGATTCCGGGTTCGCTCGCCAGAGCGCGTCGAACACGCGCGTAAATGCACTTATGGCTCGCGCCCCGAATGACGGCGATTGGGCGGTCTTGACGGCGCCCGCCTTCGCGGGCAGACCCCACGCGCCATGCACCACTCCGCTTTGCTCAATGTGATGGTCGCCGCCGCGCGCAAGACCGCGCGCGCGCTCAAGCGCGACTTCGGCGAACTGGAGAAGCTGCAGGTCTCGCTCAAGGGCCCGGCCAATTTCGTCTCGTCGGCCGACCGCCGCGCCGAGGAGATGCTCTACCAGGAGCTCAGCAAGGCGCGGCCCGGCTACGGCTTTCTCGGCGAGGAAGGCGGCAGCCGCGAAGGCGCCGACAAGTCGCACCGCTGGATCGTCGATCCGCTCGACGGCACCACCAATTTCCTGCACGGCATTCCGCAATTCGCCATCTCGATCGCGCTCGAGCGCGAGGACAGCATCGTTGCCGGCCTGGTCTACAATCCGGCCAGCGAAGAGATGTTCATCGCCGAAAAGGGCAAGGGCGCGTTCATGAACGAGCAGCGCATCCGCGTCGCCGGTCGCAAGCGGCTGGCCGACGCGGTCGTTGCCTGCGGCTTGCCGCATATCGGCCGCGGCGATCTCGTCCGCGGCACCCGGGAGACTGCGGCCGTGCAGGCGCAAGTCGCCGGGCTGCGCCGCTTCGGCGCCGCCGCCCTCGATCTCGCCTGGGTCGCCGCCGGACGCCTCGACGGCTACTGGGAGCGCAACCTGAAGCCCTGGGACATGGCGGCCGGTTCCCTGCTGGTGCGCGAAGCCGGCGGCTTCGTATCCGATTGCGACGGCGGCGCCGACATGTTCGGCACGGGCCATATCGTCGCCGGCAACGAGATCGTCCAGAAAGAGCTTTTGCGCGTGCTCAAGGAGGCTGACAGGTAACTCATCATTCCGGGCCCGCCGCTTCGCGGCGTCCCGGAATGACGAGGTGACGCAATTTCAACTCAATCCACCGGTTAATCCGGGAGCCGCAGAGGCCCGATATTTTTCCCTGTCACGGGTCTGTGTCATAGTGAGTCGGCAAGACTCGGCCGGCACCGCGAGCCATGGCAAAAGAACTCGATCCGCTCAAATTGTCGTCGCCCCGCATCTTTCTGGTGCGGATGCTGGTGTTCATCGTGCTCGGCGGCTTGCTCACCTTCCTGCTGCACAAGCAGATCGAGGTGGCGTTCATGGCCAATCCAGGCCTGAACTCGCTGATCATCTTCGTGCTGGTGATCGGCATGGTGCTGTCGCTGCGCCAGGTGATCCGCCTTTATCCCGAGATCTCCTGGGTCAACAATTTCCGCCTGGCCGATCCCGGCCTCGCCGTCGAACGGCCGCCG
Organism: Pseudolabrys sp.; assembly: GCA_035501975.1. Classification (GTDB taxonomy): domain Bacteria; phylum Pseudomonadota; class Alphaproteobacteria; order Rhizobiales; family Xanthobacteraceae; genus Pseudolabrys. The sequence goes on from DATJVE010000176.1 coordinate 1,461, forward strand.
GTGCTGCTGGCGCCGATGGCGGCAATCCTCGGCAGCCGCATCGGCCGCATGGCGATGTCGGCGCAGTTAATGCGCGGCATCCTCGACTCGATCGCTACCCGCCTCGACGAGGCGCGCGACATCTCGCGCTACATGACCGGACTTCTGGTGTTCCTCGGCCTGCTCGGGACATTCTGGGGCCTCATCGAGACCGTCGGCTCGGTCGGCGGCGTCATCCAGGGGTTAAAGGCCGGCGGCGACGCCGCCTCGATGTTCGATTCGCTGCGCGAGGGCCTCGCCGCGCCGCTCTCTGGCATGGGGATTTCGTTTTCGTCCTCGTTGTTCGGTCTCGCCGGATCGCTGGTGCTCGGCTTCCTCGACCTGCAATCGAGCCAGGCGCAGAACCGCTTCTACACCGAATTGGAAGACTGGCTCTCCACCACGGTCTACGACCAGGCCGCCGAGCCGATCGTCGCCGCCGGCGGTACCGGCGAAATGCGCTCGGCCATCGACCGCTTGCGCGAAGCGCTCAACGAGGGCGGCGCCAACAAGAACACGACCAACGCCATGTCCAATCTGGCGGAAGCGATCCAGGGCCTGGTGCAGCACATGCGCACCGAACAGCAGATGATCCGCGACTGGGTGGACAGCCAGGCGGACCAGCAGCGCGAGATCAAGCGGCTCTTGGAGATTATCGCGCGCGAGAAAGTCGACCGGTAGCGCATGATCCCGAAAAGTGGGAACCGGTTTTCGGACAAGATCATGCGCAAGGGGAAATAACCATGGCGCTTGCCCGCACCCGCCGCGGCGAAAGCGGCATGAACTACTGGCCCGGATTCGTCGACGCGCTGTCGACGCTGATTCTCAGCATCATCTTCATCCTCACCGTGTTCGTGGTGGTGCAATTTTATCTGCAGCAGGAAGTCGCCGGCAAAGACACCGCGCTCACCCGGCTCAATGCGCAGATCGCCCAGCTCACCGAGCTGTTGTCGATGGAGAAGACCGGCAAGGCCGATCTCGAGGACCAGCTCGCGCAGCTGCGCGCCTCGCTCGCCGGCGCCGAAAGCGACCGCGACAAATACAAAGGCATCGCCGAGGGCGCCGGCGCCAGCACGGCGGCGGCGCAGGGCAAGATCGGCGAGCTCACCGGCCAGCTCGAGGGCGAGAAGAAGATCTCCTCACGCGCGCTGGCGCAGGTCGAGATTCTCAACCAGCAGATCGCGGCGCTGCGCCGCCAGTTGGCCGCCATCGAGACCGCGCTCGATGCCGCCGAGCAGAAGGACAAGGAGTCGCAGAACAAGATCGCCGATCTCGGTCAGCGGCTCAATCTGGCGCTGGCGCACAAGGTGCAGGAGTTGTCGCAATACCGCTCAGACTTCTTCGGCAAGCTGCGGCAGATCCTCGGCAACCGGCCCGACGTGCGCATCGTCGGCGACCGTTTCGTGCTGCAATCGGAGTTGTTCTTCGACACCGGCAAGGCCGACCTCAAGCCGGAGGCGCAGGCCGAACTCGACAAGATCGCGCCGCTGCTGACCGGGCTGGAACAGCAGATCCCGACCGATATTGCCTGGGTGCTACGCGTCGACGGCCACACCGACGTGCGCCCGATCAGCGGCGGCCAGTTCAAGTCGAACTGGGACCTGTCGGCGGCGCGCGCCATCGCCGTCGTGCAGTATCTGATCGGCAAGGGCGTGGCGCCGCAGCGCCTGGTCGCCGCCGGCTTCGGCGAATTCCAGCCGATCGACACCGGCACCACCGAGGACGCCTACCGCCGCAACCGCCGCATCGAGTTCAAGCTGACGGAGCGGTGAGCGCGCTGGCGATGGCAGTCTATGTCGACGACGCAATCTGGAGATGGCAAGGGCGCAACTGGTGCCACCTCCTTGCCGACAGCATCGACGAATTGCACCGCTTCGCCAGAATAGTCGGCCTGCACCGCTCGTCCTATCAGGGGCCGCCGCGAACGCCGCACCCGCATTACGATCTGACGGCATTTGAGCGCAGCCGCGCCATCGCCTACGGCGCAACGCCTTGCGACCGCGCGGCCGTCGTCATGGTCGTGCGCAAGCTTCGGCGCCAAGCGGGCACGGGCGCCTGACATGGCGGCACAGGCGACCCTACGCCCCTACTCCGCCGCCGACGAGAACGCGGCGATCGAGCTGTGGCGGCGAACCTGGGCGCAGCATTACCCGCAGATCGATTTCAACGCCCGTGTCGATTGGTGGCGGGCGCGCTGGCGCAACGAGCTGGTGCCGACGGCTCGCATCATGCTGGCCGAACGGGACGGCGTGCTCGTCGGCTTCGTCACCGTCGATCCCAAGACGATGTATCTCGACCAGATCGTGGTGGCGCCCGAGCATTGGGGCTCAGCCGTCGCGCTGATGCTGCTCGGCGAGGCCAAGCGCATCTCGCCGCGCGGGCTCGAGTTGCTGGTCAACAAGGACAACGCCCGCGCCATCCGCTTCTACGAGAAGCACGGCTTTGTCTACGCGGGAGAAGACAAGAACCCGGTGTCGGGCAAGCCGGTAAACCGGATGGCATGGCGGCCGCGCTCGGCGGCCGCCATTTCTTAAACGTCACTTCGCCAGATAGCTGCGGTGCACGAAGCCGTCGGCGTGCGCCGTCTCGAACATCACCTCCTCGGCGCTTTCGCGCATGATGCGGTTCACGCCAAAGCTCAGCGGCGTTTCCTTGGCCGGCGCCGCCGCGGGCGCATTGAGAAATGCGTGCGCCGCCTTGGCCTCGGGGGGCGCTGCTTTGGCGTCGGCGCGATTGGCGATCGCCTCGGTGGCGCTGGCATCGAGCAGCTTCGGCCACATTTTGCGGAACAGGCCGTTCGATTCGTAGACTTCCGCGCTGTTGATCTTGCCGTTGACCGCGAACACATAGCCGACGATGTCGTCGCGCGACTCCCCGGCTGCTTTCAACGCCGCCACATAGGCCGCGCGCATCTCGGCAAGTTTCTTGTTCTCCAGCGCCAATTGTAGACTGGATGTCGAAGCCGGCGCACGCACGTCGGCGCCAGTCGCGGCGGCAAGCCGCTCCTGCGCGGTCGCGACACCGGCCCAGACCTTCTGCTGGCGCAGGCCGACACTTTCGCCGGCAGGCGCCGCCGGCAGCGGCGCCTGCATGGCGAGCTTCATCTCGCGCGACGGCACCGTCGACGCCGAGCTGGCGAAGCTTTTGGCGTCCTCGGCCCCGCGCGCCGACCAGCGGCCGTGCTCGACGCAGAATGAGGCGATCGGGATGCGGCCGGATTTCGGCGGCAGCAGCAGGCTGACGGTCAAGGTGCGATCCTGCCGGCCGCCTTTGACCACGTCGCCGGCCTGCACGAAGACCGCTTCGTCGCCGAAATTCTCGATCGTCAGCGTGTTGACGTTGCCGGTCTCGGTGACCTGCACCGCGCCTTTGGCCAGCGCCTCCTGCAGCGTCAGCGGCACCGGGCCGGCTTTCGATGGACCGTGCACGAAATAGACCGACAGATTTTCGTGAGTGACCGGGCCGGAAACTTGCTCCGGCGCCGGACTTGTCGCGGCTGCGGCCACTACGGCCGACATCAGCAGGACAGCAAACGAATTTCCGAGAAGCGTGGACAATCGCATGGACCCCTCCGATGGATATGAACCGAACGGCGGGGATGCTTTCAGCGAGTCGTGGCCGGCGCAGGGAACTTCGGGGACCGAATTCGGGCGCGGCTGCGGCGAAGTGAAAGCGGCCGCGTGGCAACCTAGCGCGCGCCGGCGAGCGATTCCGCCATGGCGGCGTCGTAGGATTTCGAATCGACCTTGAGATAAGCAAGGTTTTCCTCGGCGATCACCACCGCCTCGGCGACGCCCGGCACCTGACGCAAGCGCGCGGCGAGGCGTTCGGCGTCGCTCGCCTGGCCGTCGCCAAGCGGCAACAGGCGCGTCGTCAGATAGGTCGGCTGCTTCATGGTCGCCGCCGCCAGCAGCCAGAGCAGCGCAATCACCGTGGTCAGGATGAACACGCCGGCAATGCCGCCGGCCTGGTGCGCCAAGCCGCCGACCACCCCGCCGACGAAAATGCCGAAAAACTGCAGGCTTGAGTAAAGCCCCGTCGCGGTGCCCTTGGCGTCGGGCGGCGCCGCCTTGGTGATGAGCGAGGGCAGGCTCGCCTCCATTATGTTGAAGGCGGAGAAGAACACGGTCAGCCCCAACAGCACAGCGTAGGTGTTGCCGGCGCCGAAATAGAAGATGACCTGGCTCGCCACCAGCACGCCGACCGAGGCGACGAACACGCCCTTCATGCGGCGGTATTTCTCGGCGACGACGATCGCCGGCACCATGACGACGACCGACACCGCAAGCACCGGCAGATAGACCATCCATTGATTCTGGGTCGACAGCCCGAGCGTGTTCTGCAGCAGGCCCGGCACCACCAGGAAGCTCGCCGTCAGCATGGCGTGCAAGGCGAAGACGCCGATGTCGAGCCGCAGCAATTCGCGATGGCGCAGCACCGAACCGATCAAAGCGGGCACGGTCTCGGCGTCGCGATGCACGCGCACGCGGCGCGGGGTCGGCACGATGAACTCGGTGATGGCGATGCCGACCAGCGCCAGCCCCACCATCAGCCAGAAGATTCCCGAAACGCCGATGAAATGCGCCAAGATCGGGCCGGCTACCACCGCGACCATGAAGGAGGCGCCGATGGTGATGCCGACCGTGGCCATCGCCTTGGTGCGGCTTTCTTCGCTGGTCAGATCGGCGACCAGCGCGAGGATCACCGAGCCGACCGCGCCGGCGCCCTGCAGTACGCGGCCGATGATGACGCCGCCGATCGAGGTGGAGAGCGCCGCCACCGCACTGCCGATGCCGAACAGGACAAGCCCGATGACGATCATGCGCTTGCGGCCGAAGCGGTCGGACAAGAGCCCGAAGGGAATCTGCAAGAGACCCTGGCTCAATCCGTAAACGCCCAACGCCTCGCCGATCAGATAGGGGGTCGCGCCCGACAGCTGCTGCGCATAGGCCGCAAACACCGGGTAGATCATGAACAGGCCAAGCAGCCTGACCGAGAAGACGGCCGCGAGCGACGTGGCGGCGCGGAATTCCTGTCGTTCCATCTCTACTCCCGACCCCACCCCATCCATGCCGCTATATTGCGAAAGGCCGCCGAGCTTAACCGCCGGCGGCCTCATCGAAACCGCATCGCCGGTCGTCCCGGCGCCCCCAAAGAGCGCGCACAATGCCTCGCAGCCTTGATCCCGGTCAATTGCGGCGGCTTGCCGCTTGCGTCCGGCTCCTGTATAGAGCCGCCAAATTCAGCCCTTTGGCCCGCCCCGCGCGCCCGCAACGGACTTAAAACGATGAAGCAGGATACCCACCCGGAATATCATACCATCAAGGTGGTGATGACCGACGGCAGCGAGTTCACCACCCGCTCCACCTGGGGCAAGGAAGGCGATGTCATGCATCTCGACATCGACCCGAAGTCGCACCCGGCCTGGACCGGCGGCCAGGCGCACCTGGTCGACCGCGGCGGACGCCTGTCGCGCTTCCAGAAGAAGTTCTCGGGCTTCCTCGACAAGACGGCCGAGAAGAAGAAGTAAGCGGCGCCGGAATTTATCTGCGACGAAAAACCCCCGCGTTGCGCGGGGGTTTTGTTTTCTCGTCATTTTGACGAAAAGCTCAGACGCTTTCCGCGCCGAAGGCCGCCTTGAGCAGGCCGAGCTGGCGCTCGACCGGATTGGCCACCGCCGCCTGCTCAGGCTTGGCCTCGCTGTGAATGCTGGCGTCAAGCCGGCGCACCTTGCCCTGCAGCTTGAGCGAACGCTCGATCAGTTCGCGCAGCGCCGCCGGCAGCAAATCGAGATTATGCGGCTCGTGATAGTCGGCGGCCGACAGCTTGACCTTGGCCTTTTCCTTGTTGGCCTGGGCAAGCGACATCTCGCCTTCCTTTACCGCGCGATGCAGCAGCAGCCAGGACGCGAGCTGCATCAGCCGCGTGGTCAGCCGCATGCTTTCAGTCGCATAAGCGAGCGCGGCGGCGCGCTCGAGCTTTTTGGATTCCTGACGGCCGGCGCCGTCGAGATAGGTCGCCGTCTCTTCCACCAGCGCCATGCCGTCGCGGAACAGATCGGAGAAGACCTGCGAATTTGCCAGCCGCGCGCCGAAGGATACCGGCCGCAGACCGTCGAACGATTTCTCACCCATACGCGTACGCCTTACCCATGCCGCCGGAACCGTTACGCGTCCCGTGCGTCTTGCATAGAGCATCGCGCCCGCCGCCAGTCCTGTCCAGACCGCCGATGGGTAAACTTCATGACATAGTTGCTACGGATCTTTAACCATACGGCCTCGCTAAGGGCCGCGCCTGTCCCGAATCGAGACAAAAAAGAGCCGCCGTTGCCGGCGGCTCGAAGTTGATAACAGGGAGGCGTCAAACAGAGTGGACAGGAGCCACTCAATGTCCACGAAGATGGACGTGCACAGTAATGATCCAGAAGGCTTAACGACCCCTTAAAGAACCGCGTCCAATGCGCGACTTTTCTCACGCGTCTGGACGACGCAAAGGTACGGCCTTACCGTTTGAAGAACTGGTCGGCGGCCGAACGCGAGGCGCGTTTGCTCGCCATATCCGCTTCCAGCCGCGAGATCTCGTCGCGCATGAGCTGCACGCGCGCGGCGAGTTCTTCCACCGAGAGCAGGCTCAGGTCCTGCCCGATCTCGTGCACGACCTTCTTCTTCGGCTTGTCGTCGTCATCGATGGCCGGCATGGCAATGCTCCGTCGGCAAGAATCTACCCGCGCCGGCGCGGGTTGTCACATCGGCACGGCCGACCTAAACAGACGCTCCGCCCTTTAAAACCTGAGGATTCCATGACCGCGATCCCGACCAGCATGACGGCAATCGGCATCAAAGCTCCCGGTGGACCCGACATGCTGGTTCCGGAGCACCGCCCGGTTCCGACGCCCGGCGCCAGCGAAATCCTGGTGAAAGTGGCGGCCGCCGGAGTGAACCGCCCAGACGTCATGCAGCGGCAGGGTCTTTATCCGCCGCCGGCCGGCGCTCCGGATATTCCGGGTCTCGAGATCGCCGGAGAGGTCGTGGCGGTCGGGCCGAACGCTACGCGTTGGAAGAACGGCGACCGCGTGATGGCGCTCGTTGTCGGCGGCGGCTATGCCGAATACTGCCTCGCGCACGAAAGCCACGCGCTGCCGGTCGGCGGCCTCACGATGGTCGAAGCGGCGGCCATCCCGGAGACCTTGTTCACGGTCTGGCACAATATGATCGAGCGCGGCGGGCTGAAAAGCGGCGAGACCTTCCTGGTGCATGGCGGCACTTCGGGGATCGGCACCATCGCCATCCAGCTCGCCAAGGCGCTCGGCGCGCGCGTGATCACGACTGCCGGCTCGGCGGAAAAATGCGACGCCTGCCGCAAGCTCGGCGCCGACGTCGCCGTTAACTATAAAACCGAGGACTT
>DATJVE010000177.1:0-18329 GCA_035501975.1 Pseudolabrys sp.
CCCCGCCGCCTCGTAATCCGCGTCCAAAATCCCCGACGCCAGCCCAGCCCCGCGCGCAACCAAAACCTCCGCGCCAAGACCCTGCAACTTCTTCACCGTCTCCGGTGTCCCCCCAACACGAGGTTCTAAGGGGTCGGACTCTGCGGCAATAACGATTTTCATTCGGCTTCTACTCGCTGAATCAATGTCATGGATGGTTGTGTTGGAGTAAGCGGATCGACCTAGAGGAACGGCTCCGCTCGCTTGATCAGTTCATCGAGCCCCGGCTCGTTCGGGTTGCGCGGCTTGCCCGGATGAATGATCGAGATCTGGCAATTCTCCGCGGCTTCCACGAGCTGACGATAGGTTCCGGCATTCAGATCCTTGATGAAGGCCTGCTTGTTGGCGTCGTAGCCGAACATCTTGTCGTTGATCTGCGTGCACTCGTTGCAGCTCGTGCAGCGCGAAGTTTCGATGTACGGATCGTCGGAGGATTTCTCCGGCGCTGCTTCGACGACAGCCGGCGCCGCCGCAGTAGACGACGCAACAACCGGCGCGGCCTGCGCAGCAACCGGCGCGCTCGCCGGCTGGCTCGCCGCGGCGGCTGCGACCGCGGCGGCCGCCGCCTCAGCCTGCTCGGCCAAAGCTTTGCGTTCCTGCTCGAGCAGCCTGGCGGCATGCGAGTTGTGAACGCCGCCGAGCTCCTGCAGGCTGCGCCACGCCTCGACGCAGCGGCGCGCTTCGCCCACCAGCGTGTCGTTGACGATGACCTTCTGCAACTGGTTGTCGCGGTCGACCATCAACAGGCACGGCACCTTTTCGGCCAGGTCCCCCGGCTCGCGCGTCAGGAATTCGGCCACCGGCACCAGATCGGCGGTCCATTTGGCGCGCGGCACCTTGGCAAAATATTTGCCGCAGCGCGGATCGCAGGCCGCGAAGTCGACCAGCGTGAAGGCGACATTTTCCGAAACCAGTTGCTGGTCCGCGTCCTCGTAGTCGAAGCGCTGAACCGGCCAATCGACATCGACCTGGCTGTTGGCGGCGAGCGAGAAGCGCGACGCCCAGTCCGTGCCGGCGGAAGGATCGTAGGTGAACGCCGGGAACGCCCGGGATTCGGCGGCCGCAGCGGCCACAAGATAAGGCTGCAGGCTGCCGCCGTTCGCGCCGGAATAAACGCTGAACACCGCCGGGCCGCGATAGGCAAGCCCGCGAGCGATCTGCTCGCGCAGCTGGTAGAGGCCCGAACTCGCCGCCTGCAAGACATAAGGCAAGCCCAACCCGATTGCGCTGCTGGCGAGCTGTCTGCCGCGCAGGCCGCCGACCACGTAGTCGTCCCGGATCGGCGATTGCTCGAGCAGGTCGTCGGTCTGCACCGCCAGTTTCACCGGCATGCCGGCGGCGAAAGCGCGCAGGATCAGATCGGTTTCCGCCGCACGCAGGTCGTTGGTGTTGACGCAAACCAGGTAGTCCGGGAACACCGCGATGTCGTCGGCATCGAGACCGTTGTCGCCGAAGCCGGCGAAGAACGCGTCGTGGCGCGCTTCGCTGTATTCGCCGTCGGCTTCGAGCCTGGCCATCGCCATCGCCTTGGCAAGCTCGGTCATCTTCGGCAACCGCTCGCGATAGGCGGCGACCGCCTCGGTGCAATTCTCGAACAGGAACGAATAGGGCTCGCCGACGCCGATCCGTTTGTCGCCGTCAACCGCCGGCGCGAAGAAGCGCTGCGCGCGTAGCGTTGAGAGCAGCGAGCGAATGCGCTGGCGGCGGCTCTCGGCCATCGGCACGTTGATGGTCGTTTCGGTGAGCAGGCGCGACATCGCAGCGAAATCGAAGGCGTCGCGGTGCGCCGAGCCGATCGCGGCCTGCAGCCGCTCCGCGCTCATACCTTCCTTGGAGTGACCGAAATCAGCGCTGAGGATATCGGACAGCTTCATGATCAGCGCATTGATCGCGGCGCGGGCCTTCTGCGCCTTTTGCTCCTGCAAGCCTTTCCACACGTGCTGGACCATGCGGAACGGCATTGCCTTGTCGCAGTCGATCACCTCGCCGTCTTTCTTCAGCGCGGCGCGCAGGTCTTTCAGGCTCTTGCCCAACTGCTCGTCGCTGTTGGCAAGGCGCTCGATGGCGAGATCGCACAGCTTGAACAGGGTCGCGGTCGCGCCTTCCGCGATCAGCTTGCGGATCTCGCGTTGAAGGCGGACCGCATGCTTGCGCGCGCGCTCGCCGTCGTCCTTGGCGGCGACGACCTTCGCTGCGCCGTCAAGCAGCGCCGACAGCGACAGCACCGGCTGTTTGTCGTCGGCTACGAGCACGAGCGGAAAATCGTAGCGCAGGCCGGTGAGATCGCGGTAACCGGCGAACAGCGCGGGCTGCAGGTCGCTGCGGGCCAACGCATCGCCCTCGCCCTGGGGTATCCGGCCCGTGAGATGAAACGCGATGTGCGCTTGGAGTTCTACTTGCATGCTGGCGTCGCCTTAGTCGTTTTCATCTGAGCCCGTATCCTCAGGCGCCCGTTTGCGCTTTGGCGTCTGCGGCCGGCCAGACCGTGAACTTGTCAAGTTCCGCTTCGAAACCCGCTTTGATGAACCGCGTCGAGCGCTGCTGCCCGGCATTCCGCAGCTCTTCGTAACGGGGCACGTGCGGGTCGTGGTACAGGATGCCGACCGGGATCGGATCGAGTTCGGAGGCAATCTCGCGCGCCCGATGGATGTCCGACGGGTCGTGTTCTTCCTGCGTCCGATACACCTTGGAAATGTTCGGGCTCAGCGTCAGCCCGTTCTTGTGGTGCAGCAGATTGATCTTGAGCGGATCGTGCACCCACGGATCAAGCATCTTCGGCAGCCATTCCGGGCAGCGCTGCAGGATGCGCACGAACGAAAAGCCCTTATGGTGGTAGGCCGCGCGGATGATGTCGTAGAGCACCTCCGGAATCCAATCGACCGCCTGCGCGACGAAGGACACGTTCTGCACGCCGAGCGTAACCGTCAAAGGATTAAGCCCTTCGAGGTAGGCGCCGCGCGGGGTGGTGTTGCTCTTGAGGCCGCGCGGAGACGTCGGCGACGCCTGCATCTTTGTCAGACCGTAGATCTGGTTGTCGTGCAGCATCACGGTCATGTTCATGTTGTAGCGGATGCCGTGAATCCAATGCGCCGCGCCGATGCTGCAGCAATCGCCGTCGCCGGTGTTCACGAACACGTTCAGATCCGGGCGCGACATCTTGACGCCTTCGGCGACCGGCAGCGCACGGCCGTGAATGCCGTGAAAACCGTAGGTCTTCATGTAATGCGGGAAGCGGCTGGAGCAGCCGATGCCCGACACAAACATGGTCTTCTCGGGCCGCAGTTCCTCGTCGCGGCACAGCCGCTGCACCGCCGCCAGGATGGCGTTGTCGCCGCAGCCGGTGCACCAGCGCGGCACGCCGCTCTGATAGTCTTCGAGCTCGTAGTGCTCGTCATGCAGCCGCAAGAGGCATTCGGTGGCGTGGATGGTCATGGGTCCTGCCTCTTATTTCTGCTTCAGCTTGTCCAGGAGGACGCGCTTGATCGTCGCGGGCTTGATCGGCTGGCCGCGCACTTCGCTCCAGCAATCGACGTCGATCAGGTAGCGCGAGCGCAACAACATCGCCAGCGCCGAATGGCGGCGATTGGTCTCGTCGATGATTTCGTCGTTCGGGTCGTCGCTCCAGTTGCCCTCGATCGTGATCACCTTCTTGAACTTCTGCATGATCTCTTTGATGCCGGGCGCCATCGGCTGCAGGAAGGTGAGATGCAGCGACGACACCTTGCGGCCTTCGTCGCGCAGGTTCTGCACCGCCTCCTCGATCGCGCCCTTGGTGCTGCCCCAGCCGATGACCAGCAGATCGCCCTTGTCGGCGCCGAACACCGGCGGCGTCTTCAGCGTCCTTTGCAGCGCCGCCAGCTTGAGGCTGCGCATGCGGATGCCGAGCTCGTTGGTGTCCGGATCGTAGGCGACGTGGCTCAAGCGGTCGTGCGCGAGACCCGTCAGCGTGTGCACACCGCCGGGCTGACCCGGGATGAAGCGGCGCGCCATACCGGTCTTCTCGTTCCAGTCGTAAGGCTTTTGCCCTTGCGGAATTTCGCTCTGGTCGATTGGCGGCGCCAGCCACGCTTCGCTGAATTGCGGCCGCGGGAACGGCTGCTGCGACGAACCAAGGCTGGCGTCGGACAGGATGGCCACGACCATATTGAAAGTCTCGGCGATCTTGCGTGCGGTGATCACGGAATAGAAGCAGTCCTCGATGGTCGCTGGCGCGATGACCACCTTGGGCGCGTCGCCGTGGCTGCCGAAAATAGTGGTCAGCAGGTCGCCCTGCTCCACCTTGGTCGGCTGGCCGGTCGAGGGACCGCCGCGCATGACGTTGATGACGACGAGCGGGATTTCGCCCATCACCGCGAGCCCGATGCCTTCCTGCTTGAGCGAATAGCCGGGGCCGGAGGTGACGGTGACGGCGCATTTGCCGGCGTAAGACGCGCCGATGGCGAAGGCGCAGGCCGCGATCTCGTCTTCCGCCTGATGCACGATGCCGCCGACCTTCTCGAATACGCTGCTCAGATAGTGCGACACGGAGGTGGCCGGCGTGATCGGGTACATGGCGCAGATTTCCATGCCCGAGGCGAGCACGCCGAGCGCGAGCGCGGTGTTGCCGTTGACGACGATCTGCGCCTCGGTGCTGCGCTTGGCCGGGATTTGATACTTGAAATCGAGGTTGTTCTCCGCCCACCCGTGGCCGGCATTCAACAGCTTGACGTTGGCTTGGACGACGCTCGCATCCTTCTTGCCGAAGGTGAGCGCGATCTGCTCGGCGGCGATCTTCAGATCAAAGCTGTAAATGCTGCACAGCATGCCGAGCGCAAACATGTTCTTGCCGCGCTTGGCGTCGGCGACAATGGTCTTACACTCGCGCTCCATCGGGATTTCGACAACCCGGAAGCCCGCCTTCACCAGCTGCTCGTAAGTCTCGATGTAGGACTCGACGATTTTCGGGTCCTTGGCCTCGCGCCACATGCTTTCCAGCATAATGGTGCAGCCCGGCTTGAGTGCGCCGGTGCGCACGCGGCCGAGCAACACCTGTTCGTTGAACGCGATCACCAAGTCGGTCTCGTTGCCGCCGTTGGTCACCGGGCCGGAGCCGAGGCGGATACGGTTACCGCTGCCGCCAGCGACGCTGCGCGCGGGCGGGCGGATTTCCGCCGGGATGATCTCCTCGGTCCACACGCCATTGCCCATCTGCGAAGCGATCGCGCCGAAGGTCTGGCCGCAGCGCTGCGCGCCTTCGCCGGAATCGCTGATGATCTCGACAATGTGCCCGCTCAACGTGACGCTCGCCTTGCCCTTCGGCTCGGGGCTCGCGGCTTTGCTGACGCGTGGGCGAGGCTTGACGGCAATGTCGGCAGTGTCTGTCATAGTGCTACCCTAGGCGGCGCGGATGCGCGCGAAGTTTTGTTCCCGCAGATCGATTCCGAAGAACGTGCCGGCCGATTTGCCGACAGCGTCGTCGCTGGAATCGCGGATCTTCAAGTAGGCCTTCATGTTGCGCGCCGCCTTGCGGCCGGCACCCATGGCTTCGATGACGGTCGCGGCGCCGGTGACGATGTCGCCGCCGGCATAGACGCCGGCCATTGAGGTCGCGAGATTGTCGTCGGTCGCGATATATCCGCGCTTGTTGAGCTTGAGGTGCGAGGTCTGGCCGATGATCGGATTGGCGTTGGTGCCGATCGCGAACACGATCTGATCGCACTCGAATTCGAATTCGCTGCCCTTGACCGGAACCGGCCGCCGGCGGCCGGAATCGTCGGGCTCGCCAAGCTCCATGCGGATGCACCGCATCGCGCGCACATTGCCCTTGCCGTCGTCGAGCACCTCGACCGGCGCGGTGAGCCAATGGAATTCGACGCCCTCTTGCTCGGCGTGATGCACCTCTTCAACACGGGCCGGGCACTCGGCCCGCGAGCGGCGATAGGTGCAGTAGACCTTTTCGGCGCCGAGCCGCACGCTCACGCGCGTGGCGTCCATCGCCGTATTGCCGGCGCCGATCACGGCGACGCGCTTGCCGAGCGGAATTGGCGTGTCGTAGTTGGGGAATTCTTTCGCCCGCATCAGATTGCAGCGGGTGAGCAGCTCGTTGGCGGACAGGACGCCGTTGAGCGAGTCGCCGGGAATGCCGAGCATCGAGGGATAGCCGGCTCCAGTGCCGATGAACACGGCGTCGAAGCCGAGCTCATTGCGCATCTGCTCGATGGTGAACAGCCGGCCGACCAGCGTATTGCATTCGAACTTGACGCCGAGCTTGCGCAGATTCTCGATCTCGGCGTCGACCACCGAATTGGGCAGGCGGAAATCGGGAATGCCGTATTTGAGAACGCCACCGGCCTGGTGAAACGCCTCGAAGACCGTCACCTCGCATCCGGCCTTGGCCATGTCGGCGGCGCAAGCCATGCCGGCCGGGCCCGAACCGACGATGCCGATCTTGAAGCCGGTCGACTCGATATAGGGGATGTTGGACCACTTCTCCCGTATGGCATTGTCGCCGACGAAGCGTTCAAGACGGCCGATGGCGACGGGTTCGAGCGTTTCGCCGACCACGCAGACGCCTTCGCACTGCGTTTCCTGCGGGCAGACGCGGCCGCACACCGAAGCGAGAAGGTTGCTGGCGGTAATAACGTCATAGGCGCCGCGCAGGTCCTTTGCCGCGATTGCCTCGATGAATTTCGGGATGTTGATGTTGACGGGGCAACCGGCGATGCACCCCGGTTCGGGGCACAGCAGGCAACGCTCGGCTTCGTTCATCGCCTCGCTCAGCGAATAGCCGCAGTTGACCTCCTCGAAATTCTTCACCCGAACCTTCGGCTCGAGCTCTTTCACCGGCGTCCGCTGCTGCGGAATGCTGCGGATGGTTTTCTTCTTCGCCGCCTTGGCCATTTTGCAAATCCCGTGCGTCTAAGAATTCCCGGCAGGTCCCCGCGGAGCCACCGCTATCCGCCCAACGTTTCTTCGAACGGATCCGGCATCGCCACCGCTTCTTCGCCGTCCTTCGGCAGGACAGGCGCCTGCATCATCATCCGGCAATTGTCCGACCAGCGATCGAGCGCGGCCTTTTCCTCTTCGGCGTAGCGCTTGAGCCGCGTCATCAGGTCGGCAAAGTCGACTTTGTGCCCGTCGAAATCGGGACCGTCGACGCAGGCGAATTTCACTTCGTTGCCGATCTTGACGCGGCAGCCGCCGCACATCCCCGTCCCGTCGACCATGATCGGGTTGAGGCTGACGATGGTCTTGATGCCGAACGGGCGCGTCGTCTCGGCGCAGGCCTTCATCATGATGGGCGGGCCGATCGCGACGACTTCATCGATATCCTTGTGTCCCTGGATGGCAACCTTGATGCCGTCGCTGACAAAGCCCTTCATGCCGGCGGAGCCGTCGTCGGTGCACAGAATGAGCTCGTCGCAGACTTCCCGGAATTTTTCCGCCCAGAACACCAGGTTCTTGTTGCGGAAACCGAGCACGCCGATCACGTAGGCGCCGTTTTCCTTGAAGCCGCGCGCCTGCGGATAGATCGGCGCGACGCCGAGGCCGCCGCCGACACAGACAACCTTTTTCTTTCCGGTGAGCGGGCTCGGGACGCCCATCGGGCCGACCAGCCCGTACAGCGACGTCCCCGGCTTGCAGGTCTGTTGCATTTCTTTGGTGGATTTTCCGACCGCCTGCACGACCAGGGTCACGGTACCCTTCTTGCGGTTAAAATCCGCGATGGTCAGCGGTATCCGTTCACCGGTCTCGTGCGACATCACGATGACGAATTGGCCCGGCTGCGCGGCCCTCGCCATCAGCGGGTGGTGCACGACGAGGGAATAGGTCACGTCGGAGAAATCTTCACGCGCGAGAATTTTGAAGCCGCCTGCCGGACTTGTTTCGATCATCGATTCGGCTCGCGAAGGTCATTGAAAAATTGCGGTAAACACTTAATGGATCGGCCCAATCGCCGTTTTGACATAGCGCAAAGTCCCGTTTCGTTTCGGCATTAATCTTTAGTGGAAGCTAACGCGATGCTGCCTGACGGGGATCCCTGACGCCGATCAATATCTTGTTCGAAAGGGCGCGGCGAGCGCGAGCGATGTCAAACATCATTCAGGTGCTGCTCGAAGAGCACCGCAACATCGACAAATTGCTCCTCGTGCTGGAGCATGAGCTTGAAGTTTTCGATCGCACCGAAGAGCCCGATTACGAAGTCCTGCAGGCCATCATCCAATACTTCCAGGACTACCCCGAGCACTGCCATCATCCGAAAGAAGATTTGGTTTTCGAAAAGCTTAAATTGCGCGATCCAGCGGCGGCGAGCCGCGTCGGCGACGTTGAAGCCGAGCACGAAGTTGAGACGCTACGCTTGCGCCGGCTGGTCGAGGCGGTCGAAGAAATTCTCGCGGGCGGAGAAATCCTGCGGCAGACTTTCCACGAAGTCGTGCACGATTTCATCAAGCATCAGCGCCAGCATATGGACAAGGAAGAGCGGCTGCTGTTTCCGGCCGCCGTCCAGCGCCTGCGCCCCGAAGATTGGGCCGCCATCGATGCGCGCGTGAACGACCGTAAGGATCCGTTGTTCAACGGCGCGATCGAGACGAAATTCCAGGCGCTGCAGCGGACAATTCTGAACTGGGAGCGCGAGGCCGAATCGAACCGCGTGAAATCCGCGCGCGCGTAAATTTGGTTGGCGTTGCGGCCTTGGGCGGCGATGGGCTGGCTTGCGCGGGAGGATTCCCACCCGGTTCAGCCGGCTGCGCCACACAAAAAAAATCGCAAAGAATTTCGCCCGGCGGCGGAGGCAAAGTCCGATTCGCTCGGGCGCTAAAGACGATCACATTTCGACCGCACCGACGACACAGTTCCCTAGCGCTAAACTGTTTGTGAGTTCGGGAAACGCTGCTCGCTGCCGACGCGTTGGCCTTGCGCCTAGCGAAAGGAGGCACGCATGAAGAAGTTATTGTTTGGCGTTGCCGCGGCGGCGCTGTTCGCCGCGTTTACGCCGGCCAACGCGCAGGTCTATTTGGGCGCCGACCCGGGCGGCGTCGGCGTGCAGGTCGGTCCGCTCGGCGTCGGCGTCGGTCCCAACTATTGGGGCTGGCATCACCGCTACTGGCGCGATTACGCCTATGCGCCGGAATGCCGCATTGTGCGGGAACGCTTCGTGACGCCGCACGGCCACGTGATCTGGCGTTCGCACCGCGAATGCGGCTAAGCAACGGCTGACTTGACGCGGGAAAAGGGCGGCCTTGAGTGGGCCGCCCTTTTTATTTCAAGTCGTTGGTCGCTCAGCTCGGCGGTCCGTACCAGACCGGAACCCAAGCGCCGCCGCGGAACTGCAGCGTGCAGTTGCGATAGTCGCAGTAGTCGTACATGAAGTGCGTGTAGTACGGACGCGCGAGGCTCCACGCCTGCGCTTGCGCATAATCGAGTTGCAACGGGAATTCTCCGTAATAGCCGATGGATGGCGGCGGCGATGCGACCGGACGGGCCGCATGCGTTCGCTTGCGCGCCAAGGCTTCGTTCGGCATGGCGACCGCGGTGATGGCGAAAGCGAGCGCTGCCGTCGCCAATGCCGCATGCTTCCAATGTGCGCTCATGGACGATGCTCCCGCTCAGCGATACAGATATTCGACGCGCCGCGTCGTCGGTTCGACCAGCACCGGCACGTTGTTGACGTCGGCGTAGTCGTAGTTGGAGCCGGGGATCGGCGCGAGTGCGACGTCCGGCGGCAGTCCGACGCCTTCCACCACCTCGCCGTTGAGATAGACCGGCGTGACCGGATGGCTGATCACATAGCTGCCGATGGTCGGCGGCGGCGCGATGACCAGCGGCTCGCCGGCGGGCGGCTGGACCAGCGTGCCGGTAATGGCCGGCGGCGCCACCGCGCTGCCGACGGTCTCGACCGGCGGCTGGTAGGTGACGGCGGGAGCGATGTCATTGAGATGCTCGGCGACGATCAACGAGCGGCCGGACAGGCGCGCCGTCAGATACTGCGAGTACACCCAGCCTTGCCGGCCGTTGTAGCCCACCTCGCACCACAGACTGCCTTGGACGCAGCCGAGGATGGTCGCCTGGCCGCGGGTCGGAATGGCGCCGATGACGCTGTATTGCGGGCCGGGCCCCGAGCGAATGTTGAGCGGCCTCATCGCGGCGGCGAGCGTCGCCGCCGCGGCTGGCGCGGCGAGCGCGGCCGCCGCCGTCACGGCGGCAATAAAGATCGTGCTTTTACGCATGACCGATCTCCTTGTGTTGGCAGATGCCAGCCTAACGCCCGCGTGCCGCCGCCTGTTCCGGTTGCGACGGGCGAGTTGCGGTACCTGCGCCGCAATCCGGCCGAAGTTCCACTTCGCAGGCTCAGTCAACTTTTGTGTGTGCTCGCGATATCGGTGTGATCGCTTGTGCGCGAGCGCGCGCGGTGGCGACAAAGGCGGCGTAGCTCCAGGTGAGATCGCGAGCGGACGTCTGTCGGCCGGTAGCGCGATCGATTTGTTCGGACAGAGCGCCGTGTTCCGGCGTCACGCGCCACACTGCACGCATGATGGCGTCGCCGCGGCGCATCAGCGCGTCACGATCCTTCCCCGCGCGCTGCGCGCGACGATAGTAAAGACCGGCCGCGGCCAGCGTCGTCGGATACCAGGCGCCGCCGCCGAAATAGCGGTCGCCGGGATAGCGGCCGAGCAAGACGCCACACTCCGTGGGCCGCTCACGATTGATCGGAAGCTCGCGCGCAAAATACTCCTCAAGCGCGGCCTGTGTCTCTGGTACCCGCGCGTCCTCGATGCTGTGCGGCCCTTCCGGCAGATCGGCATCCCATACCGCCAAGAGATACGCCGCGTCGAGCATATCCTCGGCGGACACCGTCGGCCGGCGCGCCATGAAAACGCGATGCTTGTCCGACCAGTGGCGTTCGAGACCCGCGCGCAGGCGTTCGATCGCCGCCTCCCATTTGCCCACGGCATCGCCGGCCCAGGCACGGCCATGGGTGATCGCGCCGAGCTGCACGAGCGCGACATAATAATGATGCGCATTCTGCCTCGGCTCTTCCCAAGGCCCGATGCACCGTTTGCCGGCGTGGCGTACCGTGAACGAAAGATCGGTGCGCAACAGGCGCGCGAGATCGTGCGTCTGCGCACCGCCCGCGGCGAGATAGCGCAGGCACGCCAGAGCGCGCAGCGCCGGCCCGTCATATTGCGGACGCGACCAGCGGAAGATGTCGATGGTGCCGTCTGGATTGAAGCGTGGCTCGCTGAGTAGTTTGTCGTCGGCGAGCCCAACGATCTCGGAGCGTGGCCGCAAGAATTTGCGAAAGCCACGGCGCGTCGGCGGCCGATAGTCGGATACGGCCATGCCGTCGGGATCGCACAGCCGAAGACTGAAGCCGACGAAATCCTCGAAGTGGCGTCGCCAGCGTGCGCGCTCATCCTCGCTGGCCGCGTCCTCCATCTGTTCGGCGACGCTGCGCATGACGATCGCCGAATCACGCAACCAGTGGAAAAAATAATCTGGTTCCGGATTCCAATCGGCAATCGCCGGCGAAGCAAGCACCGAACCTCTGGCCGGAACCACCACTTGGCCGAAAGTTTCGCGCCGGCGCGTCAAATGCGTCGCCGAAATCGCTTTTTCCATCGCGTCGGCACTGCGTTGCGCCTGCCGCGCGATCCACGAGTCGAAGTCGGTCCGTGTCATGATAGCGAACGAAAATATGGAACTTAAGTTCCACTGTTGCTGCGTCAGCGATTATGCTTGCAATTTTTTCACTTTGATAAGATTTATCCCGCACCCTTTAGGTCCATGGCGACCTTTGCTGGCCACGGGGGGCCAGCGTGCGAAAGCATCGTGAAACAGCGACAGAGCCGAGACGCATCCAGCGAGCACGTCGAATCGCGCCCGTCGAAGCACGAGCGGGAGACCGACACTGACGGCCGCCGCCGCGGCGCGGCGGATGCTTTTCAGCCGCCGGCCGCAACTTACGAAGCAAAAGGCGCAGCACGCGAGAGCCTAACCCTCCTCCGAGCGCTCTGGCCGTCGCAGCACCGGCTGCGCGTTATCTTCCTCGCCGCCGGCATTGCCGCGGTGCTCATCGCCAACATGGTCGGGCAGATCCGGCTCAACGAGTGGAACGGCGCGTTCTTCGACGCGCTGCAGGAGCGCAACCTCGGCACCCTCGGCCACCAGCTGCTGATCTTCTTCGTCATCATCGGCGCGCTTCTGGCGCTGGTCGTCGGGCAAACCTGGATGCAGCAGATGTTAAAAGTCCGCCTGCGCGAATGGCTGACGCATCACCTGCTCGACCGCTGGCTGGTGGCCGGCCGCGCATACCGGCTCGGCCTCGCCGGCCAGCTCGGCGTCAATCCGGACCAACGCATCGAGGAAGACACCCGCAGGCTCACCGAGCTCTCCACCGGGCTCGCGGTCGGCCTGTTTCAAGCCACGCTGCTCTTGGTCAGCTTCATCAGCATCTTGTGGGCGCTGTCGTCCCATCTCGTCTTCACGATCCAAGGCCACAGTTTCACGATCCCCGGCTATATGGTGTGGTGCGCGATCATCTACGCGCTGATCGGCTCGCTGATGACCTGGCGGGTCGGCATCCCCTTGATCGGTCTCAACGCCGAGCTCTACGCGCGCGAGGCGGAACTGCGGTTCGCGCTTGTGCGCGTCAACGAAAGCGCCGAAAGCATCGCGCTGTGCGGCGGCGAGCATGACGAGCGGCGCCAACTCAACGGCAATCTCGACCGCGTCATCGGCACCATGCGGCAGCTCTCCGGCGCGCTGTCGAGGCTGACCTGGATCACCTCGGGCTACGGCTGGATCGCCATCGTGGTGCCGATCGTGGTCGCTTCGCCCGGCTATTTCAGCGGCGGCATGACCATGGGCGGGCTGATGATGGTGGTCGGCGCCTTCAACCAGGTGCAGGCCTCGCTGCGCTGGTTCGTCGACCAGTTCCCTTCGATTGCCGACTGGTGCGCGACGCTGCGGCGCGTCAGCGCATTCAAAGCCGCCATCGATAAGGTCGACGAAATCGACCGCACGGTCGACAACATCGCGCTGACGCCGCACCCGGCGGGAACGCTGGCGTTCGAGGGCGTCAGCGTCCAGTTGTCGGATGGCCGGGTTGTGATTTCCGAAGCCACCGTCGACATCGCGCAGGGCGAGCGCGTCCTCATCCTCGGCGAATCGGGCGCGGGCAAGAGCACGCTGTTCCGCGCCATCGCCGGCCTGTGGCCGTGGGGCGGCGGCACCATCCGGCATCCCGACCCGCGCCGTATGATGTTCATGCCGCAGCGCCCCTACCTTCCGCTCGGCACCATGCGCGCCGCGATCACCTATCCCGATGCGCCGGATGCATTCACCACTGCCGAGATCGAAGCCGTCATCAACCGCGTCGGCCTTGCCGATCTGTTGCCGACGCTCGATGAGCAGACGCGCCTCGACAAGAATCTGTCGCTCGGCCAACAGCAGTTGATCGCCTTCGCGCGGCTCCTTTTGCATTGCCCGGCCTGGGTATTCCTCGACGAGGCGACCTCTGCGCTCGACGAGCTGAGCCAACGCCGCGCGATGTCGATCTTCGACCGCGAACTCGACAACACGACCGTGCTCAGCATCGGCCACCGCCCCGGCCTCGAGCAGTTCCACACGCGGGTGCTGCATCTCGTGCGCACGCCCGATGGCGCGCGGCTGCACAATTCCGAGCAGATCGCGGCGATAGCGAATACCGACGGCAAGGTCGAGATTTTCGGCCAGCGGACCGCCGTGCGCGCCTAAGCCGCCGGATTGGGCGGGAAATACTGGTAAAGCCAGGTCTCGGTCAGCGTCTTGTTGTCGAGCCGCAGATAGCAGCGCAGATCGATCTGCTGTTTGCCGGGCGCGTGAATGTCGAACAGCGCGCGCCAGCGGTCGGTGCCGACCACCTTGATGACGTAAGGATTGACGATCTTGCCGCGCGAGACGGTCACCACCGGCGTCACGTCGTAGCGCGGCGCCATCTTCGACAGCGGCCCGCCGACAAAATCGACCACGAATTTCCAGCTGTCCTTGTCGTCGGGCGACGGTTGTCCGGGCACGCCGCCCCGGCCAATGCGGGTCGCGGTGACGCGGCCGATGTCGGCCGGCGGCTGCGGCTCGTCGTCCCGCCAATAGAGCTTATAGGACATATCGAGCTGATCGCCGGCCTTGATCGCACGCTTGAGCACCCAATAGGCGACGATATTGTCGTGGATCTCGTCCTGCGTCGGGATTTCCACCAATTGCACCGCGCCGGCGCCCCAATCGCCCTGCGGCTCGACCCACATGCTCGGCCGCCGGTTATAGAAGGCGCCGTCATCCTGATAGTCGGCGAAGACACGGTCGCGCTGCATCAGGCCGAAGGCCCTCGGGTTTTCGTCGAGAAACGAATTGGTCAGCACCGACGGCGGATCGATCAGCGGCCGCCAGATGCGCTCGCCCTTGCCGGTCCACAGCGCCAAGCCGTCGCTGTCATGGATTTCCGGCCGCCAGTCGGTGGCGTTGCGGCGCTCGTTCTCGCCGTACCAGTACATACTGGTGAGCGGCGCGATGCCCAATTGCGCGATGTCGCTGCGGATGAAGAGATTGGCGCGGGTCGCCATCACCGCGCCGGTCTGCTTGGTCGCCTCGAACTGATAGGCGCCGGTCAGACTCGGCCCGTCGAGCAGCGCAAAGATCGTGATCGAAGGGCGGCCGGCCTGCGGTTCCGCCAGCCAGAACTCGACGAAACGCGGGAATTCCTCTTTCGACGAGGACACGGTGTCGACGGCGATGCCGCGCGCCGAGCCGCCATATTGATTGTCCTGCCCCGAGCTGCGGAAATAGCTCGCGCCCTGGAAAGCCAGCCAATCGGTCGCCGCTTGGTGGCTATCCATCACACGGAACCCGGAGAATCCCGTATCCGGCGGCAGCTTCTGCGCCAAGCCGGTATTGCCATAGTCGAAATCCTGCGCGGAATAGATCACGCGCCGGGCGCTGCCGCCGGAGAGCATGTTGATTTGGACCGGCAGCGGATTGAATTTATCGACGTGGAACAGCCGCACCGGAAATGGGCCCGGTCCGTCGCCGAAAAGTTCCCGTTCGGCACGGAATTTGATGTGTTGCGCGACGTCGAAATCGATTTTGGAGACGACGTCGGGCGCCGGCGCCTTGGTCGGCGCATAGGATTTCGCCGCCAGATTCTTGGCGGTTTGCTGCAAAACGCCGAAATCGAAGGGATGCGGCTCGCCAAAGCGCGCCGGCGCCGGATCGGCGAAGCCGCGCGTCGCCCGAAATCCCGTGAGGGCGAGCGCCAGCGGCGCGCTGGCGAGCAAAACTTGTCGGCGATTGAAGCAAGACATGGCGGGCCTGCGTTGAAGACCGGATTAAAAATTTTTCACATTGCCCATGGATTGCGCGTTTCCTTTCCCCCGATTCGCCGCGGTCCCGGGAAACCAAGCGGCTTGCCGCGCGTTAATTGACAGTCGGCGCGTTGCACGGGGTCCGAACGCGCGGCCGGGCTTCGGGTTCCCTTGAAGGCGTTTTCAACGATGGCTGGTGAGCAAAAATTGCAAAGCGTACGGCGCAGCGCGCCGGCGGCTGCCGTCGATCCGGCGACGCCGCCACTGCGTCCGGCGCCCATGCCCCGGCAAACGCTCGATTATTGGACGCCGCGTGTTGTGGTAACGACGATGCTGGCGCGGCTGCGGGAGCGGCCGCCCGCCCTGCAGCACGCCCCAGTGCCAGTGAACGTCGATGAGCCGCGATGACGTCACTGTCCAACGCTGGCTGATTTTGGGGCTCGCGCTGTCGACCACCGCCGCGGCGGGCACACGGCTGCTGGCGATCTTCCGCGTCGACGGCATCGCCTCGGTCGAAACGCTGCTGCTCACCGTCTTCGCGCTGCTATTTTTCTGGATTGCGATCTCGTTCTGGATGGCCTGCCTTGGCGCTCACGCGTTGTGGCACGGCAATGCCACCAGTCCATTGCGCGAGCCGCCCGCCGGGAAGCCGGCGAGCACTCTCGGTATCTCGCGCACCGCGCTGGCGATGCCGGTGCACAACGAGGTGTCCACCCATGTGTTCGCGCGCCTGCAAGCAATCCTGGAATCGCTGCACGCGGCCGGCGCCGCGACCCATTTCGACTTTTTCGTGTTGAGCGATTCGACCGACGCTGACTGCTGCGCGGCGGAACTCGCCGCCTGGCGCGCCTTGCGCGCGCGCAACAAGGATGCGCGCATCTTCTACCGCCGCCGCGACTACAACACCGGTCACAAGAGTGGCAACATCGCCGAGTTCTGCCGCAATTGGGGCGCCGCCTACGACTACATGGTGGTGCTCGACGCCGACAGCCTGATGACCGGCGAGACGCTGGTGCGGTTGGTACGGCTGATGGACGCCAACCCGCGCACGGCGTTGATCCAGGCGGCGCCGGCGCTGATCGGCGGCGAGTCGCTGTTCGCGCGCAGCCAACAATTCGCCTCCTGGGTCTACGGCCGCCTCTACACCGCCGCGCTCGCCAAGCTGCAGGGGCCTGACGGCAATTATTGGGGCCATAACGCGATCATCCGCGTGAAGCCGTTCATGGAGAATTGCGGGCTGCCCATTCTGCCGGGCCGGCCACCGCTCGGCGGCGAGATCATGAGCCACGACTTCGTCGAGGCGGCGCTGTTGCGCCGCGCCGGCTGGGAGCTGTGGTTGTTGAGCGATGTCGGCGGCAGTTACGAAGCCTCGCCGCCGACGTTGACCGATCATTTGAAGCGCGACCGCCGCTGGTGCCAAGGCAATCTGCAGCACGTGCGCTTGCTGTTCGCGCGCGGGCTCAAGCTGCCGAGCCGCATTCATCTGGCCATCGGCGTGATGAGTTATTTGTCCTCGCCGCTGTGGCTGTTGTCGATCGTCCTCTTCACCGTCCACGCCATGCAAATGGAATATGCGGCGCCGGTCACCTATGTCGGTAGATATCCGATACTGGCCTGGCCGATCTCGCACACCGTCGCTTTTGTCAGCCTGGCGATTGCCGCCATGTCGATGCTTTATTTGCCCAAAGCGCTGGCCGTCATGGTGCTGTTGCACGACCGCCGCGTGACGGTCGCCTACGGTTGTGCCTGGTACGTCATCGCCGGCGCGCTCATCGAAAGCGTACTGTCAACCTTGCTCGCGCCGATCACCATGCTGTCGCACAGCTGGTTCGTATTCAACATCCTGATCGGGCGCACCGCCCAATGGGGCACCCAATTGCGCGGCGGCGACGGCATAGGCCTCGGCCGTGCCGTCGTCACCTTCGCGCCGCATATGCTGATCGCCATCGCCGCCGGCGTCCTGGTCTGGCGCTGGACACCGGCCAATTTCTGGTGGTACCTGCCGCTGCTCGTCGGGCCGGCCATCGCCATTCCTTTTGCTTGGGCGACCAGCAAGCCGGCTTTCGGAACCGCCGCCCGCCGGTGGGGATTGTTTTTGGTGCCGAGCGAGACGGCGGGCCTGGCGATCGTCGATCGCGTCGATGCGCTGCTCGCCGAGCCGGCCAAGGCGCCGAGCGTCGTCCGCAATCGAGGCGCGTTGTTGACCGCGTAGCGTCTCATTCGCAAAATCACGCTATTTTGGTGAGCGATGTCCGTCGAAGCTTTGCTCAGCCGCATGACGCTCGCCGAAAAAATCGGGCAACTCAATCATGTCAGCGCCGCGGCCGACATCACCGGCGCCGCCGGCGCGGTGGCCGACATCGAGGGCCGCATCCGCCGCGGCGACGTCGGCAGCGTGCCGGGCGGGCTCGATCAAGCGCGGCTGCGCAAGCTGCAGACGATCGCGGTCGCGGAATCGCCGAACGCTATCCCGCTGATCTTCTCGCTCGACGTCATCCACGGCCACCGCGCAATTTTCCCGCTGCCGCTCGGCCTTGCCTGCAGTTGGGATGCCACGTTGGTCAAGCGCACCGCGCGCGCCGCCGCAGTTGAAGCGGCCGCTTGCGGCATCACGCTCGCCTGGGCGCCGATGCTTGATGTCTCGCGCGACGCGCGCTGGGGCCGCTGCGCCGAGAGCTTCGGCGAGGATCCGCTTATCGGCGCAACGCTGGCCACGGCGATGGTCGCGGGCTTTCAGCAGGACGATCTGGCGCTGCTCGATTCGCTGATGGCTTGCGCCAAGCATTTCGCCGGCTACGGCTTCGCCGAAAGCGGGCGCGACTACAACGCCGTCGATATGAGCCCCTATCGCATGCACAACGACGTGCTGCCGCCGTTCAAGGCGGCGGTCGAGGCCGGCGTCGGCGCAATCATGGTTGGCTTCCATGCGCTCGCCGGAATCCCCTGTACCGCGCACCGCGAATTGCTGCGCGA
>DATJVE010000178.1:0-27837 GCA_035501975.1 Pseudolabrys sp.
GATGAATACGCTGAAGGCGACCTGGATGGCGGCGATCGACCAGCCATGTGCCTTGTTGATCGGATTGACGAACAGGGTCCAGCCATATTGCAGGTTCGCGATCATCACCATGCAGATGACGCCGGCGATGAGCTGGGTCCACCGTTCCCGACTGAGCGATGACGATGCGGCTTTATCAGCCATTTGTTCTCTCCTTGGTTTCCCTCGTTGTTTCAGACTTTATGTGATCGGCATTGCCGAGTGCGCAGTTGCGGGAGGTTGCACCGCAATTGAATGGAAGGCCTCCACTGATTTCACAGTCTTCTTTGCTTGCGTAGGCGTTTTGCGATCTTTGCCTAACGGCCCACGTCGTCGTCCTCCAATTGCTACAATAATGCAACAAAAACGCGCTTAGCTATAGATATCTTCGCCGAAAAACCGCCGAAAAACAGCGAATAAAATCAACAGGTAATGCTAACTGTCTTAATCTGGCACAAGGCCTTTCTCCACCGCTTTTGCACAGCCTCGACCGCGGTTGTACCGCCATACTGACCATTATTGCGTTCGCACGGCATCTATCGATAACTGCCGCGAACTGAACGTGCGCAAATAAACCGTGCCGCCGAATGGATGTTTCGAGCATCATGGCTGACGCAACCGACACGCCGACGCCGCGCGGACATTCGAGTCCGCGTCCGGCGGCGTTTCTCGATCGCGATGGCGTGCTCAATGTTGATCACGGCTACACGTTCAAGCCCGACGATCTCGAATTGATGCCGACCGCCGCCGCGGCCGTGCGGCTGCTGAACGAAGCAGGATTTTTCGTGATCGTCGTGTCCAACCAATCCGGCGTCGCCCGCGGCTTCTTTACCGAGGCGGCGGTCGAGCGGTTCAACGCGCATCTTCAGGAGGCGTTGCGGGCACAAGGCGCGCGCATCGACGCGATCTACTATTGCCCGCATCATCCCGAGGGCACGGTCAAAGCGCTGGCGATCCGCTGTGCGTGCCGCAAGCCGCAGCCGGGCATGCTCGAGCAGGCGGCGCGCGACCGGCCGATCGACCGCGGCCGCAGTTTCCTCATCGGCGACAAGGACGACGATATCGCGGCCGCCCGTGCCTTCGGTATCCGCGGCGTCAAGTTCGATGCCAAGGCCGGAACGCTGGAAGAATTGGTGCGCAAAGTGGTGGCGTCCGGCGCGGGCTGACGCGCGGCATGTGGTGCCCCTGGCCGGACTCGAACCAGCACGATGTTTCCACCACCTGATTTTGAGTCAGGCGCGTCTACCAATTCCGCCACAGGGGCAACCGATGACCTGCGCATGATCTTATCCGAAAACCGGTAGCCTCTTTTCGGGATCGTGCGCAATGCGGCACAAGCGGCGCGGATCATAGCGGCGCAAAAGGAAGGGTCAACGGCAAGCGGCGGGGCGCCAGAGCCTTTCAGCGCGGGCCGGGCAAGCCTATGATCGGCAGCGGAGCACCGATCGACAGGAGACCGCCATGAACGAAGAAGCCCTCAATATGTCGCTGCGCAAATTCCTCAAGGTGGTCGGCGTCACCTCGCAGCAGGAGATCGAGAAAGCGATCCGCGCGGCGGTGGCCGACGGCCGGCTCAAAGGCACCGAGAGCCTTCAGGCGCAGATGGTGCTTACCATCGGCAAAGTCGGCCTCACGCACAAGGTCGACGGCACGATCGAGCTGGCCTAAATCGGCCGCTCAGTGCATCCCCAGAGCAAGCAGCGCAATCACGAGCGCGGCCGCAAGGCCCGTGGCGACGATCTTGACGTGAGTATTGCTATTGGCGGTCAGCAGCGTGGAGTTCATCGCGGCCGCTCCTAGATTGTCAGCGCGACAAACGCGCCGATGATGACACCCGCGGCGATCATCCAAAGCGCAAAGTCATCGTGCACGGTGATCGCCGCGACCTTGCCGGATTTGCGCATCAGATCCTCCTATTCGACGCTAGGGAGAATCGCGCATTGCAAAATCGGTGGGTTGATACCGATCAAATCGGGGCTAGGGACTTATACGGAGGCGGTCGCGATATTGCGCCGACCGAAGGCCGCCTCCATCTCGCGCCGCACTTTCACCGCTGCATCGTTTGGATCGTAGGCGACGTCTGCCCATCTCAGCGCGCCGCCTTCCGCGATGTCGCGCTTGAGCTTGACGTTGTGCGCGAGGCCGAGCGGCAGCAACTCATCGCGCAGCGAAATCTCGGCCGGCGTCTGCTTGCCCCAGACGCAGAAGCCGCCCTCGCCGTCCAGCATCTCGCCGGCTTTCAAATCGCGCTTGGCCGTCGCCACCACGTCGGAGCGGAAGCCGGTGGGCGCACCGGTCGGCTCATGGCGCAGCGCGCAACTTGCGACCGAGATGCCGAGCTCCAGCCCGATCATGTGGATCGGCCGGTACAGCGCGGCGTACTTGCCGCTTCTGTCTGGCAGCATGGCGTATTCCTTGAAGCAGCGGCGCGCGTAGTCGGTCTCGCCTTCGAACACGACGTAGGTGCCGAGCGCGAGATGATGCAGCACGTCGCGGCCGTCGCGATAGACCGACGACGTTACTTCGGTGACCCCCGCCTTCTCCAGCGTACCGCCGTCCGCCTTCGGCTTGCACACGTCGGCCAATTCGAAGCGCGTCGCCGGCGGGAAATGCAGGCCGTCCGATTGCGGCACGAGGCCGGTGGCGTTGCACACCGCGGTCATCTCGATGCCCGACTTGGTGCCGTCGACGAAGGAGTTGAACATCTTCGGGTTGATCGACTTGCGGTCGGAAATGTTCAGATATTTGTCCAGAATGTCCCAGACATTGTCGGGACTGGACTGGTGATAGTGCGGCTCGTAACGCGTGCCTTTGCCGGCGCAGATCACCTTGAAGCCGGCGGCACGCGCCCAGTCGACGTGCTCGCAGATCAGCGCCGGCTGGTCGCCCCAGGCGAGCGAATAGACGACGCCGGCGGCCTTGGCGCGGCGCGCCAGCAAGGGGCCCGCCACCGCGTCGGCCTCCACATTGACCATGACGATGTGCTTGCCGTTCTCGATCGCCTGCAGGCAATGATGAATGCCGGCGCCGGGCACGCCGGTTGCCTCCACAATCACCTCGATGCGCGGATCGGCGATGAGCCGCTCGGCGCTGTCGGTGACCGCGGTCGTGCGCGCCTTGTGGGCGTCGTCGAGCGAAGCGGCAGCGTATTGGCTATCCGGCCAGCCGGCGGTTTTCAGTTGGCTGCGCGCCCGCGCCACGTCGAGATCGGCGACGCCGGCAACATGCAGGCCGCGCGTCAGCCGCGCCTGCGACAGAAACATGGCGCCGAACTTGCCGGCGCCGATGAGGCCGACGGTGACGGGCTTAGCCGCTGCTTCCCGTTCCAACAGTTTTGCGGAAAGGTTCACGCTCGCCGCTCCTTGAGCGCGCGACGGAAACACAGCCGGCGCTGCGGCACAAGACGCCGCCTCTCGTCATTCCGGGGCGCACGCGCGAGCGTGCGCCAACGCGCCGTCCCGGAATGACACGAACTGAGATTACTGGCAGAGCGCGCGGGAGACGAACGTTTCGGTGCGGCATTCCGGGCCGCTGTTGCGACCGGCCAGATAGACTTTCGCCGGACAGACCTCGGCGGTGGTCATGTCGACGCTCTTGCCGGAGTCGAAGCCTTTGCTCTTGCACATGGTATTGGCCGCGACCACGCAATCGGGCGCGCCGTTCGGCGCGATCGTGCACTTCTCGTGACCGGTCA
This sequence comes from Pseudolabrys sp., assembly GCA_035501975.1. GTDB lineage: Bacteria > Pseudomonadota > Alphaproteobacteria > Rhizobiales > Xanthobacteraceae > Pseudolabrys. Next base: position 3,713 of record DATJVE010000178.1, read on the forward strand.
CCACGCGCGCGCCCGGGATGCGGGTGACCGCGCCGGCGGCATTCTTGGCGTCTTCGACGGTCGAGCGGGCGGCAAGGCCGGCTTCGTGGCCGAGATTTTCCACTCCCGAGCGGGCGCCGCTCAGACCGGAGCCGAGCCTGGAGGTCTGCTCGTCAATCCAGCGTCCGACCGCACTGAGGAAGCCGGGCGCTTCGGCTTGCGCCGCCTTGCCGGCGTCCTGCGCAAAGGCAAGCGCGGCAGTGAACAAAATCGCGCCCGCGCCGAGCAGCGCGGCGGTCCGTCCGACGATCATTGCAGCGGGGTGCGTGGTGCCCATAGCCAGTCAATTCGACATGCGGGCGGGCTTGATGCCCCGTCCCGCGGCATTCGCGCCGACAAGCCGGTTAGGATGCCGAGGTGGCGAAAATGAGGACGCTATCCGATCAAATAGAGCGCCACCACGATGCCGATGATGAGGATGGCCAAGAACAGCCAGGTCCATAAAGCCAGCCTTTTCTCGATGATATGCCGCGCCGCGTCGCCGTACCGGTGAAGCAGGAAGGCCAGGATGAAAAAACGGGCGCCGCGGGTGATCAGCGACAGCAGCACAAAGAGCAAGAAGTTGTAGCCGGCAAATCCTGACGTGATGGTGACGATCTTGTAGGGGATGGGCGTGAGCCCCTTGAGCAGGATGATCCAGGCGCCCCACTGGGCGTAGGCGGCGCGGAAGGCCTCGACCTTGTCGCCGTAGCCGTAGAGGTGGATCAGCCAGGCGCCGACCGAGTCATAAAGCAGCGCGCCGATGCCGTAGCCGAGGATCCCGCCGCTAACCGAGGCGACCGTGCACCAGGCGGCGATGCGGAAGGCCCGGTCCGGCCGCGCCAAAGACATCGGCACCAGCATCACGTCGGGCGGGATCGGAAAGAACGAGCTTTCGGCGAACGCCACTGCGGCCAGGATGCCGATCGCGTGCGGCCGTCCGGCGGCGGCGACGCACCAGTCATACAATCGGCGGAGCAAAGAACGCGACTCGGCGGCCTGAACGGTCATACTCGTCTCTCAGGGAGAAGGAAGCAGGATCAGCGGCGCTTGCGGATGCGCCTGGTTTCCAGCGCCACGACCTTACGTCGTGCCGTGCTTTGTACTAGATCCTTTGGCACTTTTTCGGCAATGCCGAACATCTGCTCGCGCCGCCGCATTTCGGCCCAGACGTCGTCCGGATGGACCCCGGAATGCACCCAGAGCACCACCAGATTGTAGAGCAGATCGGCGCTTTCGCGGACCACCGCCTCGGGCTGGCCGTGCATGGCGTCGATCACGACTTCGACCGCTTCTTCCGCCAGCTTTTTGGCCATTTTGGCGCGGCCGGCGCGCAAAAGCCGCGCGGTGCGCGACTTCGCCGGGTCGGTGCCCCGGGCGGCAATCACGGCGTCATAGAGCCTGCTGACCGAATCAGCCATGCAAATACCTTACCCGATCTGCGGCTTAAACCGGTTAACGCCTACTAAATATGGTGCCGCAGGGCCGGCGGCGGCGCCCCGATTGGTAAGGCAACACCGGTTATTCCTCGTCGTCCGCCAGCAGGCCGGCGTTGCCGCCGGCGGCCGCAGTGTTGACCGTCACCGTCTGCTCGAGCGCAAAGCGGGGCAGGTAATGCGGTCCGCCCGCTTTCGGGCCAGTGCCGGAAAGTCCACTGCCGCCAAAGGGTTGCGAACCGACCACGGCGCCGATCATGTTGCGGTTGACATAGACATTGCCATTGGCGAGCCGGCTGGCGATGCGCGCGGCGGTGGCGTCGATGCGCGAATGGATGCCCAACGTCAGCGCGGTGCCGTTGCCGGCAAGGTCGTCGAGCAGCCGGTCGAGTTCATCGGGACGCCAGCGCACGACGTGCAGCACCGGCCCGAAGACTTCTTCTTTTAATTCGCTGGCGCCATCGAGCTCGATGACCGCCGGCGCGACGTACGTCCCGCGCGCTGGTACTGCGCCCGGCCAGCGGAACCGCAGCGCGCCGTGCATGTCGGCGATCCAGCGCTCGAGCCCGGCACGCGCCGCGGCGTCGATCACCGGCCCGACCTGCGTCGCCGGCTCGCGCGGATCGCCCAGCTCGAGTTCGCGCGCCGCGCCCTCGACCATGTCGAGCACGCGGTCGGCGACGTCGTCCTGCACGCACAACAAGCGTAACGCCGAGCAGCGTTGGCCGGCGGAGCGGAAGGCCGAGGCGATGACGTCGTCGGTCACCTGTTCGGGCAGCGCGGTGGCGTCGACGATCATGGCGTTGATGCCGCCGGTCTCCGCGATCAGCGCCGCGATCGGGCCATCCTTGGCGGCGAGCGTGCGGTTGATGAGGCGCGCGACTTCGGTCGAGCCGGTGAAGGCGACGCCGGCAACGGCGGGATGCGCGGTGATGAGGCTGCCGACCTTGCCGTCACCCGGCACCAGATGCAGCGCGCTCGCCGGCACGCCGGCCGCATGCAACAACTTGACCGCCTCATGTGCGATCAGCGGCGTCTGCTCGGCGGGCTTGGCAACGACACTGTTGCCGGTCACCAGCGCCGCCGTCACTTGGCCGGTGAAAATCGCCAGCGGAAAATTCCACGGGCTGATGCAGACGAAGACGCCGCGCCCGCGGCTGCGCAGCTCATTGCTCTCGCCGGTCGGACCGGGCAGCGCCCGCGGCGCGAAGGCGCGGCGCGCCTCGCCCGCGTAATAGCGGCAGTAGTCCGCGGCCTCGCGCACTTCGGCAACGCAATCGTCGAGCGTCTTGCCGGCCTCGCTCTGCAACAGCGCGATCAGCCGCCCGCGGTTTTGCTCGATCAGATCGCCGGCGCGCTCCAGCGCGGCCGCGCGCTCGGCGACCGGGGTCGCATCCCACGCTAGGAACCCGGCTTGAGCCGCGCTCATCGCCGCGGCGGCAATGGCTTCGTCGCCCTCCTGCACCGAACCGGCGCTTTCGCCGTCGATCGGCGAAGTCACGTTGCATTCACGCCCCGCGAGCGCAACGCCGTCGACGAGCGGCGCGGCCTCCACGGTTCGCCGCGACGCGCCGATCTCGGCCAGCAGCGTCGCGACCGCGGCGGCATCGCCGAACTCGAGGCCGGCCGAGTTGCGCCGCTCGGCTCCGAACAGATCGCGCGGCAGCGGGATATGTGGATGCCGCGCTTTGTTGGCCCCGCCGATCCAACTCTGCGGCCGGCGCAGCACAGTCTCGAGCGGCACGGAAGGATCGGCGGCGAATGATACGAACGACGAGTTGGCGCCGTTCTCCAGCAGACGCCGCACCAGATAGGCGAGCAGATCGGCATAGCCGCCGACCGGCGCGTAGACTCGGCAGGTCAACTCCGGCGATTCCGTGAGCAGCGCGTGATAGAGCGCCTCGCCCATGCCGTGCAGGCGCTGGAATTCGTAGTCGTGCGTATCGCCGGCATCCTCGATAACACTCGCGACAGTCAGCGCATTGTGGGTGGCGAATTGCGGATAAAGCCGCGGCCGCGCCGCTAATAATTTCCTCACGCAGTCGAGGTAGCAGAGATCGGTCATCGCCTTGCGGCTGAACACCGGATAATCGGCGAGCCCGCGCTCCTGCGCGCGCTTGATCTCGGTGTCCCAATAGGCGCCCTTGACCAGCCGCACCATCAGCCGGCGGTCGAGCGCCACAGCCGCGGCGGCGAGCCAATCGATCACCGCGGGCGCGCGCTTCTGATAGGCTTGCACGGCAAGGCCGAAGCCGTCCCAGCCCGAAAGCGACGCATCGCGCAGCACGGCGGTGAATACATCGAGCGACAATTCCAGCCGGTCGGCTTCCTCGGCATCGACGGTGAGATTGAGCTCGTAGCTTTTCGCGCGCCGCGCCAGCGCGAGCAGCCGCGGCGCAAGCTCCTTGAGCACGCGCTCGCGCGCGAGCGGCTCGTAGCGCGGATGCAGCGCCGACAGCTTCACCGAAATGCCCGGCCGCCGCGGCAATGCGGCAACGCCGGCGCGCGCGCCGATGGCGCCGATGGCGGAAAAATAAGACTCGAAATAGCGCTCGGCGTCGGCGGCGGTGCGAGCGCCCTCGCCCAGCATGTCGAAGGAATAGAGAAACTCGCGCCCTGCCTCGGCGCGCTTGAGCGCCTCCTCGATGGTCTGCCCGAGGACGAAATGCGAGCCAAGCAGGCGCATGGCCTGGCGCGTCGCCGCGCGCACGGCCGGCAAACCGAGCCGCTTGACCAGCGCCTCGACGATGCCCTCCGGCGTCTCGCCCGGATGAATGACGCGCGCGGTGATACCGAGCGTCCAGGCCGAGGCCGACACCAGCAGCGCGGTCGAGCGCGCGTCGTGATGCGTCCAGTCGCCGGCTTTCAGCTTGTCCTCGATCAGGCGGTCGGCGGTGTCGGCGTCGGGCACGCGCAGCAGCGCCTCGGCCAGCACCATCAGCGCCAGGCCTTCCTTGGTGGAGAGCGCGTAGGCATGCAGGAAATCCTCCACCCCGCCGAGCCCGCCAACACGCGCGCGGATCGCCGTCACCAGCTTAGTCGCGCGCCGATCAATGCGCGCCTCGGCGTCTGCGGAGCGGCCAGAGCCGGCGAGCAGCGCGGCCGCCAGGCCCTCGTCGGCCGGCGCATAAGGCGCACGGAACGGCGCAATGTCGCGCATCGCGGCTGGCTGTGCCGGCGGCATCGATCGGCCTCCAAGCGTTCAGCCTCAGATTATATGAAACTCGCGATTCTCGCGTGCCGCCAAGGAGCGGACCGTTGACGTCAGGCGGCGTTGCCAGCCTTACGCGCCGCGGCAACCCCTGGCCGCGCCGCCGCCGGATCGGGCTTCGAGTCGTAGAACATCGCGGCGATGTCGTCGGCCAGTTCCTCGTAGATGGCGCGGGCGCCGCCCTCGCGCACATAGATGCCGCTGTAAAGATCTGGCAGCTTGGGCAGCGGGGCATCTTCCCAGATGGCCAAGCCGAGCTTGTTGGCGCGCTGACGGGTGACCGCCATGATGCCGAGCCCGGCGTTGACCGCGACAGTTAGACTGGCGGCGCCCGGACTGGTCAACACATCTTCCCAATTGAGGCCGGCCGACTGCAGCACCTGCACCGCGGCGCGGTGATAGACGCAATGTTCGCTGTAGGCGACCAGCGGCACCGGCTTGTCGGGATCGATGCGGGTCGCGGGGTTATGCACCCAGACGACTTCCTGCGCGCGGCTGTAGCGGGCGTCGTGCGGCGGCATCATCGACAGACCGAGCATGATGTCGATGTCGCCGCTGCGCAGTTGGCGCACCAGCGGATCGTAATTGTCGCTGCGGATGACGAAGCGCACGTCCGGCCGCCGCTCGCGGAACTGGGCGAAGACCCCAGGCAACTGCGAGGCGATGTATTCGCTCGGCGTGCCGACGCGGATCACCAATTCGGGGCGCGGGCCGGTGTCGCGAATGTGCACGATCTGGTCGTTGATCGAGAGCAAGCGGCGCGCGTAGCTCACCACCAGCTCGCCTTGCGCCGTCAGGCTGACGCCTTGCACGCTGCGGTCGAACAGATCGCCGCCGAGCAGCGACTGCAGACGTTTGATTTGCGCGCTGACCGCCGGCTGGGTCACGCCGAGCCTGACCGCCGCCTTGGTGAAACTGCGCAGGTCGACCACTGCAACGAAAGTGCGCAGCAGATCGGTCGGAATATTCGTCATCGGCCCAGGCGCCTCTCTCAAAAGTCGGGCCGCCAGATCATATGCGTGCCAATGAACGCAACGACGACCTTTACAACTCTAACACGTCCCGGCTTGCAATCAATTTTTGCGCGAGCAAAGGCAGGCGGTCTTGCCTTTTGTCAATTGACGCGCGCTATCCATCAGCCGGCGAGCGCGGGCTGACAGCGCGCTATTTGATGCGCTCGAGGATGCTCACGTAATTCGCTACCGCCGTGCCGCCCATGTTGAAGATCCCGCCGAGCCGCGCGTTCTTCACTTGCAGATCGCCTGCAGTTTCGGTGAGCTGCATTGCGGTGAGCGCATGCATAGACACGCCGGTGGCGCCGATCGGATGACCTTTCGCTTTCAAACCGCCGGACGGATTGACCGGCAGCTTGCCGTCTTTCTGCGTCCAGCCTTCCTTGATGGCGCGCGCGCCCTGTCCTTCGGCGGTCAGGCCCATGGCCTCGTACTCGATCAGCTCGGCGACGGTGAAACAGTCGTGCGTCTCGACGAACGACAGATCGCCGAGCGCGAGGCCCGCCTTGGCCAGCGCGCGCTGCCAGGCTTGCGCGCAGCCTTCGAACTTCAAGATGTCGCGCTTGGCCATCGGCAGGAAGTCCTGCACGTGCTCGGCGGCGCGGAATGCCACCGCCTTGTTGAGCCTGAGCGCGGTCTCCACGTCGGCCAGCACCACCGCGGCGGCGCCGTCCGAGACCAGTGAACAATCGGTGCGCTTGAGCGGGCCGGCGACGAAGGGATTCTTCTCGCTCTCGGTGCGGCAGAACTCGTAGCCGAGATCCTTGCGCATCTGCGCGTACGGATTGCCGACGCCGTTCTTGTGGTTCTTGGCGGCGATCATCGCCAGCGCGTCGGACTGGTCGCCCCATTTCTGGAAATAGAGCGCGGCGATCTTGCCGAAGATGCCGGCGAAGCCGCCGTCAATATCGGCTTCCTCGCGCACGTAGGACGCCTTCAAGAGGTTGCGGCCGATTTCGGCTGCGGGCGTCGCCGTCATCTGTTCGACACCGACCGCAAGGACGATGCGCGCCGCGCGCGCCTCGATGCTCTTAATGCCCTGATGCACCGCCGCCGAACCGGTGGCGCAGGCATTCTCGACACGGGTCGCGCGCTTGAATCGCAGGTCGGGCGAGGCCTGCAGCACCAAGGCGGCGGTGAAATCCTGTGGAGAAAAGCCGGCGTTGAAATGACCGAGCACAATCTCGTCGACGTCCTTGGCCGCGACCCCGGCGTCGGCCAGCGCCTCGCCGGCGACCCGCACGATCAGGCTCTCGACGCTTTCACCGCTGAGTTTTCCGAACGGGGTATGGGCCCAGCCGACGATGCAAGCGGTCATCGAACCCTCCTTTGCCGAACTTTGGTCGCATTGGTCGGCGATGTACGGCGAATAACCATGATCGAAACCGGCGGCAGGTAGACATTGCCGACCGTCGCAAGCATAAATAGCCTAGCGTCATGGCCTAGGAAACCCACTCGTTTCCCAAGGCCCGAGGCCCTGAACTGGACCGCGACCCTTGCCACATTGCGCTAGCCATCGAGTTCTCCTTTTCGTTTTGGCCCTCGCGGCGGCGCTTGCGCTTGCCGCGCCAACGCAGGCGCGCGCCGAGGCGCAGCTCCTGATCGAGGCGTCGACCGGCAAGGTGCTGCACGCGGAGAACGCCACGTATCCGTGGTATCCGGCCTCCGTCACTAAATTGATGACCGCCTACACCACGCTACGCGCCATCAAGGAAGGCCGCATCGGTTTCAACACGCTGCTCATTGTCTCGCGCAACGCGGCGGCACAGCAGCCGACCAAAATGGGCTTCAAGGTCGGCACCATGGTCACCGTCGACAACGCGCTCAAGATGCTGATGGTAAAATCGGCGAACGACATGGCGGTGACGATCGCCGAAGGCGTCGGCGGCTCGATCGAGGGCTTCGCCGATATGATGAACGCCAATGCGCGCCGGCTCGGCATGACCGAGTCGCACTTCGTCAATCCGAACGGGCTGCCGGCAGAGAACCACGTCACCTCGGCGCGCGACCTCGGCATTCTCGCGCGCGCGCTGATCCAGGAATTCCCGGAAGACGATTTCTACTGGCACATCCACGCGATCCAGTACGGCACTCGCGTGATACACAATTATAATTCACTGCTCGACCGCTATCCCGGCGCCGACGGCATGAAGACCGGCTTCATCTGCGCCTCAGGCTACAACGTCGTGGCTTCGGCGACCCGCAACGGCCGCCGCCTGATCGCCATCGTGCTCGGCGCCTATTCCGGCGCGGTGCGCGCGCAGAAGGCGGCGCAGTTGCTGGAGAACGGATTCAACGGCGGCGGGCTGTCGTGGCTGACGCCCTCGCTCGGCACCGTCGATCAGCTCGCGCCGATCGACGCGCAGCCGCCCAATCTGCGCGATGAAATGTGCGGCGGCCACCGCCGCAAGCCGCCGTCGGAGGACAACGACGAAGACCAGCAAGAGGCCGCGACCGGCGACGCCGGATCGGCGCAGGCCTTCATGCTGTCCGCCCTGCGCCCGGCGAACGGCAAGTTCGTGCTCGGTCCGCCGATCGACACCGAAGCGCCGATCAAGGTGTTCACCGGACCGCCCGACCATCCCGACGCGGTGCAAGTCGCCGAACCGCGCGCGAAGAAGAAAAAGCGCGTCGCCAAGAAAGGCGGCGGCGAAAGCAAAGACTCCGCCGAAAAGAAAGACGGCGCCAAGACCGCGAGCACACCCAAGCGCGCCAAGCACCCGAAGCCGAAAATCAGTTCGGCGAACTGATGCCCGAGGCCGGCCATAGCTCGGATCGGCGCGGCCCGCCGGAGCCCATCCCGCTCACCGTCCTCACCGGCTTCCTCGGCGCCGGCAAGACCACGCTGCTCAACCGGCTGCTGAAGGACCCGGCGCTTAGCCAGACCGCCGTCATTATCAACGAATTCGGCGACGTCGCGCTCGATCACCTGCTGGTCGAATATATCGGCGACAACATGGTGCTGCTGCAGTCCGGCTGCCTGTGCTGCACCATGCGCGGCGATCTGGTCGACGCGCTGGAGACGCTGCTACGCGATCTCGACAACCGGCGCTGCACCTTCCGCCGCGTGCTGATCGAGACCACCGGCCTCGCCGATCCGGCGCCGCTGCTGCACACCGCCATGGCGCATCCTTATCTCGTACTGCGCTACCGGCTCGACGGCGTGGTAACCGTCGTCGATTGCCTCAACGGCGCGGCGACGCTCGATGCGCATGCCGAAGCGGTGAAACAGGCGGCAGTCGCCGACCGCATCGTGTTGACCAAAACCGATCTCGCCACCGCCGAGCAGCGCGACGGTATGCTGGCGCGGCTGCGTGCGCTCAATCCGGCAGCGCCGATTCTCGACGCTGCCAAAGGCGAGGCGACGGCGGAGCGGATGTTGAACTGCGGACTCTACGATCCCGAGCGCAAGATTCCCGACGTGAAGAAATGGCTCGCCGCCGAGGCCTATGCCGGCCACGACCATCATCACCACCACAATGTGAATCGCCACGACGAGCATATCGGCTCGTTCGTCCTGACCGCCGAGGCCGCGGTCCCGGCCGGCACGCTGGAGATGTTCCTCGAGCTGTTGCGCGCCAATTATGGCGCCCAACTGCTGCGCGTTAAGGGCATCGTCAAGCTCGCCGAAATGCCGGACACGCCGGTCGTCGTGCACGGCGTGCAGCACGTCTTCCATCCGACCGCTCGCCTCGAGCGCTGGCCCGACGACGACCACCGCACCCGCCTCGTTTTCATAACCCGCGACCTGCCCGAACGCACCGTGCGCGAATTGTTCGAGGCCTTCCTCGGCGCAGCCAGCGTGGACCGGCCCGACCGCACCGCGCTCGCCGACAACCCGTTGGTGCCCTTCGGCGGGGTGGATCGGTAGCGCTTTGTCATTCCAGGTTCGCTGCTTCGCGGCTGCCGGAATGACGGATTTACTTGCGCCGCCGCGCGGTTCGAATCATGCTCATCCCGCCCGCCGGCCATGCCGAGAGCCGGCGGCAACTGGGGAAAATGCCTATGCAACGGCCCTGGCTCACGCATTATCCGCCGGGCGTGCCCGCCGAAATCGACCCGACGCGCTATCCCTCGCTGGTGGCGATGTTCGAGCAGAGCTTTAAGACCTATTCTGCGCGCGAGGCCTGCGTTTGCATGGGCAAAAGCCTGACTTATGCCGAACTCGACGCGGCCTCGCGCGCCTTTGCCGCCTGGCTGCAGAGCAAGGGGCTCAAACGCGGCGCCCGCGTCGCCATCATGATGCCGAACGTGCTGCAATATGCGGTGGTGATCGCCGGCATTTTGCGCGCCGGCATGACCGGGGTGAACGTCAACCCGCTGTACAAGCCGCGCGAACTGGAATTCCAGCTCAAGGATTGCGGCGCCGAGGCCATCGTCGTGCTGGAGAATTTCGCCGCCGTGCTGCAGGAGGCGCTGCCGCAGACCGACGTGAAGCATGTGGTGATCGCGAGCATGGGCGACATGCTCGGTGCGCTGAAGGGCATGGTGGTCAACACCGTCGTGCGGCACGTCAAGAAGATGGTGCCGGCCTATTCGCTACGCGGCGCGACCAAGTTCAACGATGCGCTTGCGCTCGGCGGCAATTTGCCGTTCACCCGCGCCGTGGTCGGGCCCGACGACATCGCTTTCCTGCAATATACCGGCGGCACCACCGGCGTCGCCAAAGGTGCGATGCTGCTGCATCGCAATCTGGTCGCCAACATGCTGCAGGTGGAAGCGTGGAACCAGCCGATGGTGGCGGTCCCGCCGGTGGCCGACCGGATCATCGTCGTCACCGCGCTGCCGCTCTACCACATCTTCGCGCTGACCGCGTGCTTCCTGTTCGCCATTCGCACCGGCGGCATGTGCATCCTGATCACGAACCCACGCGATATCCGCGGGCTGATCAAGGACGTGAGCCGCTACAAGGTGAACCTGTTCCCCGCGGTGAACACGCTCTACAACGCGCTGCTCCATCATCCCGACTTCGGCAAGCTCGATCTGAGCATGCTCAAATCCGCGGTCGCCGGCGGCATGGCGGTGCAGAAGGGCGTGGCGGAAGCCTGGATGAAGGCGACCGGCAAGCCGATCGTCGAGGGCTACGGGCTGTCGGAAACGTCTCCGGTGCTCACCTGCAACCGCGGCGACATCGCCGAATGGACCGGCACCATCGGCTTTCCGGTGCCCTCGACCGACATTTCGATCCGCGGCGAGGACGGCCTCGAGGTGCCGATCGGCGAGCACGGCGAAATCTGCGCGCGCGGCCCGCAGGTGATGCCGGGATACTGGAATCGCCCGGACGAGACCGCCAAGGTGATGACCGCGGACGGCTTTTTCCGCACCGGCGACGTCGGCGAGATGGACGCGCAAGGCCGCGTCAAGATCATCGACCGCAAGAAGGACATGATCTCGGTGTCCGGCTTCAAGGTGTACCCCAACGAGGTCGAGGACGTCGCCATGATGCAGGGCGGCGTCCTGGAATGCGCCGCGGTCGGCGTGCCGGACCCGCATTCGGGCGAGGCGGTCAAACTGTTCGCGGTGAAGAAGTCGCCCGACCTCGACGAACAGAAGCTGCGGCAGTATCTGCATAGCCAGCTCGCCGGCTACAAAGTGCCGAAGCAAATCGAGTTCCGCAAAGAGCTGCCGAAGACCAATGTCGGCAAGATCCTGCGCCGCGCGCTGCGGGACGAACCATGAGCGAAGCGGCCGCGCTGCCGTCGGCGGCCGACGTGATCGCGTTCTGGCGGCAGGCCGGGCCGGAGCGCTGGTTCGAGAAGGACGCCGCCTTCGACGACGAAATCCGGCGGCGCTTCCTTAGGCTGCACGAAGCGGCGGCGAGCGGTAAGCTCACCGCATGGGAAGCCAACGCCGAAGGTGCGTTGGCGCTACTCATTCTGCTCGATCAGTTCCCGCGCAACATGTTCCGCGGGTCAGCACGCGCCTTTGCCAGCGATCCGCTGGCGCGCGCTATTGCCAGCCGCGCCATCCTCAACGGCTTCGATGGCGCATTTCCCGATATGCGCAACTTTTTCTATTTGCCGTTCGAGCATTCGGAGGACCTCGCCGACCAGGAGCGCGGGCTCACGCTTTACAAAGCAGCCGGCGATGCCGACAACTTGAAATGGGGGGAAATTCACGCCGACATCATTCGCCGCTTCGGCCGTTTCCCGCACCGCAATGCCGTGCTCGGCCGCGTCAGCACGCCGGAGGAGCGGAAATTTCTCGACGATGGCGGCTTTGCCGGGTGATGAATAGCCTGTCGTCCCCGCGAAAGCGGGGACCCAGTAAACGCGAGTCTCGACGTTGTGACGCCGATCTCTATGCTAGTGAATACTGGATGCCGCCTTCGCGGGCATGACAGCAGAGTGAGTCGATGAGCGATTTCCACGGTGTCTTCCCCTATCTCGTCTCGCCGATCGATGCGCAAGGGCGCATCCTCGCCGATGTATTCGGGCGCCTCGTGGCCGATCTCATCAAGGCCGGCGTGCACGGCTTGACGCCGCTCGGCTCGACCGGCGAATTCGCTTATCTTTCGCGCGAGCAGCGCGCGGCGGTGGTACAGGCGACCATCGAAGCGGCCGGCAAGCGCGTGCCGGTGATCGCCGGCGTCGCCTCGACCTCGACCGCCGATGCGGTGGCGCAGGCGAAGCACTACCAGTCGCTCGGCGCCGACGGCATTCTGGCGATTCTCGAAGCCTATTTCCCGCTCAAGGATGCGCAGGTCGAATCCTACTTCCGCGCCATCGCCGACAGCGTCGACATCCCGGTGGTGCTCTACACCAATCCGCAATTCCAGCGCAGCGATCTGACCCTCGACGTGATCGCGCGGCTCAGCGAACACCCGCGCATCGCCTATATCAAGGACGCCTCAACCAACACCGGCCGCCTGCTCTCGATCATGAACCGCTGTCCGGGCATGAAAGTGTTCTCGGCCTCGGCGCACATCCCGGCGGCGGTGATGCTGATCGGCGGCGTCGGCTGGATGGCGGGGCCGGCCTGCATCGTGCCGCGCCAGAGCGTGCGGCTTTACGACTTGTGCCGCGCCGGACAATGGCCGGAGGCGATGGCGCTGCAACGGAAACTCTGGCGCATCAACGAGGCCTTCGCGCGCTTCAATCTCGCCGCCTGCATCAAGGCCGGCCTGCAGATCCAGGGTTACGCGGTCGGCGATCCGGTGCCGCCACAGGCCGCGCTCACCGCCGCAGAGCGCACGGCGGTCGAGGCTATCTTAGCGGACGTGGCCAAGCTCGAAACGCCCTGATTTATCGGCACAAACGGCCACTCCGAACCGATTCTTAACGGTTCCTTGCTAAAAAAGAATGATGGCTTTGCCGTCGCTCGCAAACCGGCCGCTGCCGGCGCGGAGAGAACCCGTGGCGTTGGTCGATTCCGAACCTGCCGCAGCCGCGCCGCCGCCGGCAGGTCTTGCCGCGCGCGTGAAAGCCTTCCTCGCCGACAAGAGCGACAACCGGTTGGCGCAATTGTTCGCCGGAAAGGTCTTTCTCGTGCGCGTCGGCAGCGCGGTGCTGGCACTGGTGAGCCAGGTGCTGCTCGCGCGCTGGATGGGTAGCTTCCAGTTCGGCATCTATATCTATGTATGGACCTGGGTGCTGATGATCGGCGCATTGTCGGACGTCGGCCTCGCCTCGGCCGCTCGCCGCTTCATCCCGGAATATACCGAGCTCAAATCGCCTGAGCTGTTGCGCGGATTTTTGACCGGCAGCCGCTGGCTTGCCTTCGCCATCGCCACCGCGATCGGCGCGGCGAGCGCCGGCGCGGTCGCGCTGTTTGCGCCATGGCTCGATGAATTCACCAAGGTTCCGCTCTATCTCGCCTGCCTGACCATTCCGATCTACGGCCTGGTGCAGGTGCAGGCCGGCATCGCGCAGTCCTACAGCTGGCCCAATCTCGCGCTGATGCCGTTCTACATCTGGCGTCAGTTCACCATCACCGTGGCGATGGGCGCGGCTTATCTGCTCGGCGCGCCGACCGATGCGGTGACCGCGATGCTGATCGCCGTCGCCACCGCTTGGGCGGTGACGCTCGTGCAACTCGTCCTGCTCGACCGCCGGCTCAAGACCGCGGTGCCGGCCGGCCCGCGGCACTACGAAGTGAAGACCTGGCTCGCCACCTCGCTGCCGATCTTCATGGTGGAATTCTTCTATCTGCTGCTGACCTACGTCGACATTCTCACGCTCGAGCGCTTCCGCTCGCCCGATGAGGTGTCGGTCTATTATGCCGGCGCGCGGCTCTTGGCGCTGGTCGCCTTCATCTATTTCGCCATCTCCGGCGCCACCACGCACAAGTTCACCGAATATCACGTGGCCGGCGACAAGCGGCGGCTCGCTTCGTTCTTCGCCGAGACCGTCAAATGGACGTTCTGGCCCTCGCTCGCGGCCTGCGCGCTGATCCTGGCGCTCGGCCGCCCGCTGCTGGCGCTGTTCGGCGACAATTTCGAGCGCGGCTATGGCGTGATGTTCATCTTGGCAGTTGGCATGCTGGCGCGCGCCGCGGTCGGTCCCGCCGAACGGCTGCTCAACATGCTGGGCGAGCGCCGGCAATGCGCGATGATCTACGCCGCGGCCTTCGCGATCAACCTCGGGCTCTGCATCCTGCTCATTCCACGCCTGGGCATCGAGGGCGCTGGCGTCGCCACGTCGAGCGCGCTGGTCGCGGAATCGATCATGCTCTATCTCGTCGCCAAGCGGCGGCTCGGCTTCCACGTGTTCATCATGGGCGGCGGGCAAGCGCCTTAAGTCACGCCTTCTCCCGCAGCAGCCTGCGAATCACCTTCCCCGTCGTCGTCATCGGCATGTCGTCGATGAAGGCGACCTCGCGCGGGTATTCGTGCGCCGACAGGCGGGTGCGCACGAAAGTCTGGATCTCGGCGGCGAGCGCATCCGACGGCGGCTGGCCCTTCTTGAGCACGATGAAGGCTTTGACGATCTCGGTGCGCAGCGGATCGGGTTTGCCGACCACCGCGGCTAGCGCCACCGCCGGATGACGCAGCAGGCAGTCCTCGATCTCGCCCGGCCCGATGCGGAAGCCGGACGAGGTGATCACGTCGTCGTCGCGGCCGACGAAAGAGATATGGCCTGCTTCGTCCGTCACGCCCTGATCGCCGGTGGTCATCCAGTCGCCGATGAACTTGTCGCGCGTGGCCGCGGGCTTGCCCCAATATTCGAGGAACATCACCGGGTCGGGCCGCATCACCGCAATCTGGCCGATGTCGCCAGCCTTCAGCGGCGTGCCGTCCTTGCCGATCACCGCGACTTTATGGCCCGGGACCGGCTTGCCGATGGCGCCCGGCTTGAGCATGCCGAGCTGCGCGCAGGAGCCGAGCACCAGATTGCATTCGGTCTGGCCGTAAAATTCGTTGATGAGGAGCCCGAAGGCCTGCTTGCCCCATTCCAGCGCCTCGATGCCGAGCGATTCGCCGCCCGAGGCGACGCTACGCAGCTTGAGCTCGTAGCGGCCGCGCGGGCTCGGCGCCGCGCGCATCATCCGCAGCGCGGTGGGCGGAATGAAGGCGTTGCGCACCTCCTTCTGCGCCATCAGCGCGAAGGCGCGCTCCGGATCGAACTTGTCGAATTTGAAGGCCACCACCGGCACCCCGTGATGCAGGCTCGGCAGCAGCGCGTCGAGCAGGCCGCCGGCCCAGGCCCAATCGGCCGGCGTCCAATAGCGGTCGCCGGCTTGCGGGAACGGATAATGCGGCAGCTCGATGCCGGGCAGATGCCCGAGCAGGACGCGATGCGCGTGCAGCGCGCCTTTCGGCTGCCCGGTGGTGCCGGAGGTGTAGATCATCATCGCCGGATCGTCGGCCGAGGTATCGACCGGCGTGAAATCGGACGAGGCGCGCGCCAGGAGATCGACGAAATCGTCGACACCGAGTACGCAGGTAAGCTCCGGCACCCCGTTGCGCACACCATCGAGCTTGGCGAGCCCTTGCGCGTTGGTGATCAGCGCCTTAGCGCCGGAATTCTGCAGCCGGTAGGAGAGCGCGTCGGGGCCGAACAGCACTGCAACCGGGAGCGCCACCGCGCCGAGCTTGTAGATCGCGATATGCGCGGCCGCGACTTCCGGCATCTGCGACAGCATGATGGCGACGCGGTCGCCCCGCTTGACGCCTTGTGCGCGCAGCACATTGGCGAGGCGGTTGGAAGTTTCGCGCAGCGCGCCGTAGCTTACCGCCTCTTCGCGACCGTCGGCACGCACGTGCAGAATCGCGAGCCGGCCCGGTTCGGCCGCGGCCCAGCGGTCGCAGACGTCGACGCCAATATTGTAGCGCGCCGGAATATCCCAGCGGAATTGGCGATAGACGTCGTCGTAAGTGGAAAGACGCGGCAGCACCGGCATGGCACGCAAAGCTAGTCAGAGCGTCGCGCCAGGTCCAGTGCCGCCGCGCATGTTGCGCTAGCGGACGCTGCAGCGTGCCGACGCCGGCTGGCCGGGCACTTTGAACCGCTTGCCGGTGTCGGTGACCCGGGTGCCGTTGACGCGCAGAATCGAGAAATCCCGGTCGATGTAATTGCCGACGTAGAGGAAACGGCCGTCGGGCGTGAAGCAGACCGCCTCCGGCAATGCGCCGACCTCGATATCCTTGAGCTTGGTGACCGTCTTGCCCTTGATGAGCAGGATCGTCGCGATGCCGCCGCGATGATACATGAACGACTTGTGGTCCTTGTTGGAGCCGACGGCGTCGATCACGGCCGCGATCCTACCGTCCGGGCTGATCGCCAGGCCCTCCGGGCTGTCCGGCACCGTGACGTGGTCGATGACGCGCGGCGGCTTGGCGGACAGATCGATGACGCTGACGGTGTCGACGTTGCCATCGGACGTTCCCTGATTGCCGTTGTCCGTCGTCAGCGCGAGGGTGCCGTTCGGAGTCACGGCGATGTTGTAGGGCCAGAGGCCGACCGGCAGGTCATGCTTGGTGTCGGTGACTTTCTCGCCATCCACGTCGAGCTGCGCGACTTTATGGCCGGCGAACTTGGTGGCCAGCGCATGCTTGCCGTCGGGCGTGAAGACGACGTGCGAGACTTCCTCGCCCATGTCCACCGTGCCGACGACCTTCACGTCGGTACCCTTGATCGACAGGATGCTGATCGACTTTCCGGCGCGATTGGCGACCAGCGCCAACGTTCCGGCAGCATTGATGCTCAATCCGGACGGCTGCTTGCCGCCGGTGAGCGTCGCAATGAGTTTGGCCGGTTTCGCCTTGAGATCGATGACGTAGATCTTGTCGTCGGGTGCAGGCTTCAGCGCCTCGCCGTTTTTTGTCATGTCCATCGAGTCGGCAACGAGCGCGATCGAACCGGTCGGATCGATGGCGACGTTGACCGGCGGTCCGACGACCGAATTCTTGAGCGCAAGATTGGCGACGATTTTCGGGCTGAGCGGATTGGCCAGATCGACGATCAGCACCGAATCTTTTCCGGCGGGCGAAAAGATCGGCTTGCCGTCGGCGGCAAAGCCCTGCTTTTCGTCGTTGCCGACGATCATGAACGGAGCGGCTTGCGCCACGACCGTACTCAACGCGAACAATGCGGTCGCGCCGAGCAGTTTGATTGTCTTGGGTAACGTCATGGATCCCTCCCGGATGGGTTTTGCCGCGGGTTCGCCCCCGCATGCCGCTTGTGGAGGGATGCAGTCTAGCGGATGCAACCGGGCATCGTCATTGGGGGGTGCTCGGCGCCAGCACGCCGGCCGGGGCTAGCTCTTGCGGTCGTCCGGCGCGGCCAAGATCAACGCCCAATAGACCTTGTACTTCGACGTCGGTGTGTAGACAGCAGCGATGCCCATGCGGGTCGCGCCCTTGAGCAGCATGTTGGCTCGGTGCGGGCCTGAGTCGCGCCAGCCGGAGAAGGCCTCGGCCAAAGTGTGATAGCCGGCGCCGATATTTTCCGCCGCCAACTTGGCGTCGTAGCCCGACGCCTTCAGCCGCACCACGAACGGCTTGCCGGCGTTGTGATCGAGCCTGTCGCGTTTGGCCATGATCGCGGCCTGCGCCGCGGCAAGCCGCGTCAATTCCGGATCGAGCGTCACCGCCGCCAGTCCGTTGTTGGTGCGGTAGCCGGATATCATCGAGGCGGCCGCCGCGGCGTCGAGTTGCGCGCCGGGCTGCGCTAGGTTGCGGTAGAAGCTCGGCTCTTCTTTCGGCACGTATTCGGCAGCGCAGCCGGCCAGCGCCAGCAGCGTGAGAAGCGCGACGAGGGGACGCAGCATCGGCGGCAATCTCCGAATCGAACGCGGGCAACGTGGCGGCCGACAATGGCCGAACGGTGGTGAGCCTTTGGTCCGCATGGCGATACACGCCGCGCCCGTACTGGCGCCGCCACCGGCGCTCCACTAACATCGCCGCAACAACAAGCCGTTAATCGCCACTTTCGGGAGAAAGCACCATGTCCGCTCAGCCAGTCCCGCGCACGCCGGGCGCCACGCGCGCCGCACCGGGCGAGTTCGTCTTCGACCTTGGCACCGTCGCAAAGATCATGGGCGGCCCGTCCTATTCCACCGCGCATGGGCCCTGCGTCGAAGGCGACCGCATGATCGTCGGCCTGATGCGCATGAAGGCCGGCACCGGCGCCGAGCCGCATTCGCACCCCAACGAGCAGTGGATCTACATTCTGGAAGGCACCTTCCGCGCCACCGTCGGCGGCAAGGCGGTCGAGGCCAAGCCCGGCTCGCTCGTCTATATCCCCGCCAATACCATTCACGACGGCAAGGCGACCCCGGATGGCGACGTCGTGTTCTTCACCTGCAAGGACGCCTCGCACAGTCTGCACGGCATCAAAGCCGCCTGAACGTCGCCGGCGCAGGGGCGCGAAGACCCCGGCCGCAAACCACACGGAGGATTTTTCATGAAGCGTCTAATCGCGATCGTCTTGTCTGCCGCCTGCCTCGCGCTCGGCACGGCCGCCGCCTCGGCGCAAAGCAAATATCCGGACCGGCCGATCAAGGTGCTGGTGCCTTACGCGCCGGGCGGCGCCACCGACATCACCGCGCGCATCATCGCCGATGAGATTCAGAAGATCACCGGCCAAAGCTTCCTGGTGATCAACAAGCCCGGCGCCTTCGGCATGCTGGCGATCGATGAAATGGCAAAATCGGCACCAGACGGTTACACGCTGATGATCGGCAACGTCTCGACCAACGCCATCACGCCGATCATCTACAAGAGCAAGCTCAATTTCGATTACAGCAAGAAAGTGACCGCGGTCACCAATTTGGTCGACGTGCCGGCTTTCCTGCTGGTAACGACCGTCAATGATTTCTCGGTCAAGACGGTGCCCGAGTTGGTCGATTACGCCAAGAAGAACCCGGGCAAGATAAAGTATGGCACGGTCGGCAACGGCTCCTATCCGCATTACGACATGGCCTATTTCGCCAAGCGCGCCGGCGATCTCGACATGTCGGCGCTGCCGAACAAGAACGGCGCCTCCGGCGTCATCCAGGACATGTTGCGCGGCGACGTGCAGGCGGCGTTTCTCAACGTCGGCAGCGCCGCCGGCATGGTGAAGGCGGGGAAATTCCGCGCGCTCGCCATGGTCAATCACACGCGCCTCGCCGACTACCCCGACGTCCCGACCATGAAGGAAGTCGGCTATCCGGATGTCGGCACCATCGCCTGGAACGCATTGTTCGCGCCCGCCGACACGCCCAAGCCGGTGCTTGACGCGCTCTATGCCATCGTCGCGAAAGCGATCGCCTCGCCCGAGGTGCAGGAAAAATTCAAGAAGCAGAATTACAATATCGTGCCGAGCAAATCGGTGTCCGACGCGCAGCAATGGCTCGCCGGCGAAATGAAGCACTGGGAAACGGTCACCAGCGCGGTGAAGATCGAAACCCAATGAGGCCGGGTGGCCACCCCATCCTTCGAGACGCATCGCACCCAAGTCGGCTTGAGCCGACTTGGGCAATATTAAATGCCGATCTCGGGTAAACCCGATATCGGTGCGATGCTGCTCAGGATGAGGCGGATTGCAACGCCTTCCACACCCGCTCCGGCGTCGCCGGCATGTCGAGCTGCGCGCCTTTCGGCAGCGCATCGAGGATGGCATTGATCACCGCCGGCGGCGCCGCCGTGGTACCGGCCTCACCGGTGCCCTTGACGCCGAGCGGATTGGTGCGGCAGGCGACGGCGTAGTGCTCGACCGTCATGTCCGGCATCAAATCGGCGCGCGGCAGCGCGTAATCCATGAACGAACCCGACACGAGCTGGCCGTCGGCGTCGTAGACGGTGTTTTCGGTGAGCGCCTGGCCGAGGCCCTGCGCCACCCCCCCGTGGATCTGGCCGGTGACGATGGTCTCGTCGAGCACATTGCCGCAATCGCCGACCGCCACGTAGTTGACGATCGCGACCGCGCCGGTCGAAGGATCAATCTCCACCTCGGCGACGTGACAGCCGTTGGGGAACGAGGGCGGCGACTTGTTGTTGGCTTGCGTGTCGAGGCTCTCGGCGATCACACCCTGGCGCTTGAGCTCGGCCGCGCGCTCGGCCACCTCGAACAGCGGCACTTCACGGGCCGTGCCACGCACGCTGAACTTGCCGTCGCGATAATCAATGTCGCTCTCCGCCGCCTGCAGCAGCATGGCGGCGACACGCTTGCCCTTCTCGATCACCTTGTCCGCGGTGACCGCGATGGCGCCGCCGACATACATGGCCGAACGCGAGGCGACCGCGCCGAAGCCGGGCACGTCGCGCGTCGAATCGCCCGCCGTCACCGTCACCGCCTCGGGCGCGATGCCGAGGCGGCGCGCGGCGACTCGGCCGAACACCGTCTTGTGCCCCTGTCCGCTAGCGCCGGCGCCGATGCTCACCGTCACCGCCTTGCCGCCGGAAAACGAGATGCGCGCGGCCTCCTCCGGAAAGGCGCCGGCGATCTCGAGATAACAGCCGATGCCGATGCCGCGCCGCTTGCCTTGCCTCTTCGCCACCTTTTTGCGCGCGGCAAAGCCGGCGTGATCGGCAAGCGCGAGCGCGCGCTCGAACGCCGCCGGGAAATCGCCGCTGTCGTAGGTGCTGCCGAACGCCGTGGTATAGGGCATCTTGCCGGGCGCGATCAGATTGCGGCGGCGCAATTCGGCGGCGTCGATACCGGTTACGCCGGCGGCGGCATCGATGACGCGCTCGAGCAGGTAGCTCGCTTCCGGCCGTCCGGCACCGCGATAGGGCGCGGTCGGCAGCGTGTTGGTGAAAACGCAGCGCGTGTTCACCTGCGCGTGCGGAATGTCATAGACCGCCGGCAGGCAGCCGGAGATATGCGTGGTGACGATGAAATGTCCAACCGGGGTGATGTAGGCGCCGACACTGCCGAGACAGTCGACGCGCAGGCCGAGAAATTTGCCGCGCTTGCTGAGCGCGAGTTCTACGGTCCAGAATGAGTCGCGGCCCTGGCAATCGCTGACGAAGGCTTCCGAACGGGTGGACACCCAATGCACCGGCTTACCGGTGACGCGCGCGCCATGCAGCAGCGCGACGTATTCCGGATGCGCCGCGCCTTTCATGCCGAAGGCGCCGCCGACGTCGTCGGTGAGGACGTGCAACTGCTCTGCCTTGACGTTGAGGCTTTCGGCGACCTGGCCGCGGATATTGGCGACACCTTGCGTCGGGCAGCGCAGCGTGAAGACGCCCGTCGCGCTGTCATAGCTCGCCGTGGCGCTGCGCGGCTCGAGCGAGGCGACCACCAGGCGCTGGTTGACCAGCTCGAGCCGCACCACATGCGCGGCCTCGGCAAAGGCGCGCGCGAGCGCCGCCTGTTTCTTGCCGTCGGGATCGGCCGGCGCAGTCCAGTCGAAACCGATATTGCCGGGCGCTTCCGGCCACAACTGCGGCGCCCCCGGCTTGACCGCTTCGCGCACGTCGGTCACCGCGGCAAGCTGCTTGTAATCGACGACGACTTTTTCCGCGGCATCTTGCGCCGCGCGCAAATTCGCCGCGATCACCACCACGACCGGTTCGCCGACATGCAGCACGCGCTTCTCGGCGAGCGACGGCCGGTGCGGCGCGACTGCCGGTTTGCCGCCGCGGCCGGGAATCGGATGCGGGTGCGAGATCGAATGATAGTGCGCCGCGGCCAGATCGGCGGCGGTGAGCACCGCCACGGCGCCCGGCGCGCTCTTGGCGGCGGCGACGTCGATGCGCTCGATCTCGGCGAAGGCGTGCGGCGAGCGCACGAAATAAGCCGCTAACGCGCCCGCAGGCGTCACGTCGTCGCCAAAGCGCCCCTGCCCACGCAGCAGCGCGTCATCTTCGATACGGCCAGCCCAGGCCTCGGCTTTGGCAGCGGTCGCTTGCATGCTTGTGCCCCAGTAAAAATGTCTAAAGCTTGCGGTCGGCGATGCCGGCCTTGGCGTAGAGCGCGTTGATGTGCTCCTTCACGCTCTCCTTCGGCTCGGCGGTCGATTGATGCGCCCAGCCGACCTTGGCGCGCGCGTAAATCGCCATCTCCTCGTCCTGCTGCGAGGTGCCGCCGGAAATGCCATAGGCACCGACCATTTCGTCTCCCCTGAACACCGGCGCCGCGCCGCCCGAGGCCGCAATCTTGCCGTTGGTCAGCGCCGCCAGGCTGATCAGCAATTGCGGATTGCGCTCCTTGAACCATTGCTGGATCACCAGCCCGTCCGGAAAGCGCGGGCTCATCGAACGGAACGCCGCCACGGTATAGGCCTTGGCGATGGCGGTGTCCGGCGTGATAAAGCCGGCCTCGTCCATGCGCTCGACCGCGATCAGGTGGCCCTCCGGCCCGACCACGGCGATCGACACCGGCACGCCCATGGTGTCGGCCTTTTCGATCACCGCCTTGATGAATTCGCGGCATTCAACCGCGCGCAATTTCGCCATGGACCGCGTTCACTCCTGCATTTTTGGATTTTGTTAACACTTCGTGCGATCGACATTAACCGCAAAACAACCGGTAAGGGAATAGTTTGCCCCCGACCCAGGCACCCAGCATGGCCGCCGCTTCCGCATCCGACACCGCGCGCGATTGGCGTTCCGTCGCACTGATCGGCTGCGTCTGCTTTCCGGCAAGCTTGGTGCTTTTCCACTTTGCCGTGCCGCTGGAGGACTGGGTCGCCGCCACGCCAAAACTCTGGCTATCCGTCTTAGGCGCCGGCCTCGCGACAATGCTGGCCATGCTCCTTGGCGGGTTCGCCATCATCCGCCAGCTGCAAACCAACAACACGCGCATGGGCGTCGCGATCAACAACATGTCGCAGGGCCTGTGCATGTTCGACGGCAACGAGCGGCTGGTGATCTGCAATCAGCGTTACGTGGAGCTGTATCAGTTGTCCGAGGACGTGGTGAAGCCCGGCCGCACGCTGACCAGCCTGCTCGAACACCGGATCGCCAATGGCACGTTCTCGCGCGATCTCGCGGAATACCGGCACACGCTGGTCTCGGGTATGGCCCAGGGCAAGACGATCACCAACGAAGTCAAATCCGCCACCGGGCGCACCGTTTTGGTCATCAACCTGCCGATGGCCGGCGGCGGCTGGGTGGCGACGCACGAGGACATCACCGAGCGGCGCGACGCCGAACGCGAACGCGCGGCGATGCAGGAGCAGCAGCGGCGGCGTTCCACCATCGACCGGGCGATCGCCGCGTTCCGCCAGCGCGCCGAAGAGTACCTGCGCACGGTGACCGACAGCGCGATGGCGATGCGCTCGACAGCGACCGTGCTGCTTGAAAGCTCCGGGCAAACCTCGCAGCGCGCCGACGGCGCGGTGGCGGCGTCGAATGAAGCGAGCACCAATGTGGAAACCGCCGCCATCGCCGCCGATCAACTGGCCGGCTCGATCGGCGAGATCAGCCGGCAGTTGGCGATGACCACGACCATCGTGCGCGCGGCGGTCGAGGAAGCGCAAGGCACCAATCAACAGATCAGCGCGCTGTCGCAGGCCGCGCAGAAGATCGGCGACGTGGTGAAGTTGATCCGCACCATCGCCGGGCAGACCAATCTGCTGGCGCTCAACGCCACCATCGAGGCGGCCCGCGCGGGCGAGGCCGGCAAGGGCTTCGCCGTGGTCGCCTCCGAAGTCAAATCGCTCGCGGTGCAGACCGCGAAAGCGACCGAGGACATTTCCCGGCTGATCGGCGCCGTGCAGTCGTCGACCGGCAGCGCGGTCGAGGCCATCGGCCGCATCGCCAGCCGCATGCAGGAGATCGACAGCTGCACCACCAACGTCGCCTCCGCCGTGCAGCAGCAAAACGCGGCGACGTCCGAGATTTCTCAGAACGTCGCCGGCGCCGCCGAGGGCGCCAAGCTGGTTGTGTCGGTGCTCGGCAACGTCACCGGCGCGGCGAGCGAGACCAGGCAATCGGCGGAAAGCGTGCTCGGCGCTTCGCAGGCGGTGGAAGCCGCCGCCGCCGAACTGCGCCGCGAGGTCGAAGGCTTCCTCGCCGGCGTCGCGGCCTGAGCGCCGAGCCCACGTTCCCGCGCCAGCGGCAAAGCAGAAATT
>DATJVE010000179.1:0-11699 GCA_035501975.1 Pseudolabrys sp.
ATCATATTTGCGCATGATGTCGCAGATCTCGTCGAAGCGTTCGTAGAGGAACGATTCCTTGTGCCGCGACAGGCACCACTTCGCCATGATCGAGCCGCCGCGCGAGACGATGCCGGTGACGCGGCGGGCGGTCAGCGGGACGTAGCCGAGGCGGACGCCGGCGTGGATGGTGAAATAGTCGACGCCCTGCTCGCACTGCTCGATCAGCGTGTCCTTGTAGCATTCCCAGTCGAGCTTGACCGGATCGCCGTCGACCTTCTCCAGCGCCTGATAAATCGGAACGGTGCCGATCGGCACCGGCGAATTGCGCAGGATCCATTCGCGCGGGTTGTGGATGTTGCGGCCGGTCGAGAGGTCCATCACCGTGTCGGCGCCCCAGCGGATCGCCCACACCATCTTCTCGACTTCCTCTTCGACCGAGGAGGTGACTGCCGAGTTGCCGATATTGGCGTTGATCTTCACCAGGAAGTTGCGGCCGATGATCATCGGCTCCAATTCGGCGTGGTTGATGTTGGACGGGATGATGGCGCGGCCGCGCGCGATCTCGTTGCGCACGAATTCCGGGGTGACGAAGGCCGGCAGCGCGCCGCCGAATTGCTCGCCGTCCTTGAGCGCGGCTTCGGCGCGCTCGAGCTGCTTCTTACGTCCGAGATTCTCGCGCTCGGCGACGTAGATCATTTCTTTGGTGACGACGCCGGCGCGCGCCCATTCGAGCTGGGTGAGGGGGTGCTGACTTTGCGACACGGCAGGGTGGGCTCCCTCTCCTCGTTGGGGAGAGGGCTGGGGTGAGGGGGGTCCTGACTCGATAGTTTGTAACCCCTCACCCGACGCGCTTCGCGCGTCGACCTCTCCCAATGGGAGAGGTGAAGAAAGCGCCCGCCACGGCTTCGGCGTGTTGGGGAAATTGCGCGCGAGGTGCTTGCCTGTGACGTTGCCGTTGTCGACCGGCTGGATGGGACGGCCGTCGTACTCCTCGACGCCGCCGCGCTCTTTCACCCATTCGATGCGCGTGCGCGGCAGGCCCTTCTCGACGTCGATGACGACGTTCGGGTCGGTGTAGGGCCCGGTGGTGTCGTAAACGGGCAGCGGCGGCTCACCCGCGCCCTCGCTGAGCGCGATCTCGCGCACCGGCACGCGCAATTCCGGCGCGGCGTCGGGCCGCGCGTAGACCTTGCGCGAGGCGGGGAGCGGACCCGTCGTGACTTTCGGCGTAACCAGATCGGCGGTGGTGACGGGCTTGTTCATGGTCGTGTCTCCGATTGCCGCGGCGCTTACGCCGCGTAGCCCTTGAAGATCAGAAAGCTGCCGAGCGCCAGCAGGGCGATGCCGAGGCCCAGAAAAAAATGGTCGTGCGCCAGCACCGACTTGCCGACGAAGCTGACGAATTGCGGCGCGATGATGCGGTAAACCCCGATCAGCGTCATGGCCCAGCCGAGCAGCGTGATCACGTTGCGCCAGTCGCGCGTCCACACGTGGTGCGCGTTGAGGATGAGCAACCCGGCGAGCAGGATCAGCACGCCGGAGATGTAGATAAAGGGATAGCCGGCGAGGAACTGCGCGCCCATCTCGCGATAGGTGGCCCCGTTCGCCAGCATGCCGATGCCGATGGCGGCAAACACCGGGCCGGCCAGTCTCGCGATATATTGCGCTCTCAACATGGGCGACTGTCCTGTCCCTTCGCCGGCATGACCCGGATCAGGTTCAAAGGGTTTTTCTCAGCCCTCTCGGGGCACCCCTCGGAACTGGTTTTAATGAATGTAGGCATAGAGGCGGGGGTGTCAATGCACGTGGTGCATGGCTGCGCGCCGGTCCGGCAATCGCTCTTCCCCGCCACCCTCTATGCGGGCCGTCCCTCGCGCGGGATCGGGGTCAGCGCCTGCGGCTGGTAATGCGCGAGCGACTGCATCGCCTCGACGTCGCGGAATTCGACCACGCGCTCGCGGTCGGCGATGAGCTTCTCGGCGCGCAGCTGCTGCATCATGCGGTTGACGTGCGGCACGCTCAAGCCGAGCGCGTCGGCGATCACTTCCTGCGAGAACGGCAAGGTGAAGCGCTTCTGCTCGGCGCGGCCGGTCGTCTTGAGCCTCGCATGCAGCTCGAGCAGGAAATGCGACAGCCGCTCGAGCGGCGTGCGCCGGCCGACGTCGATGACGTGCTCGGCATAGGTGGTCGCCTCCTGCACCGCGATCCAGGTCAGCGCTAGGCCGAATTGCGGATGGCGGTAGCAGAGCTGGACGTACGAATCGAGCGAGCAGACGTTCATGCGCAGGTCGGTGATGGCGGTGACGGCGAACACCGCGCGTTCGAAGAAGCTACCCGGCAGGCCGACGACGTCGCCGGGCAGGATGACGTTGAGGATCTGGCGCTTGCCGTTGCGCAAGAGCTTGTAGCGCACGGCGTAGCCGTCCTTCACGAAACAGAGCTTGCGGTATTCGTAGCCGTCGGCGATGAGGTCGCGCCGCTTGCGGATCACCAATTCGCCGTCGATGATGGCGTCGAGATTCCTGAGCTCGGCGGCATTCAAATCGACAAGCTGCAACAGCCGCGCGACGAACGGATGTTGATCCAACGCATTGCGTAAGGTCTGCGGGCTCATGGCTCAAGACCAGCAGCCAGCGTAGCCTCATTCATTAACTTGAATCAATAATTTGGGTGAAGGCGCGCCGGCGCGCGGGAGAGGCAGACTGGGACCTGCCATTCCATTCCCCTCTGGAACGGGTGGCATAGACCCAAACTGACACTTATGGCCGCACCGCTCGCGGGCGGCCATTTTTGCTGCCCGCAAGTGCCGAGCGGCCCGCGCCGCTTCACTCCGCGGCTTCGGCAGCCTTGTGGTGATCGGTCGGCAAGGCCATCTCGGTCGGCAGCGCCTTGGGCGCGCGCAGCCGCACGACGACCTGCATGACGATCAGCAGCACGCACAGGCCGATGAACACGGCGCTGATCGGATGCTTGACGAACACCAGGATGTCGCCGCGCGAGATCAACATGGCGCGGCGGAAGTTCTCCTCGAAACGCGGACCCAGCACGAAGCCGAGCAAGATCGGGGCAGGGTGGAAATCGAGCAGCAACAGCATGTAGCCGACGAGACCGATGAGGACGACTTCGCCGACCTGGAACATGTCGTTGTTGGTCGAGTAGACGCCGATCGCCACGAAGAACATCGCGCTCGGATAGAGGTACTTGTAGGGGATGGTCAGCAGCTTCACCCACAGACCGATCATCGGCACGTTGAGGATGACCAGGATGATGTTGCCGATCCAGAAGCTCGCGATCAGGCCCCAGAAGATGTCCGGGTGCTCGCTGATGAGCTGCGGGCCGGGCACGATGCCCTGGATCATCAGGGCGCCGAGGATGAGCGCCATCACCGCGTCGCCCGGGATGCCCAGGCTCATGGTCGGGATGAAGTCGCCCTGCACCGAGGAGTGCGTCGAGGCTTCCGGGCAGGCGACGCCCTCGATCATGCCGGTGCCGAACTTTTCCGGCGTCTTCGAGATCTTCTTCTCGGTGGCGTAGGAGATGAACGAGGCGATGGTCGGCCCGGTGCCCGGGATCAGCGCGCACAGGCTGCCGATAATGGTGCCGCGGAACATGGACGGGATCGCGCGGCGGAATTCGTCGCGCGTCGGGCGCAGGTCCTTGAACTTGACGTTGGTGTATTTGGTGTCGACCTCGGACAGCTGGTTGACGCTCTTCATGAACTCGGCGATGCCGAACAGACCGAGCGCCAGCGCGACGATCTCGACGCCATCGAACAGATTGGGGATGCCGAAAGTAAATCGCGGCGTCCCGGTCTCGATGTCGCTGCCGACAATGCCGATGAGCAGCCCGCAAACGGTCATGGCGACGCCCTTGAGCGGCGAACCGCGCGCCAGCGTCGAGCCGGCCAACAGGCCGAGCAACATCAGCGAGCAGATCTCCGCCGGGCCGAACTTCAACGCCACCACCACCAGGATCGGCGCGAGGAAGATCATCTCGGTGATGCCCCACGAGGCACCGACGAACGAGCTGATGACGGTGATGCCGAGCGCCGCGCCGCCGCGTCCCCTCTTGGTGAGCGGGAAGCCGTCGAGACAGGTGACGGCGTGCGGTGGGTGACACGGAAGATTGAGCAGGATCGAGCAGATGGCGCCGCCATATTGCGAACCGTAGAACACGCCCGCCAGCATCAGAATGGCGCCGACCGGCTTGATGCCGAAGGTCAGCGGCAGAAGGATCGAGATGGTCGCCAGCGGGCCCATGCCGGGCAGCACGCCAACCATGTTGCCGACGAACACGCCGATGAAGCACCACATGACGTTGTGCGGCTCGAGGGCGACGCCGAAGCCGTACCAGAGATCGGTAAGCGCGGTTTCAAACATCAGAAGCCCCACCGAAGCAGCGGAAACGGAATCTTCAGCACGTAGGAGAACAGGCCTACGCCGAAGACGGTGACGCCGGCGGCGAGGATCGCCGAGCCCTTCAGCGTCGCAGTGCGGTCACCGAGCGCGGGCACGAGGACGCAGGCGAAGGTCGCTGGGATCAAACCGAAATATTCACCGAGGATGATGAACAGGACCGGCCCGGCCAGGATGCAGCCCCAGGCGAACCACTCCGGCTTCTCCGGCAGGATGCGTTCGTCGTCGCCGAGCGGGGTGGCAATCGCAGCGCCCAGGATCAGCACGCCGACGAAAGTGAGCGTGATGCCGAGCATCAACGGGAACATGCCCGGGCCCATATGGGTGAGGGTGCCAAGCGTATAGGTGAGGGAGTCGAGCGTGACCGCGGCGCCGAGCAGGGTCATCAAGCCGCCGGCGTAAAAATCGCGCTTTTTTACGAGCGTACCGAACAAGGGCGTATCCTCCAGGGCATTTTTCTTGTCATTGATTCAGGGTAACGGCCTGCTATTTCTTATCTTTAGTCTAGTGCCGACCGTTTTTCCATATCCACCGGGCTGCCGGCCCGCGACTGTTGATGGTGTCCCTGTGTTTGTCGCACGAACCATAGAGCCTGCCAATCCACGCCCTGCAATAACAAACACCGTTCTTGATCGGTTCTTTCACGTCCCATTGATGCCGTGCTGCGGTCTGTTACCGGGCAATTTCATGGCCTTAGCCCCCGCTCCGCCGCCCGTCGCGGCGGTCCCGATTTCCTCCTGGTTGTAGTGGCGCGCCGCCGCTACGACCGCGTTCCCATGCGGTGCAATTTGAGCACGGTATAGACGGCATCGCTCGCCGGGGTCGGGATGCCGAGCTCGCGGCCGAGCGCGCGCACCTTGCCGGACAGCCAGTCGAGCTCGAGCCGGTTGCCGCGATCCAGATCGTGCGCCATCGAGGCGACCATGGTCGGCTCGACAACATTCATGACGAAAGCCATGCGCGCGTCGACGAACGCTTGGTCGAGTTTGATGCCTTTGGCCCGGCCGACCGCGGTTGCCTCCTCCATGAGCTGCTTGAAGAAAGCGCGCAGCTCCGGATCGGCAATGATCGGCCCGATCGGCGAGCGCAAAGCGGCTGTCGAGCCCGACATCGCGGTAAGAAAGATGAACTTGTGCCAGCGATCGACCTCAATGTCCTCGGAGATGGCGATGTCGAGTTTGGCGGCCTTACCAGCCTCGGCGAAGGCCTGCAGCACAGGATCGGCGTGCTTGTCGGCGTGGCCAAAGCGGATGGCAGCAAATGCGCTCGTATGCTTGATGACGCCGGGCGAGTCGATAACGGTGGCGATAGCGGCAATGCCGCACACGGTGTGTTCCTGTCCGAGGATAGGCGCGATGCGCTCGACGCTGTCGACGCCGTTCTGGAAGGTGATGAGCCGAGTATTCGGGCCAATCAGCGGTCGTGCCAGCTCGGCCGCCTTCTCGGTGTCCCATAGCTTGACGGCAAAGAGCACGATGTCGACCGGACCGACGCTCTTCGGGTCGTCGGTGGCGTTGACTTTCGGCAAATGCAGGTCGCCGTGCACGCTCTCGACCTTGAGGCCGTTCGTCGTCATCGCCGCGAGATTGGCGCCGCGCGCGATGAAGAACACGTCGTGGCCGGCGGCCGCCATGCGCGCGCCGAAATAGCCACCGACCGCGCCCGCCGCCATTGCCGCAATCCGCATGACGCCGCTCCTTGATTGATCAGGCGCGCCTTATAGCAAAAAATTGCCGGGCGCAGTTGTCGAGGCTAGGTTGCGCGCCGACTGAAGCAAGTAAAGAAAGACGATGGCTCGCGCAATGATCATCGGCGGCTCGCTCGGCGGGCTGTTCGCCGGCCTGCTGCTGCGCCAGGCCGGCTGGGAGGTCACGGTGTTCGAGAAGAGCACCGGCGATCTCGCCAGCCGCGGCGTCGGCATCGGCACGCATGTCGAGATGTTCGAAATCATGCGCCGGCTCGGCATTGTCGTCGACGAGTCGATCGGCCAGTCGTTCTCCTCGCGCTTTTGCCTCGCCCGCGACGGCTCGGTGATCGCGCGGCTGCCGTTCGACAAGATCCTCACCTCGTGGACCCTGCTCTACCGCGCGCTGCGGCGGCGATTGCCCGACGCGTGTTATCGCGCCGGCATGCAGCTTGAGGACGTCGCGCAGCAGGCCGGCGGCGTCACCGCGGTCTTCGCCGATGGCGCGCGCGCCGACGGCGAGCTGCTGGTCGGCGCCGATGGCGTTTATTCGACGGTGCGGGCGCGCGCGTTCCCGGCGGCACCGGCGCCGGTCTATGCCGGTTACGTCGGCTGGCGCGGCGTGATCGACGAAAATGCCGTACCGCAAGACGCGCGCGGCGAGTTGTTCGAATCCTATGCCTTCTTTCTGCCGCCGCGCGAGATGTTCCTCTCCTATTTGCAGCCGGGCGCCGACGACGACCTCACGCCCGGGCGGCGGCGCATGAACTGGCTCTGGTATCATCCGGTCAATGCTACGGCGTTAAGGGAAATGTGCACCGATGCGCGCGGCCGCCATCACGCCGCCATTCCGCCGCCGCTGATCCGCGCCGAGGTGATTGCCTTGTTCCGTGAGCAGGCGCACGCAATCTTGCCGCCGCAATTCATCGCGCTGACCGAGGCGACGCCCAATCCGTTCTTTCAACCGATCTTCGATCTGGTATCGCCTTCCGTGGTCGCCGGCCGCGCGCTGCTCCTGGGCGATGCCGCTTTCGTCGCCCGTCCACACGTCGGCGCCGGTGTCACCAAGGCGGCGCTCAACGCGGCGTGGCTGACCGACGCGTTGGCGGCCAGCGCCGACATCGATGCGGCGCTTGCGGTCTATGAGGCGAAGACGCGCGCCTTCGGCACCGCGCTGGTCGCGCGCGCGCGTTATCTCGGCGCCTATCTGGAAGACCCGCCGCGCGCGGGGCTTAAAGCCGATCCGGTGACGCTGATGCAGGCGATCGGCGTGCCACTACGCGATATCCCGGAGGTGGCGGCGACGCTGCAATGACGCAGCGGCGCAGGCCGTCAGGTGGCCGCGATCTTGGCGGCGGCCGGCGGCGTTTCTTTTTTCTCCACCGCCGAGGCGCCCGGATCGAGCCAGAACAGCCACACCGCCGAGCCCAGCACCAGCAGGCTGGCGGCGACGATGAACGGCGCCTGCCACGAGCCGAACTGGACGAGCAGGCCGAACACCAGCGGCGACAGCGCGCCGCCGATATTGCCGGCCATGTTCATCATCCCGGAAACCGTGCCCGAATGCTCGCCGCCGATATCCATCGGCACCGCCCAAGACGGGCCGATGGTGCATTCGAGGAAGAACATCGAGGCGGTCAGGCAATAGACGGCGGTGTAGGCGTTGTCGGTGATCGCCGCCGGAACGATGAACAGTGCACAGCCGAGCATGCCGGTGATGGCGACGGACCGGCGCGCGAATTTGATATTGCCGGTCTTCGCCAACAGCCAGTCTGTCGCGAGCCCGCCGACCGTGTCGCCGACGACCCCCGCCCATAAAGGCAGCGAGGCGAAGATGCCGACCTTGATCAGCGTGAAGTGCCTGAACTCGATCAGATAGGACGGCAGCCAGCTCAAGAAGATCCACAAGCAATAGACATAGGTGAAGTAGGCGCACATGATCGCCCACATATTGGGCGAGCGCAGCATGATGCCCCAGGGCACCGTCGGCTTCTTGCTGATGTTGGCATTAAGCGCGTTGCCCTGCGCGTCGGTGCCGCGGATGTATTTGAGCTCGTCGCCGTTGACCAAGCCGTGGTCTTCCGGCAGGTCGCGATAGGCGAACCACCACAGCGCCGACCACACCAAGCCGACCGCGCCGCAGATGTAGAACACGGAGCGCCAGCCGAGCGTGGTCATGATCAGCACGACCAGTGGCGGCGCAATCGCCGCGCCGAGGCGGCTCGCGCTGTGGGTGATGCCTTGCACGAAACCGCGCTCGTGCTTCGGATACCAGAGCTGCATGGCGCGCGTCGCGCCGGGGAAGGCGCCGCCTTCGCCGACGCCGAATAGGAAACGCAGCACCACGAACGAGGTGGCGCCGGTCGCCCACGCCGTCGCCGCCGTCATCACCGACCAATAACCGACGATGACGGTGAGCACCTTGCGCGGCCCGAAGCGGTCGCCGATCCAGCCGCCGGGAACCTGGAACAGCGCATAGGCCCAGACGAAGGCGCTGAAGATCACGCCCATGGTGATCTTGTCGAAGCCGAATTCCTTGCTGATCGCCGGTGCCGCGGTCGAGATATTCACGCGGTCGAGATAGGTAATCAGATACATCAGGCTGATCAAAATCAGGATGTACCAGCGGCCCATGCTGGGCCGCGCTTTCGGCTGTTCCATGTCAAGGACTCCCGGTGAGTTGGTATCCTATAGGCCGACAGCCGGTTGTCCGACACGGCGCGGTCGTAAAAGAAATTGCGCCACCGCAGTAGCACCTTTCCCGCGAGAAACTCAAAGCACAAAATAAGTGCCCGGCGCGGGCGCCGGGCAAAGTCCTAGGAGGTTGCGCGAAAATCAGTAAAGCGTGGACACGCGACCGACGTTCCAGGACATGCGCGCGTCGCGCTCCGGCTTCGGCGCATGCTGTGCGGTCTGCGCCGGCGCATTCTGCGGCAGCACGATCACCTTGGCGCCGATCTGCACGCGGTTATAGAGATCCTCGACGTCCTCATTGGTGAGGCGGATGCAGCCCGACGACACGTGCTTGCCGATGGTGGTCGGATCGTTGGTGCCGTGGATGCGATATTCGGTGCCGCCGAGATACATGGCGCGCGCGCCGAGCGGATTGCCGGGGCCGCCGGCGACCATGCGCGGCAGATAAGGCTGGCGCGCGATCATCTCGGCCGGCGGATACCAATCCGGCCACTCGGCCTTGCGCGCGACCTGCTTGACGCCCGACCAGGTGAAGCCCTGACGGCCGACGCCGATGCCGTAGCGGATCGCCTTGCCGTTGCCGAGCACGTAATAGAGGACGGTGTGCGGCGTATCGATGACGACGGTGCCCGGCGCCTCGTCGGTGGCGTAGGCGACGATCTGGCGCTGCAGCCGCGGATCGAGCTGGGCGTCGGCGTCCGGCGCGGCCTGCTCGTCCGGCGCGACTTGCGGCTCGGCTTGCGGAGCGACCTGCATCTGCCCGGGCGAAAGAAACGCGAACAGTGGATCGGCCTTGGCGGCGCCGCACCACAGCGCGGCTGCGGCGATCAACGAAACGGCGGCGATGGATTTGGAGAACATGACGACCTCCCCGATGAACTTTGCTCCATCGTTGGTCGGGACAAGCGTCGGGCGGGTTCAAATGTTCCCGGTCGATGCAGCCTCAAATTCCCGCGACCGCGCGGAACCGGCTGGAAGGATTAGCGTTTTCGCAGCTTATCGCGCGCGATCGCGATGCCAGCCGACCGCCGCTTCGGGCACGCTGTCGGTCGAGGCGAAATAGGGCTTGATGTCGAGCAGCGGCGTGCCGTCCATGCAGTCGAGCCCGATGACCGAAAGTTTTCCGTCGTCGACGCCAACGAGCTTCACCACGCTCATCGCGATCGGGTTGGGGCGTGCCGGCGAGCGCAGCGCAAAGGTGCCGCGCTGGACGCCGTAGTGGCCGGGGACCTGCAGGGCCAGGTCGCGCGGCGAATTGTGCATCCAGTAGAGCAGCACCAGATGGCTGCAGGTCTCGACGTCTTTCAGGGCTTTGTGCCAGCGCGGGTCGATCTCGACGGTACAGACCGCATCGGATTCGCGGGCGTTTTTCGGGCAGTCCTTGCGGTGTTTCCAAGGCGTGTGGATGCGGCCGATGTAATAGAGGCCGGCGTCATAGGCCACGGGCAAATCGACGGCGAGCTCACCGTCGCGGATCCCAAAATCCAAAATGGCCATGGGGGACGCGGCTCCAATCCTGGTAGCCGACGAACATTGCCACTCTTACCCATCGCTAACCAGTCGGGGAAAGACCTTATGAAGGCGGCTTGCAGGCCGCCGTTTCAATGTATAAAGATATCTTTATATAGTGGGAAATGGCCCAAGTAAGTCTCCATGGTCAGTCATGCCCGGCTCCGTTTCGACACGCTCAATGCGGCGCTCAAAGCCGCCGGCGAAGAGACGCGCCTGCGCGTGCTGGCGCTGCTCGCCGAGGCCGAGCTGACCGTTTCCGACCTCACCGACATCCTGCGCCAGTCGCAGCCGCGCATCTCGCGCCATCTCAAGCTCTTGGCCGAAGCCGGCCTGATCGAACGCTTCCGCGAGGGTACCTGGGCCTTCTTTCGCCTGGCCGAGCATGGCGGCGGTGCCGAGCTTGCGCGCGCGCTGCTCGAGCGGCTCGATCCGGCCGACCAGACCATCGCCCGCGACCGCGCCCGGCTCGCCTCGGTGCGCGCGGCGCGCGCCACCGCCGCACAAGCCTATTTCCGTGCCCACGCCGCCGAGTGGGACCGTATCCGCAAGCTGCACGTCGCCGACGACGCGGTCGAAGCCGCGATCCGCGCGGCGCTTGCCGGCAAGCCGTTCCGCTCGCTGCTCGACCTCGGCACCGGCACCGGGCGCATGCTCGAACTGTTCGGTCCCGAGATCGAGCGCGGGCTCGGCCTCGACCTCTCGCTTGACATGTTGCTCTTGGCGCGCGACCGGCTGGAGCGCGCCGGGCTGAAGCATTGCAGCGTGCGGCAAGGCGACATCTACGACCTGCCGCTCGCCAACGACTCCTTCGACGTCGTCATCCTGCATCAGGTGCTGCACTTCCTCGACGACGGCGCGCGCGCGATTCATGAAGCGGCGCGCGTGCTGCGGCCGGGCGGGCGGCTCTTGGTGGTCGACTTCGCGCCGCACGAGCAGGAATTCCTGCGCGAGCAGTTTGCGCACCGCCGGCTCGGCTTTGCGCCGGAGACGGTGACGCAATGGATGACGGCGTCCGGCCTCGAGCCGGTGCTGCACAAGAGCCTGTCGCCGGAGCCCGAGGGCAAGATCGCGGTGTCGCTCTGGCTCGCGCGCGACGCCCGCGCGTTGATGGCGCAGCCTTCGCACCGGGAGGTGGCGTGATGAGCGAGCGCGCCAGCCGGTTCGCGCGCGGCGAGGGCCGCCGCATCAATGTTTCGTTCGAATTCTTCCCGCCGCAGACGGTGGAGATGGAGACCATTCTCTGGGAATCGATTGAGCGCCTGGCGCCGCTGGCGCCGAAATTCGTTTCCGTCACCTACGGCGCCGGCGGCTCGACGCGCGAACGCACGCACGCCACGGTGAAACGCATCCTGGCGGAGACGCCACTGATCCCGGCGGCGCATCTGACCTGCGTCGCGGCGACGCGCGAGGAC
>DATJVE010000180.1:0-3707 GCA_035501975.1 Pseudolabrys sp.
GGGCTTGACCCGGGCATCCATGACGAACGTCAGCGCGCGCCAGCCTTACGTAAATCGATCCTTGCCGAACCGCCGCATGGATTGCCGGGTCAAGCCCGGCAACGACGGACGGAGAGCATGGAACCACGCGGCAGTTTCAAGCGTTCAACCAGACAATGATCACGTGAGGAGAAGACAACTCATGCCGCGCGGCAGCAAGGCGAGCTACACCACCAAGCAGAAGCGCAAGGCGCGTCACATCGAGAAGGGCTACGAACGCCGCGGCGTGTCGCGCCGCGAATCCGAACGCCGCGCCTGGGCGACGGTCAACAAGGAATCCGGCGGCGGCAAGCGCAGCGGCTCCGGCCGCGGCCACAAGGAAAGCCACGCCTCGGCGCGCAAAGGCGGACGCAGCGGCGGCCGCGCCTCGGCGCATCGCTCGGCGGCGGCGCGCACGCGCAAGGCGCGCGGGCACTAGGGC
Organism: Pseudolabrys sp.; assembly: GCA_035501975.1. Lineage (GTDB taxonomy): Bacteria > Pseudomonadota > Alphaproteobacteria > Rhizobiales > Xanthobacteraceae > Pseudolabrys. The sequence goes on from DATJVE010000180.1 coordinate 461, forward strand.
AACGCTGCTCAGCGCTGGCCCGGTGGCGGGCCGAAGATGAAGAACTGCTGCTGGCCGCTGTGCCAACTGTTGCTTTGATTGCCGAAGCGCTGGGCCTGCGGCCGCGCTTCGGCCTCGCGTGGCGCCTCGCGGCGCTCGCGATGCACGCGGCGGCGGCGCACCTCGTGTTCGTCCTCATCGCGTTGGCGCGCGCGCACCTTCTCCGGCCGCTCGCCGGTCACCACGATGGTGGTGTCGTCCATGCGCTCCTTCACCAGCGCGAACAGGAGCGCGGCGTTATCCGGGTGCAGGCGGACGCAGCCATGCGAGGCCGGCCGGCCGAGATGCGAGATTTCGTACGAACCGTGGATGGCGTAGCCCTCGTCGAAGAAGATCGAATAGGGCATAGGCGACCAGTCGTACTTGCGCGAGAACCATTTGCGCGCCAGCCGCTGTGGCTTATAGGTGCCGTTCGGCGTGTGGTAGCCAATGCGCGCGGTCGACACCGGCCAGTGATAACGCGGCGTGCCGTCGACGGTGACCGACAGTTCCTGCGCCGATTTGTCCACCGTCACGACGACGGCGGCCTGGGCGGAGGCGAGACCGCCGAACAGCACGGCGGTTGCGGCAAGGACAACGGCAAATCGCGGCATCGCAAGTTCCCCCCGGAGCGGCGTCATCTTGGCAAGGTTTTGTGAACTTTGCCTAAAATCCCGCAATTTTGGTTACTACCCTGGGAGGCGCGGCCATTTCCGCGCAATTAACCTGACAAGAACCGGTAGAATCGTTAAATGGGAAGAAGCATGACGCGCCGAATCGTCGCCGTTTTCGCCCTGTCGCTCGCCTGCATCGCCGCATCCACCGGCAGCGGCTTGGCGCAGACGCGAGCGAATGCAGCGCCCGCGGTCGCCGTTCCTGCGCCGCCGGCGAAGCCGGCGGTCGCGGAGGCAAAGCTGCCCGCCAAGCAGCTCTTCTCGGCGGTCAAGCTGCCGTCGCTCGGCCATGCGATGGCGATCGGCTATTACCCGCGCGGCTGCCTGCAAGGCGGCGTCGAACTGCCGGTCGACGGCCCGAACTGGCAGGTGATGCGGCTGTCGCGCAACCGCAATTGGGGCCATCCCGAACTGGTCAATTTCCTCGAGCGCTTCGCCCCGCTCGCCGCCAAGGCCACCGGCTGGCACGGCATCCTGGTCGGCGACATGGCGCAGCCGCGCGGCGGCCCGCTGCCGTTCGGACATGCCAGCCATCAGATCGGGCTCGACGTCGACATCTGGTTCATGCCGATGCCGAACCACGAGCTCAGTCCGAAGGAGCGCGAGGATATTTCGGCGAGCAATCTCGTCGCCGCCGACGGCCTCCACGTCAATCCGAAAACCTGGACGCCCTCGGATATCGCCTTCATCCGCACCGCGGCCGAGCAGCCCGAAGTCGAGCGCATTTTTGTCAATGCCGCGATCAAGAAGGAACTGTGCCGCGTCGAGCCGAAGGGCCACGACGCCTGGATGGAGAAGGTGCGGCCCTGGTACGGCCACGCCGACCACATCCACGTGCGGCTGAAATGTCCGGCCGACTCGCCGCACTGCCGCAAGCAGGAGCCGGTGCCGGCGGGCGACGGCTGCAGCGACAAGGACCTCGCCTTTTGGTTCAAGGACTCGGTGCTGCACCCGAAGCCCGGGCCGCCGCCGAAAGTGCCGCCGAAACCGATCACGCTCGCCGACCTGCCGCCCGCCTGCAAGACGGTGCTTGACGCGCCGGCCAATCCGCAAGCGGCGCAGCGCTGACCGCGACCGATCGACCTGCTTGATCGCAGCATTTTGAACATTCGTGCCGGCGAGGTTCCCGGCGTGCGGCGATCGCGCTAGACTGCCGCCATGGCCGGCAACGTCGAAACCTTGCGCGAACTGGAAAAGAAGATCCTCTGGCTGGCGAGCTGGACGATCCACAACGCCAATCACCTGCGCGAGAATTCCGACGGGTTGAAGGTCGGCGGCCATCAGGCCTCGTCCGCCTCGCTCGCCACCATCATGACCGCGCTCTACCTCGACGTGCTGCGGCCACAAGATCGCGTCGCGGTGAAGCCGCACGCCTCGCCGATCTTCCATGCCATTCAATACCTCCTCGGTAAGCAGACGCGCGAGCGGCTGGAAGCCTTCCGCGGCTACAAGGGCGCGCAGAGCTATCCCTCGCGCACCAAGGATGCAGACGACGTCGACTTCTCCACCGGCTCGGTCGGCCTCGGAGTGGCGCAGACGCTGTTCTCCTCGCTGGTGCAGGACTACGTGCGCGCGCACGGCTGGGGCACACAGCGGCCGGAAGGCCGCATGGTGGCGCTGGTCGGCGACGCCGAGCTCGACGAGGGCAACATTTTCGAGGCGCTGCTCGAAGGCTGGAAACAGGGCCTGCGCAATTGCTGGTGGATTATCGACTATAACCGGCAAAGCCTCGACGCGGTGGTGCGCGAGGGCTTGTGGGAGCGCTACGAGCACCTGTTCGAGAATTTCGGCTGGGACGTGGTGATTCTGAAATACGGCTCGCTGCAGCAGGCGGCGTTCAAGGAGCCGGGCGGCGACAGACTGCGGCAATGGATCGATCGCTGTCCCAACCCGCTCTACTCGGCGCTGGTCTTCGCCGGCGGCGCCGCCTGGCGCAAGCGCCTCAACGACGAGATCGGCGACCAGGGCGACGTCTCGCGGCTCATCGCCAAGCGCTCCGATGAGGAGCTCGCGGCGCTGATGAACAATCTCGCCGGCCACGACCTGCCGTCGCTGCTCGATGCCTTCGACAAGGCCGACAGCGACCGACCGACCTGTTTCATCGCCTATACCGTGAAGGGTTTCGGCCTGCCCTTCGCCGGCCACAAGGACAATCATGCCGGCCTGATGACGCCGGCGCAGATGGAGACGTTCCGCAAGGCGATGGCGGTGCGGCCTGGCCACGAATGGGACAAGTTCGAAGGCCTGTCGCTGCCGGCGGAACGGCTGCAAAAGTTTCTCGACAGTGTGCCCTTCGCGTCGGGCAGCGAACGGCGGCTCAAGGGCCAAGACATCGAGGTGCCGGCCGAATTGCCGGTCACGTTCCAGGCCACGACGTCGACGCAGACCGGCTTCGGCGCCATCCTCAACGAACTCGGCCGCGCCGACAGCGAGTTCGCGCGCCGCATCGTCACCACCTCGCCGGACGTGACGGTTTCCACCAATCTCGGACCGTGGGTCAACCGGCGCGGCCTGTTCGCGCGCGAGGCGATGGCCGACACCTTCAAGAGCGAGCG
>DATJVE010000181.1:0-8014 GCA_035501975.1 Pseudolabrys sp.
AAGCCGTGGGAGCAGATCGATCGCCTCATCCGCGGCTGTAATCCGGCGCCCGGCGCCTGGACCACGTTCGACGGCAAGACGCTGAAGATTTTCGACGCCAAGCCGCTGCCGGCCAAGGACCCGAAGGGGATCGGCGGTAAGCTGGGCGAGATCGTCGCCGTCGAGGCTGACGGCGTCACCGTGGTCTGCGCAGACGGCCGCTTCAAGGTCACGCGGGTGCAGCCCGCCGACGGCAAGAAGATCGATGCCGGCGAATGGGCGAAGTCCGCCAATATCCCCGCTAAAGCAAGGTTCACCTGATCGTTCCACCGTCATGGCCGGCCGGGCATGACATCCAGCCTGTTCGCCAGGAATTTTCGCAAACGCTAACGCTTGATTGGATAGACCCATGCCCGCCTCCCAGCATCAAAAGCCGAAATCCGACATCGAAATTTCGCAATCCGCCACCAAGCGCCCGATCCTCGACATCGCCAAGCAAAAGCTCGGCATCGCCGCGGAAAATCTCGAGCCTTACGGCCACTACAAGGCCAAGGTGTCGATGGACTACGTTAAGTCGCTGCAAAGCCGGCCGAACGGCAAGCTGATCCTGGTCACCGCCATCAATCCGACGCCGGCTGGCGAGGGCAAGACCACCACCACAGTCGGCCTCACCGATGCGCTCAACCATATCGGCAAGAAGGCGATGCTGTGCATCCGCGAGCCTTCGCTCGGGCCCTCCTTCGGCATGAAGGGCGGCGCCGCCGGCGGCGGCTACGCGCAAGTGGTGCCGATGGAGGACATCAATCTGCACTTCACCGGCGACTTCCACGCCATCACCTCGGCCAACAACCTGCTCGCGGCGCTGATCGACAACCATATCTATTGGGGCAACTCGCTCGGCATTGATCCGCGCCGCATCGCCTGGCGGCGCGTGCTCGACATGAACGACCGGGCGCTGCGCTCGATCGTGAACTCGCTCGGCGGCGTCGCCAATGGCTTCCCGCGCGAGGATGGCTTCGACATTACGGTCGCTTCGGAGGTCATGGCGATCTTCTGCCTTGCTCGCGACGTGGCAGACCTCAAGAAACGGCTCGGCAACATCGTCCTTGGCTACACGCGTGACCGCAAGCCGGTGCGCGCCGCCGATCTCAAGGCGCATGGCGCGATGACCGTTCTGCTGAAGGAGGCGCTGGCGCCGAATCTGGTGCAGACCATGGAAGGCACGCCCGCTTTCATCCACGGCGGCCCCTTCGCCAACATCGCGCACGGCTGCAACTCGGTGCTCGCCACCACCACCGCGCTCAAGCTCGCCGATTATGTGGTGACCGAGGCCGGCTTCGGCGCCGATCTCGGCGGCGAGAAATTCATCGACATCAAGTGCCGCAAGGCCGGCATCGCGCCGGATTGCGTGGTGCTGGTCGCGACGATTCGCGCGCTGAAGATGCATGGCGGAGTCAAGAAGGAGGATCTCAAGAACGAGAACCTCAAGGCGCTGGAGGCCGGCATGGCCAACCTGCAGCGCCACATCGAGAACGTGAAGAAGTTCGGCCTGCCGGCGGTGGTCTCGATCAACCGCTTCTCCGCCGACACCGAGGCGGAGATCGCGCTGGTCAAAGACAAGTGCAAGGCGCTGGGTGTCGAGGCAATCATGGCCGACCACTGGGCGATGGGCGGCGAGGGCGCTGCCGATGTCGCCAAGGCCGTTATCAAGGCGATCGACGGGAACAAGGAAAAGCTCAAGTTCCTCTATCCGGATGAGATGCCGTTGTTCGAAAAAATCGAAACCATCGCGCGAGAAATCTATCGCGCCAAGGCGGTCACCGCCGACAAGTCGGTCAAGGATCAGCTCAAGGCCTGGGAAGACATGGGTTACAAGAACTTCCCGATCTGCATGGCCAAGACGCAGTATTCGTTCACGACCAATCCCGACGCCAAGGGCGCGCCGGCCGATCACACCATCAACGTGCGCGAAGTGCGGCTCTCCGCCGGCGCCGAGTTCGTGGTGGCGATCTGCGGCGAGATCATGACCATGCCCGGCCTGCCCAAGGTGCCGGCGGCGGATTCGATCGACGTCGGGCCGGACGGCAAAATCGTCGGGCTGTTCTGAAGCGACCCCGCACGCCGACTTGTGCCGAGGAGCCCGCCGAACGGCGGGCTTCTTGCGTTTCACGCTCGGCCCATTTCATTAAAGTTTTAGCCGTTTTGCGCTTTGTGCGTAGAACGTCTTTTTGGGTCTCTTCGCTAGACTGAAAACTCAAGCCGTAATTACAGTCTGGCCTATCGATGCTCAAAAACATTCCGCCACAGCCTGATACCGACCCGCCATCCGCCCGAAATCATTCGCTGATCGATGAACTGATCGCCGCCGTGGAGACGGGCGGCGTGAAGCAGCGCCTGCGCATCCTCCAGCGCATCACCGACCTGTTCGTCGCCGGCGCGCGCGGCTATTCCAAGGAACAGATCGCGCTGTTCGACGACGTGCTGCAAGAGCTGGCGGCCGATATCGAAGTCAAGGCGCGGGCCAAACTCGCGCAGCGGATGGCCGACGCGGGCGGCGCCCCGCCCAAACTCATCCGCTCGCTCGCTTTTGACGACGCGATTGAGGTCGCCGGTCCCGTCCTGGCACACTCCGAACAGTTGAACGACGACGATCTGGTCGAAAACGCTCGCACCAAGAGTCAAGGGCACCTATTTGCTATCGCCAAGCGGCTGAAGCTGAGCGAGGCGGTCACCGATGTTCTGGTCGAGCGCGGCGGCCGCCGCGTCTTGCGCAAGGTCGCGGGAAACCACGGGGCGCGTTTTTCGCTTGCCGGCTACGAACGCCTGTCCGTTTGCGCACGACGCGACCGCAAGCTGACCCTGACGCTTGCCCAGCGCAGCGACATTCCGCGTCAATATTTCATCAAGCTGCTGGACGCCGCATCGGCGACGGTGCGCTCCAAGCTGGAGACGGCCAATCCGCTGGCCGCCGCGGCAATCCGCGACAGCGTCGACGACGTGGCGCGCGCGATGCAAAAAGGCGCGCGGGAGGCCTCGCAGGAATACAATGCCGCCGCGCGCGATGTCCGCCGCCGCTTCGAGCGGCAACCGGTCGCGGAAGCCATCGTTCACGCGCCCGCCCGTGCGCAACAGTTCAACAAGGTCGTCGTTTCGCTGGCCAAGCTCGGCCGTTTTCCGATCGAGATGGTCGAACGTGCCTTGCTCGATGACGGCAATGAAATGCTGGTCGTTCTGGCCAAGGCAGCCGACTGTTCCTGGACCACGACGCGCGAACTGCTGCTGATGCAGACGGCCGGACGCAATCTGACGGCCGATGATCTGCGCGGGGAGTTGGAGCGCTATAAGATGCTCAGCCGCGAAACGGCGCGCAGCATCATTGCTTTCCGCGAGCGGCGCATGAGGATGCAGGAGCAGCAAGCGGCGGCGGGCGGCAAAGTGCACCACGCCACCGCGCCCCCGGCGCCAGTCGATTTGGCGGCGCCACGGCGCGCGGCCTTGGCCCCGGCCTGAAAGGGCCGCGGCGGGCGGGCAAGCGCCTCCCGATCGGCTATAATCTCTATGGACGCTTATCCGAAGTCGGGGTTGCCCCGAGTTCGGTGCTATGGAAAGGCGTCGACCTCTTCCAATGGGAGAGGCGAAGAGCGACAGCGAGAAACGCAAACGGGAGAAACCATGTTGAAATTCTACTACAGCGGCGCACCGAACCCGATGAAGGTGGCGCTCATGCTCGAGGAAACCGGCCTGCCTTACGAGGCGGTGCCGGTCGACACCCGCAAGGGCGAGCAGCACAAGCCGGAATACCTCGCCATCAATCCGAACGCCAAGGTGCCGGCCATCGTCGACGGCGACGCGGTGGTGTTCGATTCGAACGCCATCCTGCTGTATCTCGCCGAGAAGACGGGACAATTCCTGCCGGCGAAAAGCGACAGACTGCGCGGCGAATTGCTGTCATGGCTGATGTTCGTCGCTTCCGGCGTCGGCCCCTTCGCCGGGCAATCGGTGCATTTCCGCCAATACGCTCCGGAAAAAATCCCTTACGCCATCAACCGCTACATGTACGAGGCGCAGCGCCATTTCGGCATTCTCGATGCGCGCCTGGCCAAGCAGAAATACATGGTCGGCGACGCCTACGGCATCGTCGACATGGCGGTGTGGGGCTGGGCGCGGCTCATCCCCAACGCGCTGGGCGAGGAGTATTGGGCCAAGTTCCCCAACCTGAAGCGGCTGGTCGACGAGATCTCCGCCCGTCCGGCGGCGGCGCGGGCGAACGAACTGCGCACCAAGCACAAGTTCAAGACCGAGTTCGACGACGAGGCCAAGCGCGCCATGTTCAAGCATTTCGAGATGCAGGTGGCGTGACTCGCCTTCCCTCGCCCCGTTCGGCGGGGCGAGGGCTATTCTAGCTCTATCGGCTGCCAGCTGATGGTGGCGTTGAACATCGCCGCGCGCACGCGCGCGACCGCGTGCGGCGCACCGTGTAGCCGCAGCGTTTCCTTGCCCGCGCCCTGCACCACTACGATGTCGGCGGCATAATCGCCGCGGTTTTGCAGCCTTTCGCGCATCCGTTCGGCGATGACATCGGCTTCGATCGGATCGACGATGTCGTCGACAATGCGGATCGCATAGGTCGCATTGCGCCGGGTCGCGCGGACGGCGCCGAAGACGTAAGCGCGCGCCATCGCCTGCTCCTTAAAAGGAACGGGCGCCACGCCCCGCGGTGGGGAGGCGGCGCCCGTCTGCTCAGGCGACTACTGGAACAGCTTCATCGCGTTGATGAGCGTCTGGATCACGCCCCAGGCGAGCGGAATGCCGACGAAGCCCCAGGCGAGCACGAGCTTCAGGGTCATCGAGTTGTCTTGTGCTTGGTCAGTCATGGTTGCGTTCCTCCTTTTATGCGCCGGCCGGTTCGCCCGCGGCGGCAACGGCCGCCTGCGCGCGTTCGGCTTCGTGGTCAGGTTTCATGTGGAAGCGATGGTGCACGGCCTTGACCAGCAAATTGCAGATGAAGCCAATCACCAGCAACCCGGCCATGATGTACATGGTGGTGTTGTAGGCTTGCGCCTTCGGCACGCCGTGCTCGATCTGATACTGGCGGATGTAGTTCACCAGCACCGGACCGAAGATGCCGGCCATCGACCAGGCCGTGATCAGCCAGCCGTGGATGGCGCCGACGTAGCGCGTGCCGAACATGTCTTTCAGATAAGCCGGCACGGTGGCGAAACCGCCGCCATACATCGAGATGATCACCAGGAAGCAGCACACGAACAGCGCCACGCTGCCGATCGACCCCGTCCACGGCACCAGCGCGTAGAGCACCGTGCCGATGGCGAAGAAGCAGAAGTAGGTGTTCTTGCGCCCGATGTAGTCGGAGGTCGAGGCCCAGAAGAAGCGGCCCATCATGTTGAACAGGCTGAGCAGGCCGACGAAGCCGGCCGCCGCGAGCGGCGAGACCTTGCCGGGGAACATTTCCTGCGTCATCGCCGAAGCCTGGCCGAGCACGCCGATGCCGGCGGTCACGTTCAGGCACAGCACCCACCAGATCAGCCAGAACTGGGGCGTCTTGATCGCGTCATAGACGTAGACGTCGTTCTTGGTGATCAGCTTCTGCGCCACCACCGGCGGCGTGTAGCCTTCCGGCTTCCAGCCCGGCGCCGGAATGCGAACGATCGCGGCGCCGACCATCATGAAGATGAAGTAGATGACGCCGAGGGCAATGAACGCTTCGGCGACGCCGACATGCGTCGGCGACGAGAAATGCGACATCAGCCAGACCGACAGCGGCGAGGCGATGAAGGCGCCGCCGCCGAAGCCCATGATGGCCATGCCGGTCGCCATGCCCGGGCGGTCGGGGAACCACTTGATCAGCGTCGACACCGGCGAGATGTAGCCGAGGCCGAGGCCGCAGCCGCCGATCACGCCATAGCCGAGATAGACGATCCAGAGCGTGTGCAGGTAGACGCCGATCGCCGAGACGATGAAGCCGCCGCCGAAGCAGCAGCCGGCGGTGAACATGGCGCGGCGCGGACCGCCTTCCTCGACCCAGCGGCCCATCACCGCCGCCGAAGCACCGAGGAAGAAAATGCCGATGGAGAAGATCCAGCCGAGGTCGGTCAGCTTCCAATCCGCCGGCGTCGATTGCGTGATGCCGAGCAGCTTGGTCATCGGCAGATTGAACACGCTGAACGCGTAAGCCTGGCCGATACACAAGTGAATACAAAGCGCGGCCGGCGGCACCATCCACCGGCTGAATCCTGGTTTTGCGACCGTGTGATTACGATCGAGTATCGAGAGCAAGCTCATAGCGTCGTTCTCCCCTTGGTTTCCTATCGTTCTTTTTTGTCAGACCCAGAATGCGCGGGAACGTGCCGTGAGTCTGCTATTGGCCAGAGTGCGGAGGGGGATTAATTGAATCAATAAAAGTGTTCCTATGGCGTGATAGGAAATTCACATGACGCAATAGCGAACGACTATTTCCATTGACGAGAGTGATTCAGAATAATGTTTTTGCGCAAAAACTTGAACGTACGCCTGGCATTGTCCACACGTCTACGACTAATGGCTAATGTGCGCAGACGTCAGTCGTCCAGCGAAACCGCCACGCGCCGCGCTTCCGCCACCAGCGCGGCGGTGATCGGCGTCATCGGTTCGCGCGACGGCACGATTAGGCCGATTGTCTGCACCGCGTCGGGCTCTGTGATCGGGATGGCGCGAATGCTCTCGGTGAAGCCCAGCGCATCGGCAATCTTCGCCGGCATGACGCTCGCCCAGCGCCCGGTGCGCACGTGTGAGTACAACAGAATCATCGAATCGGATTCGAGCGTCGGCCGCGCTTCGCTGCCGGCGGTTTTCAGCAGGCGATCGATGATGCGGCGGTTCTGCATATCGGGAGTGAGCAGGCACAACGGCACCTGGGCGACCTCTGCCCAGGTGACGCTGTCGCGGTTGCCGAGCGGCGCTTCCGCCGAGATGAGCAGCCGGTAGCGTTCGCGATAGAGCGGCACGGTGTTGACGCGGCCGAGCGGCTCGTTCTCGACATAGCTGATGCCGGCTTCGATCTCGAGATTTTCCAACAGGTCGAGAATCTCGAGCGAGTTGCGCGAATAGATGGTGAACTGGACGTTCGGATGCCGCGCGCGATAGGGCGTGGTGAGCCGCTCGACCATCGCCAGCGTGGTCGGGATAGCGGCGATGCGTAGGCGGCCGGAGAGGCCGTGCCTGAGCGCGTGCACCTCCTCGCGCATGGCGCGGGCGTCGCCGACGATGCGCCGCGCCCAATCGAGCACGCGTTCGCCCTCCGGCGTGAAGCCCTGGAAGCGCGAGCCGCGGTTGACCAGCAGCACGCCGAAGGCATCCTCGATCTGCTTGACGCCGGCCGACAAAGTCGGTTGCGTGACCCCGCAGGCCTCGGCGGCGCGGCCGAAATGCTTTTCCCGGGCGAGCGCGAGCAGGAATTCGAGCTTTTCGATCACTGCAGCCCTTTGTCTCGGTATGCGCTCGCTTCGGAAAGCGCCCAGACCGGAAACTGCGCACCCCTGTACCGCCTTTTTGGCAGGTACAATCGGATTTTACAAGGATGGATAACATATTAATAGAGGAAACCTATCGAGCCATTGATTAAGGGGCCTTGTGTCCTGCGATTCAAAGCGGCTTTTCTCCTGTCGGGAGAGCAAAATGAGTGTTGTCGAGCAGGACGTGAAGGCGCCCCCGCGTACCGGCCGCCGCCGGCCGCCGCGCACCCCCAAGGGCCGCCAAGTCGATCCGCAGGCGCTCGACGAGGTGCGTGCGCTTTTGACCGACCGGCCGCGCCGCCGCGATCTCTTGATCGAGCACTTGCATCTGATCCAGGACCATTACGGTCATTTGTCCGCCGCGCATCTTGCCGCGCTCGCCGCCGAGATGACGATGGCGCAGACCGAAGTCTACGAGGTCGCCACCTTCTATTCGCATTTCGACGTGGTGAAGGACGGCCCGCCGCCGCCGGCGGTGACCGTGCGCGTGTGCGACTCGCTCTCCTGCGCGATGGCCGGCGCGGAGG
>DATJVE010000182.1:0-5564 GCA_035501975.1 Pseudolabrys sp.
CAGTTGAAAGAGACAGACAAATGAACGGCCAGAATATCCGGATCCGGCTCAAGGCGTTCGATCACCGCATCCTCGATGCGTCGACCCGCGAGATCGTGAACACGGCCAAGCGCACCGGCGCCCAGGTCCGCGGTCCGATCCCGCTGCCGACCAGAATCGAGAAGTTCACGGTGAACCGCTCGCCGCACGTCGACAAAAAGAGCCGCGAACAGTTTGAGATGCGCACGCACAAGCGCCTCTTGGACATCGTCGATCCGACGCCGCAGACGGTGGACGCGCTGATGAAGCTCGACCTCGCCGCCGGCGTCGACGTCGAGATCAAGCTGTAAAGGCCGCGCGAGGAAGACATGCGATCCGGAGTTGTTGCGCAGAAACTTGGGATGACCCGGTTGTTCACCGATGCCGGTGAACACGTGCCGGTCACGGTGCTGCGCCTGGCGCAGTGCCAGGTCGTCGCGCATCGGACCAAGGACAAGAACGGCTACGTCGCGCTCCAGCTTGGCTCGGGCGCGCGCAGCACCAACAACATGATCAAAGCCGACCGCGGCTATTTCGCCAAGGCCAAGGTCGAGCCCAAGCGCAAGCTCGCCGAATTCCGCGTGACCGAAGACGCGCTGATCCCGGTCGGTGCCGAGATCACCGCCGATCACTTCATTCCCGGACAATTCGTCGACGTCTGCGGCATCACCATCGGCAAGGGCTTTGCCGGCGGCATGAAGCGGTGGAATTTCGCGGGCCTTCGCGCCTCGCACGGCGTCTCGATCTCGCATCGCTCGATCGGCGGCACCGGCGGCCGTCAGGACCCGGGCAAGACCTTCAAGAACAAGAAGATGCCCGGCCATCTTGGCGTTGACCGCGTCACCACGCTCAATCTCAAGGTGGTGCAGACCGACGTCGAGCGCGGCCTGATCATGGTCGAAGGTGCGGTGCCCGGCGCCAAGAGCGGCTGGGTCACCGTGCGCGACGCCGTGAAGAAAGCGTTGCCGAAGGAAGCGCCTAAGCCCGGCAAGTTCCGCCTGGCGGAAGCCGAGACGAAAGCTGAGGCCACGCCGGCTGCTGCGGCCCCCGCGACGACGGAGGGCGCGTGACATGGAACTGAAGATCACCACGCTCGAAGGCAAAGAGGCCGGCTCGGTCAGCCTGTCCGACGCCATTTTCGGCCTCGAGCCGCGCAGCGATATCCTGCAGCGCTGCGTCAACTGGCAGCTCGCCAAGCGCCAGCGCGGCACCCACAAGGCCAAGGATCGCTCGGAAATCTGGCGCACCGGCAAGAAGATGTATGCGCAGAAGGGTACCGGCGGCGCCCGCCACGGCTCGGCGCGCGTGCCGCAGTTCCGCGGCGGCGGTCGCGCCTTCGGTCCGGTCGTGCGCAGTCACGCCATCGATCTGCCGAAGAAAGTGCGCGCGCTCGCGCTCAAGCACGCTCTGTCGTCCAAAGCCAAGGGCGGCGGCATCATCGTCCTCGACAAAGCGACGCTGAAGGATGCCAAGACCAAGGCGCTGGCCAAGCAGTTCGGCAAGCTCGGCCTGGAGAACGCGCTGATCATCGACGGCGCCGAGGTGGAGGCGAATTTCCGCTCCGCCGCGCGCAACATCCCGAACATCGACGTGCTGCCGGTGCAGGGCATCAACGTCTACGACATCATGCGGCGCAAGACCCTGGTGCTGACCAAGGCCGCGCTCGATGCGCTGGAGGCGCGCTTCAAATGAGCACCAGCGATCCCCGCCACTACGACGTCATCCTGTCGCCGGTGATCACCGAGAAGGCAACCATGGCGTCCGAGCACAACAAGGTCGTGTTCAAGGTGCGCAAGACCGCGACCAAGCCGCAGATCAAGGAAGCGGTGGAGAAGCTGTTCGACGTCAAAGTCAAAAGCGTCAACACGCATGTGCGCAAGGGCAAGAAGAAGGCGTTCAAGAACCGGATCGGCGTTCTGTCCGACGTGAAGCGCGCGGTGGTGACGCTCGAAGAGGGTCACCGCATCGACGTGACCACGGGACTGTAAGGGAAGCTCGCGATGGCGTTGAAAACATACAATCCGACCACGCCGAGCCAGCGCCAGCTGGTCATCGTCAACCGGTCCGGGCTGCACAAAGGTCCGCCGGTCAAGGCGTTGACCGAAGGGCAGAACTCGACCGGCGGCCGCAACAACAATGGCCGCATCACCTCGCGCTTCCGCGGCGGCGGCCACAAGCAGGCCTACCGGAAGATCGATTTCCGCCGCACCAAGGTCGACGTGCCGGCAACCGTCGAGCGGATCGAATACGATCCCAACCGCACCGCCTTCATCGCGCTGATCAAGTACCAGGACGGCGAGCAGGCCTATATCCTGGCGCCGCAGCGCTTGGGCGTCGGCGACTCGGTGATCTCGTCCGACAAAGCCGACATCAAGCCGGGCAATGCGCTGCCGATCGGCGTCATTCCTGTCGGCACCATCGTGCACAACATCGAGATCAAGATCGGCAAGGGCGGGCAGGTCGCGCGTTCGGCCGGCTCTTACGCGCAGATCGTCGGCCGTGACCAGGATTACGTCATTCTGCGGCTCAATTCGTCCGAGCAGCGCCTGGTGCACGGCCGCTGCATGGCGACCATCGGCGCGGTGTCGAATCCGGACAACATGAACACGACGATCGGCAAGGCCGGGCGTCAGCGTTGGCGCGGCCGCATGCCGCACAACCGCGGCATCGTCATGAACCCGGTCGATCACCCGCACGGTGGCCGCACCAAGGGCGGCAAGCATTGGTCGACCCCGTGGGGCGTGCCGACCAAGGGTTGGAAGACGCGCAAGAACAAGCGCACCACCAAGTTCATCATCGCCAGCCGGCACGACCGCAAGAAGAAACAGCAGCAGTAGGACCACAGCTATGGCGCGTTCGTTATGGAAAGGCCCGTTTGTCGACGGCTATCTGCTGAAAAAGGCGGAAGCCGCGCGCGCGTCGGGCCGTCATGAGATGATCAAGATCTGGAGCCGGCGCTCGACCATTCTGCCGCAGTTCGTCGGCTTGAATTTCGGCGTTTACAACGGGCAGAAGCACATTCCGGTGATGGTGACCGAGGAAATGATCGGTCACAAGTTCGGCGAGTTCGCGCCGGGCCGGATGTTCTACGGCCATTCGTCCGACCGCAAAGCCAAGCGCGCGGCCGGCGCACCGGCTGCGCCGGGGGCAGCGCCTGCGGCGGCGCCGGCCGCGACGCCGGCGGCGAGCTAAGGAATCGAGAGACACGTCATGGGCAAGAGTTCACGCGAGCGCAGCCTCCCGGACACCGAGGCGAAAGCGGTGGCCCGGATGATCCGGATTTCGCCGCAGAAGCTCAATCTTGTCGCGCAGATGATCCGCGGCAAGAAGGTGGCGAGCGCGCTCGCCGACCTCGAGTTTTCGCGCAAGCGAATCGCCAAGGACGTGCGCAAGTGCCTGGAGTCGGCCATCGCCAACGCCGAGAACAATCACGACCTCGACGTCGACGACTTGGTCGTCGCCGAGGCGCATGTCGGCAAGGCGCTGGTGATCAAGCGCTTCAACCCGCGCGGCCGCGGCCGCATGGGCCGCATTCTGAAACCGTTCTCCAACCTGACCATCGTCGTGCGTCAGGTCGAGGCGCAAGCCGCAGCGAAAGCCTAAAGGGGTACTCGATGGGTCAGAAAGTCAATCCGGTCGGGCTGCGGCTCGGGATCAACCGCACCTGGGATTCGCGGTGGTATTCCGGCAAGGCCGAATATGGCTCGCTGCTGCACGAGGACATCAAGATCCGCGACGAGCTGATGAAGCAGCTCAAGCAGGCGGCGGTGTCGAAGATCATCATCGAGCGGCCGCACAAGAAGTGCCGGGTCACCATCCACTCGGCGCGGCCGGGCGTGGTGATCGGCAAAAAGGGCGCCGACATCGAGAAGCTGCGCAAGGCGGTGGCCAAGCTCACGCAGAGCGACGTGGTCATCAACATCGTCGAAATCCGCAAGCCGGAGCTCGACGCGCAGCTGGTCGCCGAATCGATTTCGCAGCAGCTCGAGCGCCGCGTCGCCTTCCGCCGCGCCATGAAGCGCGCCGTGCAGTCGGCCATGCGGCTCGGCGCCGAGGGCATCCGCATCAACTGCTCCGGCCGCCTCGGCGGCGCCGAAATCGCGCGCATGGAGTGGTACCGCGAAGGCCGCGTGCCGCTGCATACGTTGCGCGCCGACGTCGATTACGGCGTGTCGACCGCTTTCACCACCTACGGCACCTGCGGCGTCAAGGTGTGGATCTTCAAGGGCGAGATCCTCGAGCACGATCCGATGGCGCAGGACAAGAAGCTCGCCGAGGGCGAGCAGGGGCGCCCGCGCCGCGACGCCGCGGCCTGAGGGGACAATCAGAGTTAAGTCATGCTGCAACCGATCCGCACCAAGTTCCGCAAGGCGTTCAAGGGCCGCATCCACGGCGTCGCCACCTCGGGCGCGACGCTCGCCTTCGGCCAATACGGCCTCAAGGCGCTCGAGCCCGAGCGCGTCACCGCGCGCCAGATCGAGGCCGCGCGCCGCGCGCTCACCCGCTTCATGAAGCGGTCGGGCCGGGTGTGGATCCGCGTCTTCCCCGACGTGCCGGTGTCGAAGAAGCCGATCGAAATCCGCATGGGCAAAGGCAAGGGCACGCCGGAACTGTGGGTCACCCGCGTCAAGCCGGGCCGCATCCTGTTCGAAGTCGACGGCATTCCGCTCGCCGTCGCCAAGGAAGCATTGGCGCTTGCCGCCGCCAAGCTTCCGGTCAAGACCCGTTTCATCGAACGCATCGCCGAGTAGCGCCATGAAAGCCGTAGACGTAAGAGCGATGACGCTCGACCAGATCGACGACGAAGTGCTCAAGCTCAAGAAGGAGCAGTTCAACCTGCGCTTCCAGCGGGCGACCGGGCAGCTCGAGAACACCTCGCGCGTGCGCGTGATTCGCCGCGACGTCGCTCGGCTGAAGACCATCGCCGCGCAGAAACGCGCTGGCATGCCCGAACCGGCGCCGAAGGCCGAAGCAACCGCGCCGGCAACCGACGTCGCGCCGAAGCCGAAGAAGACCAAATCCGCCAAACCGAAGGCCGCCGCGAAGCCGAAGACAAAGGCTGCCGCCAAGCCGAAGTCGAAGAAGAAGTAAGGGGCTCGAGATGCCGAAACGTACGCTTCAGGGCGTCGTCGTCAGCGACAAGCAGGACAAGACCGTCGTCGTGCGCGTCGACCGGCGTTTCACCCACGCCACGATGAAAAAGACCATTCGCCGATCGAAGAAATACCACGCGCATGATGCCAAGAACGAATTCGCCGTCGGCGACATCGTGTGGATCGAGGAGCGCCGGCCCATTTCCAAGCTCAAGTGCTGGGAAGTGATCCGGGGCGAGAAGAAACAGAAAGTTCAATAAGCGTGATGAGCGCCAATAAAGTGAGAGCCGCATCATGATCCAGATGCAAACTAACCTCGACGTGGCGGATAATTCCGGCGCGCGCCGCGTCATGTGCATCAAGGTGCTGGGCGGCTCCAAGCGCAAATACGCCACCATCGGCGACGTCATCGTCGTCTCGGTGAAGGAGGCGATCCCGCGCGGCCGCGTCAAG
>DATJVE010000183.1:0-8371 GCA_035501975.1 Pseudolabrys sp.
TGGGTGACGGCATTGAGCGCCTGCGGCCGGTTGAGCGTGATCAGCCCGGCCGCGCCGCGACGTTCGCAGAGAATGTCGTCGTTCATCGCGGCCCGGTCATTCACATCAACGCTGCGGCCACACGCCGGCGGCCTCGAGCCGCTGCATGGCCGCATCGGAGAATTCGGCTTTCGGCGCGTCGCCGCCGATCACGAACATCAGGATCGATTCCGCATTGGGATCGCCCTTGGTCACGTTCTCGAAACGGCGGATCATGCCGGGCGGGAACGACACCACGTCGAGCGGCCCGAGATCGAAATATTCTACATTGCCTTTCTCGTCTTCCCAGCTCGCACGCCAGGTGCCGGTCATGGGGATAAAAGTCTCGTTGGTGTCGTGATTGTGCATTTCCGGCCCATGGCCGGGCTTGGCCTTGCAATAGCCGAGATTGAAGCCCTCGCGGATTTTGATCGCGGCCATCTGCGCCGCTTGCGCACCGACCGGCGAGGTCACGCCCCCCTCGCCGATGTTATCCGGCGGCTGGAAGCCGATGACGTTGTAGAGCGTGCGCTCGCAGCCCGGCATTTTGCTGTCCGGCAGACCGCCGTCGGAGCCCTTGAGGTCCTTGAAACGGGCGACGCGCTTCATCATGTCCTCGCGCGAGAAATAGCGGCGCGGAAGCTGCTCCATGGTGGTTCTCCCTTGGCTGCTTTTGTTTTGCGTTCAGTTTCCCAGCATAGCGCGGCTGACGATCAGCCGCATGATCTCGTTGGTGCCTTCCAGGATTTGATGCACGCGCAAGTCGCGCAAGATGCGCTCGATCGGATGATCGCGCAGATAGCCGTAGCCGCCGTGCAGCTGCAGGCAGCCATTGACCACGTCGAAACCCGTATCGGTGGCGAGGCGCTTCGCCTTGGCGGCAAGCGCGGTCGCGCCGGGCTCGCCCTCGCTCACCGCCACCGCGGCGCGATGCAGCAGCAAACGCGCCGCGTCGAGCTCCGTCGCATAATCGGCGATACGGAATTGCAGCGCCTGGAAATCGGCGAGCCGCGAGCCAAACTGCTTGCGCTCTTTCATATACTCGATGGTGCGATCGAGACAGAATTGCGCGCCGCCGATCGAGCAGGCGCCGATGTTCAACCGGCCACCGTCGAGCCCGCCCATGGCGATGCGGAAGCCTTGGCCTTCCGCGCCGATGCGGTTCGCCACCGGCACGCGGCAGTTCTCGAACATGACCATCGCCGTCGGCTGCGTCTTCCAGCCGAGCTTCTTCTCCTGCGCGCCGTACGAGAGGCCGGGCGTGCCCTTCTCCACGACGATGGTGGAAATGCCGCGCGGGCCCGCTTCGCCGGTGCGCGCCATCACCACGTAAATATCGGAAACGCCGCCGCCGGAAATGAAGGCTTTCGTGCCGTCGAGCACATAAGTGTCGCCGTCGCGGCGCGCGCGCGTGGCGAGGCTCGCCGCATCCGAGCCGGCGCCCGGCTCGGTCAGGCAGTAGCTGGCGAAATGCTCCATGGTGCAGAGCTTGGGCAGGAACGTCTCGCGCGCTTCTTTGCCGCCGAAGGCGTCTATCATCCAGGCCGCCATGTTGTGGATCGAGATATAGGCGGCGGTCGAGGTGCAGCCTTGCGCCAGCTCCTCGAAGATGATCGCGGCATCGAGCCGGGTCAGCGCCGAGCCGCCGACGTCCTCCTTCACGTAAATGCCGCCGAAGCCGAGGGCGGCGGCCTTGCGCAGCGCCTTAACCGGAAACGTCTCGTTCTCGTCCCAGTTACGCGCATGCGGCATCATGTGATCGCGCGCAAATTGCCGCGCGGTGGCCTGAAAGGCGCGTTGTTCTTCGGTGAGGGAGAAGTCCATCGGATGTCTCGATCAGGATGCGAGCGCGCCGGCCAGCCTCGCGCGCCGCCGCGCGAGGTAGGTGGAGACACCGATTGCAACCGCCGCGCCGAAGCCGGCGAACATGATCAGTAACGAGATCAGGACGGTGACGAAAATGCCGCCGATGAAACCCGTTCCCACCGTGAGAACCGTCTTCGGTTCCGAGTGCGAGTTCTTGTACGCCGCCGCCAGCAAATAGACGCCGGGCTTGGTGACGTCGAACGTGAAGATGGAGACCCCCGTACGGTTCGAGAACCTATATCGGCTCGACGCCGCGGGCGTCGTCAATGTTATCGCGCGTCCTTCCGGCGATAGAACGGTGACGCTCAGACCGGAGACCGAATTCGCGTGATAGACCTCGCCGTCAACGACCGAATTGTACTCGTGAAAGACCGTGTAGCTGCCCGGCTCGCTCAGTGTCAGCTTCGCCTCTCCGGGAACCACCACCTGAATGAGCTGCGAGCCGAGACCGTTGATCCGATAAACGATGAAGAGGCTCGTGGCGGCAATCGTCGCCACCGTCAGCACGCCGGCGAGAACGTACCAGCCGCGCCCGGGCGGCGGTTTGACGGCGGCTGGGGGAACACTCATTCCGGTAGAACTCCCGACGGTGGATGCTACCGCCCGCTCGGGTCAACGGGCAAGGTTGGCCGGATTGCCGACCCCCGCCCGGAAGCATTACAAGAGGGCCTGAGGAGATCGCCATGGCAATCAAATTCGGCCGCCCCATCGAAGCCCGCAGCCATCTGGCCCCCGTCGAAGCGGCGGTCGGCGAACGCCTCGACCTCGCCATCCGCCCGCGCCGCAACCGGCGCAGCGAGTGGATGCGCCGCATGGTGCGCGAGAACCAGGTCACCACCGACGACCTGATCTGGCCGCTGTTCATCATGGATGGCGATAATGCGCGCGCGCCGGTGCCCTCGATGCCCGGCGTCGAGCGGCTGTCGGTCGATCAAGCTGTCGCTGAGGCCGTGCGCGCCGCCAAGCTGACCATCCCCTGCCTTGCGCTGTTCCCCTACACCGACCCGAGCTTGCGCGACGAGACTGGCAGCGAAGCGCTCAACCCGGACAATCTGGTCTGCCGCACCCTGCGCGCCATCAAGAAGGAAGTGCCGGAGATCGGCCTCCTCGCCGACGTTGCGCTCGATCCCTTCACCAGCCACGGCCATGACGGGCTGATGCACGACGGCGAAATCCTCAACGACGAAACCGTCGCCGTGCTCATTAAGCAGGCGCTCGTGCAGGCGGAGGCCGGCTGCGACATCATCGCGCCCTCCGACATGATGGATGGGCGCGTCGGCGCCATCCGCAAGGCGCTCGACGCGGCGGATTTCACCGACGTGTCGATCATGGCCTATGCGGCGAAATACGCCTCGGTCTTCTATGGCCCGTTCCGCGACGCGGTCGGCTCGTCGAAGACGCTCACCGGCGACAAGCGCACCTACCAAATGGATTATGGCAACACCGACGAGGCGTTGCGCGAAGTCGCGCTCGACATCGAGGAAGGCGCCGACATGATCATGATCAAGCCCGGCCTGCCCTACCTCGACATCGTGCAGCGCGTGAAAGACGCCTTCGCCATGCCGACCTTCGCCTATCAGGTGTCCGGCGAATACGCGATGATCATGGCAGCCGCGCAGAACGGCTGGCTCGACGGCGAGCGGGCGATGTGGGAGACTTTAGCGGCCTTCAAACGCGCCGGCGCCGACGGGGTGCTCACCTATTTCGCCCCGCGTGTGGCGGAAAAACTCACCAAGGGCTGAGCGGCCCGAACGTCCTTCCTTCCGATCACCGGCCGGTGATTCCTGCAATCGACGGGTTAATGCTTCCATGGGTGAATTCGCAATCGGTCAAGGCGTCTCGCGGTTCGAGGATCCGCGGCTAATTCAGGGCCGCGGCCGCTATATCGACGACGTGGTCTATCCCGGCATGGCGTTCGGCGTCGTCCTGCGCTCGCCGCACGGTCATGCGAAAATCAACATGATCGACACCACGGCGGCAAAGGCCGCACCTGGCGTGCTTGCCGTCATCAC
Organism: Pseudolabrys sp.; assembly: GCA_035501975.1. GTDB lineage: Bacteria > Pseudomonadota > Alphaproteobacteria > Rhizobiales > Xanthobacteraceae > Pseudolabrys. The sequence goes on from DATJVE010000183.1 coordinate 3,897, forward strand.
CGCGGCCGACTGGAAGAAAGCCGGATTGAGCGAATTGCCGTCGCATACCGGCCTCAAGCTCCGCAATGGCTCGGCGATGTTCAAGCCGCCATATCCGGTGCTGGCGGAAGACCGGGTGCGCTGGATCGGCGATCCGGTTGCCTTCATCGTCGCCGAAACGAACGCGCAGGCGCAGGACGCCGCCGAAATGGTCGCGGTCGATTACGAACCGCTGCCGGCGGTCGTCTCGACCGCCAAGGCGATCGAACCCGACAGTCCGAAGGTCTGGGATGGCTGCGCCGACAATATCAGCTTCGTCGAACTGATCGGCGACAAGACCGCAACCGATGCGGCTTTCGCCAAGGCCGCGCATATTGTCAAGCATCGCTTTGTCATCAACCGCGTGACCGCGGCGGCGATGGAGCCGCGCGGCGCCGTCGGCGTCTATCTGCCGGCGGAAGACCGCTACATCGTCCACTCGCCGGTCCAGCGCGCCCATCCCTATCGCAACGAGATCGCGAAGGTTCTGAAGGTCCCGGAAAGCAAGGTGCGCGTGATCTGCATCGACGTCGGCGGCAGCTTCGGCATGAAGGCGCCGGTGTTCAACGAAGCGCCGCTGACGATGTTTGCCTCCAAGCTCACCGGACGCCCGGTCAAATGGATGAGCACGCGCACCGAGGCGTTCCTCAGCGATGCGCAGGCGCGCGACAACGCCACCGACGTCGAGCTTGCGCTCGACAGTGACGGCCACTTTTTGGCGATGCGGGTGAAGACGCTCGCCGCCATCGGCGCCTATCTGCAGAACAACATGCCGGCCTTTGTTCTCAATGCCGGCACGCTCGCCGGCGTCTATCGCATTCCGGCGATGCACGTCGACATCACCGGCGTGTTCACCAACACCAACCCGGTCCGGCCCTACCGCGGCAATGGCCGGCCGGAGGCGGGCTACGTGATCGAGCGCATTGTCGATCTCGCCGCCGACGAACTCGGGATTGATCCGGCCGAACTGCGTCGGCGCAACTACATTTCGCCGCAGCAGATGCCGTTCAAGACCGCGCTGACGTTCACCTACGACTGCGGCGAATTCGAAAAGAACATGGACCTCGCGCTCGAACTCGCCGACATCAAGGGCTTCAAGCAGCGGCGTGCGGAATCGCGCAAACGTGGCAGACTGCGCGGCATCGGCATGTCCAACACCATCGAGCGCGCCGCCGCCGGCGGCACCGAAGGCGCCGAGGTGCGCTTCGACCGCGGCGGCACCGCGACCTTGTTTTCCGGATCGATCACCGCCGGCCAAGGCCACGAAACCGTGTTCAAGCAGCTGGTATGCGACCGGCTCGGGCTCAACCCCGACGACGTTCGTTACGTGCAGGGCGACACCGACGAGGTGTTCTACGGCGAAGGCACCGGCGGCTCCCGCACCTCCACCATGTCCAGCGCCGCGTTTTTGATGGCGACCGACAAGGTGATCGAGAAAGCCAAGGCCATCGCCGCGTACGCACTCAAGATCGACGTGGCCGACGTGAACTTCGCCGAGGGCGTGTTCTCGTCGCCGAAGACCAACCGCACCATGACCATCAAGGACATCGCCATCGACTCGTCAAACCCGGCCAAGCTTCCGGCCGCGATGGAGCCGGGCCTCGCCGCGACCGCCGTGTACAAAGCGGGTAAGCAGAACTTCCCGAATGGCTGCCACGTCTGCGAGGTGGAAATCGACAAGGAGACGGGCGTGGTCGAGATCGTGCGCTACAGCGTGGTGGACGACGTCGGCACCGTGCTCAATCCGCTGCTGCTGCACGGCCAGATCCACGGCGGCGTCGCGCAAGGCGCCGGCCAGGTGCTGATGGAGGACATCCATTTCGACGCCAGCGGCCAATTGGTGACCGCCTCGTTCATGGACTACGCCATGCCGCATGCCCACAACCTGTCCGATATCGAGGTCGAGTCCAATCCGGTGCCGACCACGACCAACCCGCTCGGCACCAAGGGTGCGGGCGAAGCCGGCAATGTCGGCGCGCTGCCGGCCGTCGCCAATGCGGTGGTCGACGCGCTGTCGGAATTCGGCGTCAAGCACATCGAGATGCCGGCGACGCCGGAGCGCGTCTGGCGGGCGATGCAGGCGAAGTAAGGCTCAGCCGCAGCCGGCGAGCTCAGGCCGCGCTGCGTGCCGGCGCGGCAGGTGCAGCCCGCATTCGCGGTGCGCGTCGCTTTCCCACCACCAGCGCCCGTTGCGCTCGGGCTCGCCCGGCTTGATCGCCCGCGTGCAGGGCGCGCAGCCGATCGACACGAAGCCTTTCTCGTGCAGCACATTGATCGGCACATTGAGGCGACGTGCCTCGGCCAGCACAGCCTCGCGCGTCCAATCGTAGAGCGGATTGAACTTGAGGACGCCGCGGCTGGCGTCAAAGCCGGTCAGTCCGGCCTCGTGCCGGTTGCCATTCTGGTCGCCGCGCAACCCGGTGATCCACGCCGACGCGCCGGCGAGTGCGCGGTCGAGCGGCCGCGTCTTGCGCACGTCGCAGCAAGCGATGCGCGCTTTTTTCGATTCATAGACGCCGTCGATGCCCTGTTTGGCGACCAGCCGCTCCAGCGCGCCGGCATTGGGATAAATGGCGCGGATGCGCCGGCCATAGCGCCGCTCGGTCTCGGCCCACAGCGTGTAGGTTTCCGGAAACAGCCGCCCGGTATCCAGCGTCACCACGTCGATGTCGAGGCCCTGTTCGCAAATCCAATGGAAGATGAGCTGACCCTCGACGCCGAAACCATGGGTGAAGACGATGGCGCCGTCGATCGCGCGGCGTAAAAATGCGAGGCGCGCCGCCGCCGGCAGTGCCGCGACCTCGTCGTTACGAATGCGTTGCGTGACATCGAGCATGCGGCACTTAAGGTGGGCTGCAATCGTGCTGTCAAAAGCAAAATAATATTCGCCAGTCTTCGACCGGCGCGCGCCGCCGATGCTGGAAATGAGGTGGCGGCAACAATCGCGTTCTAAGATTCCAACGCATTCGCGCGAAAAAGTTTCTGTCGTCGATCACGCGAAATCAATTTCGCCATTCCACACGACGGTGCACTAATGAAAGTTTTTCCCACAAAGGGGGCCACTGTTCTCCTCTGCATCTGTTGCGAATCACAAAACGGCTACGGTCACGCGCGGTTTGGAACACCATTCTGCGCCGGTCACTCCAGCGCCGCACCGGCCTCGATGCGCACCGGCTGATAGCCGTCGGCCGTCAGCGCCGCCAGAATTTCGGCGGCATGGGCGGCGTCGCGCGTCTCGATGGTCACGTCGAGCTTGGCGCCTTTGGCCGGCACGTCGAGCAGCATGCGGCGGTGGTGAACTTCGAGAATGTTGGCGCCGAGCGCACCCAGCCGCGTGGCGATGATGCCGAGCACGCCGGGGCGGTCCGGTATGGTAAGACGGAACGAGACGATGCGGGTTTCGCGCTCGAGCTCGCGCACCATGATCGAGGCCAGAATGCGCGGATCGATATTGCCGCCGCACAGGATGAGTCCGACCTTCTTGCCGCGAAACCGCTCAGGTTTCGTCAGCATGGCGGCAAGGCCGGCGGCGCCCGCGCCTTCGGCCATGGTTTTTTGCAGCGTCAGGTAGGCGTTGACCGCGCGCTCCAAATTTGCCTCGTCGACCAGCACGATGTCGGCGACCAGTTCGCGGATGACCGGCAGCGTCAGCTTGCCGACGTTCTTGACCGCGATGCCCTCGGCCAGCGTCGGGCCGCCGATCGGCCTATTCTCGTTATGCAGCGCGTTCCACATCGACGGATAAAGCGCGGCTTCGGCGCCGACGATTTCGATGCGCGGCTTCACCGCGCGCGCGGCGATGGCATTGCCGGCGATCAACCCGCCACCGCCGATCGGGATCACGATGCAATCGAGGTCGCCAACCTCCTCCAGCATCTCCAGCGCGATGGTGCCCTGTCCGGCGATGATGCGCGCGTCGTCGTAAGGGTGCACCAGCGTGAGCCCGCGCTCCCCCATGATCTCGCCGCAGCGCGCTTCCGCTTCCGCCACGGTTTCGCCGTCGAGCACGACTTCGGCGCCGTGCGAGCGGGTCGCCGCCACTTTCACGAAGGGCGTGGTCACCGGCATCACGATGGTCGCCGGAATCTTTAGGCGCGCGGCGTGATAGGCGACCGCCTGCGCGTGGTTGCCGGCCGACATGGCGATGACGCCGCGCTTGCGCTCGGTCTCGCTGAGCGAGGCGAGCTTCACCAGCGCGCCGCGGTCCTTGAACGAATTGGTGACCTGCAGGTTTTCGTATTTGACATAGACGTCGGCGCCGGTGAGCGCGGACAGGCGTGGCGCCGCCAGCATGGGCGTGCGCAGCACGGCACCCGCGATCACCCGCCGGGCCGCCTCGATATCCGCAGGTGTGATGCTCAAAATTCGGCCTCCGTGGCGTCCGAGGCACCTTGCCGCAAGCGCGACCGGCGTTCCAGGGACTTCCGGCAGCCCCTTGCGCGGGCCCGATTCTTTCG
>DATJVE010000184.1:0-2739 GCA_035501975.1 Pseudolabrys sp.
CAGAACCCCCTCAGCGTCTTCCAGCAGGCGCTCGACAACGTGATGCCCTCGATCGAAGTGCGCTCCCGCCGCGTCGGCGGCGCCACCTATCAGGTGCCGGTGGAAGTGCGTACGTCGCGCCGGCAGGCGCTCGGCATCCGCTGGATCATCGCTGCGGCGCGCGAGCGCAACGAAAAGACGATGACCGAGCGGCTCTCGGCCGAGCTGCTCGATGCGTCCAACAACCGGGGAAACGCCGTCAAGAAGCGCGAGGACACCCACAAGATGGCGGAAGCCAACCGGGCCTTCTCGCATTACCGCTGGTGACGGCGGACAACTGAATCAAGGATTGAAACTGAAATGCCCCGCAATCACCCGATCGAGGACTACCGCAATTTCGGCATCATGGCCCACATCGATGCCGGGAAAACCACGACCACGGAGCGGATCCTCTATTACACCGGCAAGAGCCACAAGATCGGCGAGGTGCACGAAGGCGCCGCGACGATGGATTGGATGGAGCAGGAGCAGGAGCGCGGCATCACCATCACCTCGGCCGCGACCACCGCGTTCTGGAAAGAAAAGCGCCTCAACATCATCGACACCCCCGGCCACGTGGACTTCACCATCGAAGTCGAGCGCAGCTTGCGCGTGCTCGACGGCGCCGTCTGCGTCCTCGATTCCAACCAAGGCGTCGAGCCGCAAACCGAGACGGTTTGGCGCCAAGGCGACAAGTACAAGGTGCCGCGCATCGTCTTTGCCAACAAGATGGACAAGATCGGCGCCGATTTCTTCAAGTGTCTCGACGACATCAAGACGCGCCTCGGCGCCAAGCCGGTGGCGATTCAGCTGCCGATCGGCGCGGAGCAGAACTTCAAGGGCCTCGTCGATCTCGTGCGCATGAAAGGCGTGGTGTGGGACGACGAATCCCTCGGCGCCAAATATCACGACATCGACATTCCCGCCGAACTGCTCGACGACGCCAAGAAATATCGCGAGGCGATGATCGAAGCGGCGGTCGAACTCGATGACGACGCCATGACCGCCTACCTCGAGGGCAAGGAGCCCGACGAGGCGACGCTCAAGCGGCTGATCCGCAAGGCCGTGATCACCGGCGCGTTCTTTCCCGTGCTGTGCGGCTCGGCGTTTAAGAACAAGGGCGTGCAGCCGCTACTCGACGCCGTCGTCGACTATTTGCCGTCGCCGCTCGACGTGCCGCCGATCAAGGGCATCAACCCGGACAACGGCGAAGAAGTCGTGCGCAAGCCCGACGACAAGGAGCCGATGGCACTGCTCGCCTTCAAGATCATGGACGACCCCTTCGTCGGCACCATCACCTTCTGCCGCATCTATTCGGGCACGCTCGCCTCGGGCACCGGCGTGATCAACTCGACCAAGGAGCGCAAGGAGCGGATCGGCCGCATGCTGCTGATGCATGCGAACAACCGCGAGGACATCAAGGAAGCCTATGCCGGCGACATCGTCGCGCTGGCCGGTCTGAAAGAGGTGCGCACCGGCGACACGCTGTGCGATTCGCAGAAGCCGGTGATCCTGGAGAAGATGGAATTCCCCGAACCGGTGATCGAGATCGCCATCGAGCCGAAGTCGAAGGCCGACCAGGAGAAGCTCGGCGTCGCGCTCGCCAAGCTCGCCGCCGAGGACCCGTCCTTCCGCGTCTCCACCGACATCGAGAGCGGCCAGACCATCCTCAAGGGCATGGGCGAACTGCATCTCGACATCAAGGTCGACATCCTCAAGCGCACCTACAAGGTGGACGCCAATATCGGCGCGCCGCAGGTGGCGTTCCGCGAGAAGATCACCCAGCGCGCCGAAGTCGATTACACCCACAAGAAGCAGACCGGCGGTACCGGCCAGTTCGCGCGCGTCAAGATCGTCGCCGAGCCGACTGCGCCCGGCACGCCGTTCGAATTCGAGAACGAGATCGTCGGCGGTGCGGTGCCGAAGGAGTTTATCCCGGGCGTCGAAAAGGGTCTGGAGTCGGTTCTGGGAGCGGGCGTGCTCGCCGGCTTCCCGGTGGTCGATCTGAAGGTCTCGCTGATCGACGGCAAGCACCACGAAGTCGACTCCTCGGCGCTCGCCTTCGAAATCGCTGCGCGCGCCGCGTTGCGCGAGGCGCTGCAGAAGGGCCGTCCGGTCCTGCTCGAGCCGATCATGAAGGTCGAGGTGGTGACGCCGGAGGACTACACCGGCTCGGTCATCGGCGACCTCAATTCGCGGCGCGGACAGATCCAGGGCCAAGACATGCGCGGCAACGCCAACGTGATCAACGCGATGGTGCCGCTCATGAACATGTTCGGCTACGTCAACAACCTGCGGTCCATGTCTCAAGGCCGCGCCACATTCACCATGCAATTCGATCACTACGCTGAACTGCCCGCCAACGTTTCGGCGGAAGTCCAGAAGAAATTCGCGTGACGATCGCAACCTGAAGGAATCTGAACGGAGAGTTCCATGGCCAAAGAGAAATTCCAGCGCACCAAGCCGCATTGCAACATCGGTACGATCGGTCACGTCGACCACGGCAAGACGACGCTGACCGCGGCGATCACCAAGGTGCTGGCCGAAACCGGCGGCGCCACCTTCACCGCCTATGATCAAATCGACAAGGCGCCGGAAGAGAAGGCGCGTGGCATCACCATTTCGACCGCGCACGTCGAGTATCAGACCGCCAAGCGCCATTACGCGCACGTCGATTGCCCCGGCCATGCCGACTACGTGAAGAACATGATCACCGGCGCC
>DATJVE010000185.1:0-3726 GCA_035501975.1 Pseudolabrys sp.
AAAACTACAGCTTGCCGGTGGCGCAGTGCGATTCCTTGTTCCGCTTGCGAGGAGGAGCTTGATGCAACTCTATAGTTTTGAGGTGCTGAAGGGTGAGGAAGTCATCGAAACCCAGGCTTCCGTACCGCTCAACGACCCGAAGTGTTGGCGCCGGTGGGGAACCGCGGATATTCGCCGCAGTGTGTTGAGTGTCAGAGGGATGGGAGGTGGAGGACGGGGCCGAAGGCCCCGTTTTGTGTTTGCGGTCAGAAGGGCAGATCTTCGTCGGGGATGAGGTTGGCGTCATTGGTCGGGTTGGCTTGTCGGCGGGCTTCGTCGCGTAGTGTTGTGCGGTAGAGGGCGGCGATGATGTCGCGCATTTCGTCGATGAACTCGAAGATGGCGAGAGCCTGGTCGGGCGACCAGTAGGTCGGGATGCCGAACGGGACGGTGACCGGCAAGCCGGAGGCGCGCCGCGGCGCCGGGCAATTCGGGCAAGCATTCTTCGACTTGGCGTTTTTCTTGGCCATTACCTGGTCTCCTTTCGCTGTTTGGCGCGTCGTTCGGCGCGCTCCCTGGCTTCCTTGACGCGGTAGGAATCGCCGTCGATGGCGACGATGTCGGCGTTGTGCATGAGGCGGTCGACCATCGAGACGGTGCAGGCGGCGTTTGGGAAAACCTCGTGCCACTCGGCGAAGGGTCGATTGGTGGTGACGACCGTGCTTTTCTGCTGGTAGCGCCGGCTGATGAGCTCGAACAACAAATCGGCGTGGCGATTGGAGTAGGAGAGGTATCCGACCTCATCGATGACGAGCAGGGCTGGCGCAGCGTAGTGGCGCAGCCGCCGGCGCAAGAGGGGGTCGGCGTCGAGAGCGGCGAGTTCGCCGAGCAGGTTGCCGGCGGTGGTGAAGAGGGCGGTGTGGCCGTGGACGAGCGCCTGATAGGCGAGATTGCGCGCCAGCGTGGTCTTCCCGACGCCGTTGGGTCCTACCAGCAGGGCGTTGGCGCCTTCCTTGAGGAAGTCGAGGGTCATGAGGGCTTCGAAGGCGGCGCGGTCGCAGCGTTTGGGCCAGCTCCAATCGAAGTCGCAGAGCGATTTGAAGCGGCCGATGCGGGCGTCCTGGAGCCGGCGTTCCAGGCTGCGGCGGGCGCGCTCGGTCTCTTCCCAATCGAGGAAGGCTTCGACCCAGCCGGCCTCGACGGCTTCGACCCAATGCGCCAGGAGGCCGTGCAGCCGCAGCGCCCTGGCGCGATCCTGAAGCGTGTCAAGGTTCGCCATCGGCCGGGTCCTTCAGCTGATCGTAGGCGGCGAGCGAAGGGGTTGGCGCCGCGGTGTCGCGCTGGCGAACATGGTCGGGCAAGATGAGGGCGACCGGCGGGGCCTGGCCGCGGGCCTCGCGGCGCCGTTCGAGCGCCAGGCGCACAGCATTGGGATGGGGCACGCCGCGATTGAGCGCGTCGTGGATGGCGGCCTCGAGTTCGACGGCCCCGTAGCGGCGCCACAGGCGCATCAGCCCGGCGGTGATGGCGCCGAGATTGTCGCCGCGCTCGGCGGCGCGCAGCAGCAAGGTCTGGCTGGCTGGCGCCGCGACGGCCAATTGGTCGGTGGCGCGGCAACGGCGCGATTGGCGCTTCTGATCGGCCAGCGCCTGGAGGTGGGCTGGATCCTCGATCTGCTCGCCCTTGCCGTAGCTGCGCGGGTGGCAGGCCAACACTTCGTGGCCGTTGACGACGCGCAGCTGGTCGGGATCGGCCAGCACGGTCAGCGTCTTGCCCACCTGGGTGTGCGGCACGCTGTAATCGTTCAAGTCGAAGCGGACATAGGGGGTCTTGCCGACTGAGACGGCGACCCGCTCGATCACCGGATAGGGATTGTCGGGCAGCTTCAGCAGATGGGCTGCGTCCTCCACGAACGCGTCACGGACGGCCCCGCCGCGCCCATCCGGGTTGCGGCGGTCGGCGGCTGGTCCGTGGCACCAGGCGTCGGCCTGGGCGTTGAGATCGTCGAGGTCGGCGAACGTGCGGGCGGCAAAGAACGCGTCCCGCACGAAGCGGATCGCTCTTTCGACCCGGCCCTTCTCGTTGCCGCGCGCAATCGCAACCGGACGCGGCTCGAAACGATAATGGGCGGCAAAGTCAAGGAGCGCCGGGTTGAACCGGATGGCGTCGCCATAACGCTCCAGCACCGCGCTCTTGAGATTGTCGTAGAGGATGACCCTGGGAACCCCTTGCCATGCGGCGAAGGCGCCGAGATGGCCGCGCAGGAAGTTCTCCATGCGAGCATCAAGGCAGAAGCGCAAGAAGATCTGCCGCGAGAAGCTCAGCACCGCGACGAAGGCCATCAACGGGCGTCTGGCGCGGCCGATGGCGACATGGCCGAAATGCCCCCAATCGACCTGCGCCTGGTCGCCGGGCAGCGTGCGCAGGCGAAGATAGGCCTCGGCCGGCTTGCGCGGGCGCAGGCAGGCGATGATGTGGCGGAAGTGGCTCGGGCCGCCGTGGTAGCCGCGCTCCTGCGCCATGCCGAGCAGACGGCTGGCGGTCAGCGCCGGGAACCGAGCCAGCGTATCGCGGAGGAACGGCAAATAGGGATCGAGCTTCGAGCGTCGCGGCTGCCCAGGACGCGCCACACCGGCCTGCATGAGCACCCGCTCGACCGTCTCGTGGTGAACGCGCAGTTGCCTGGCGATCGTTCCGATGCGCCATTTCTCGACATGGTAAAAGCGCAGGATCTGCGCTTCGAGCTCAAGAGGAATCGTCACAGAGAGGCCCCTTTCGGTGGTTTTAGCGACCTCGGCGGCGCAGAAAGCCGCGACGGACAAAATCCGGGCAGCGCCGGCCGCAGAATTGGCAACGCACACGCGGCCGGACAACCGCCGCCGCCTTCTCTGTCGCCAAGGCCGCCGGGTCCTCGGCCACCACATCATCCGGGCGCGCCGCAGGTGAACCGTGATGCGTCACATTATTTTTGCGGGCGCGCCAGCTCCGGGTCCGGGCAGCCTGGGTGAAGCGGCCGCGCCAGCTCCGGCGATAGCGGGCGCCGGCCTCGCGAACAGATCGCCGACGGGCGAGCGGCGCACAATCCCCACAGTAGATGTTGCCGCGGTCGCAGCCGCTGCAGATCACCACTTGGCGGCGGCATAGCCCGCACAAGTAAAGCCGCGCCGGCCTCGGGCTCTCACAGTCAGCGCATCCGCCAGCCTGTGGACGCGCCGCCCGGTCCGCGCCACAATGACCTCGCATTCGTGCCCGCACGATGTCGGGCGCGGCGCCGATCCAAACTTGCCGGTGAGAGTCGGCGCTGCGCCTGCCTTCTAATCCGAGCAGGGCCGACCACGCCGGCGCTCCCCGTCAGCCCGCAGCGAAACCGAAAATCTAAGCCCAATCAACGAAAGAGCGCGTCCCCAAGCGCGGTAGACTGAAAGTGCTCCGCGTCAAGGCTCGCGCTTGCGCGCGACCGCTTCGCGGCTTGCGGCCTTGACCCGTCCGCCCTTTCAGTCTCAGAGGCTCGGCATAACGTCGGCGCAGAGCGCCGACATGCGCCCGAAATGCGACGCGAGGCCTCGCTGCGGCAAATATGCGCGGATTCTGACCGGCGTCTACACCGCCCGAAACCTCGCCGCGGCTCGACGCTTTCCAGTTCGGAAAGGTCAAGATCGCAGACAGCCCGCAAGGCCTGCGCCGTGGCGCTCTCGGCGAGATTGTCGGGCAAGCCGTCCAGCCATGCCCGGTATTGCTCTTGCAACT
>DATJVE010000186.1:0-6835 GCA_035501975.1 Pseudolabrys sp.
AAGCGCCATCTCGGTGCTGCCGCGTTCGATCTCCTCCAGCACGCCGATGCAGCGCAGCAGGTGCTCGTCCACCGTATAGTGGTGATACATGTTGAATTGCATCATCGCCACGACCTTGCCGAAGGCCGGGATGAAATGGCCGAGCACGCCGAATTCGTTCATCCGCCGCAGCACGGTTTCGGGGTCGTTCTTGGAGGTGAGGATCTCCATGAACAGGCGGTTGGCCTCCTCGTCCTCGCGCAACTCCGCGTCGATCAGCTTCACCGAGCGGGTGATTGCGCGCATGGCGTCGGGGTGGAAGGCGAGGTTGTGCTTCTGCGCCAGATGGCAGATGCGGATCAGGTTGACCGGATCGCGCTTGAACACGTTGGCGGCGGCAAGCGTGATGCGGTTCTTGTCAACGATGAAGTCGTCGCTTTCGGTGAGCTTGCGCCGCTTCAACGGGCGCAGCTTCGCCATCACCCGGCTCAACACCGGCACGCTCTTGGCGTGGCTGTCTTCCAGGTCCGCGCAAAGGATCGCGGTCAAGTCGCCGACGTCCTTGGCGACCAGGAAGTAGTGCTTCATGAAGCGCTCGACATCCTGCTGCCCCGGGTGCTGGGTATAGCCGAGCCGCACCGCGATCTCGCGCTGGATGTCGAAGGACAGCCGTTCCTCGGCGCGGCCGGTGAGGAAATGCATGTGGCAGCGCACCGACCAGAGGAAATCCTCGCAGCGGCGGAACAGCTGGTATTCTTCCTTGTCGAACACGCCGCGTTTGATCAGCTCGTCCGGCTCACGCGCGCGATAAACGTATTTGGCGATCCAGAACAGCGTGTGCAGATCGCGCAATCCGCCTTTGCCGTCCTTCACGTTCGGCTCAACCAGGTAGCGCGATTGGCCGGTACGGCGCACCCGGTCCTCGCGCTCGGCAAGTTTGGCGGCGACGAATTCGGACGCGGTATTGCGTACCACCTCATTGTCGAAGCGCTTGGTCAACTCGTCGAACAGCGTCTGGTCGCCGAGCAGGAAGCGGGCTTCCAGAATGGCGGTGCGGATGGTCATGTCGGCCTTGGCCTGGCGGATGCATTCGTCGACCGAGCGCGTGGCGTGGCCGACTTTGAGCCCGGTGTCCCACAGGACATAGAGGATCGCTTCCGCGATCGACTCGCCCCAGGCGGTCTGCTTGTAGGGCAGAAGGAACAACAGATCGATGTCGGAGCCGGGCGCCTGCAGCCCGCGGCCGTAGCCGCCGGTGGCGACGATCGCCATGTGCTCGGACTCCGACGGATTCTGCGACTGATAAAGATGCTTGCGCGCGAAATCGTACAGCAGGCGGATGATCTCGTCTTCCATCCGACACAGCTGCTCGGCGCAGCGCCGGCCGTGCCGGTCCTTGAGCAGGAGCTGCTCGGCCCTGGCGCGGCCTTCGGCCAGCGCGGTCTTCAGCCGTTGCGCCAGCGCGGAACGCAATTCGCGCTCGCCGCCGCTGTGGGTCTCGGCGAGGTGGTCGAGGTCGGCGGCGAGCGCAGGCAAATCGATCAGGTCGCCCGAGTTCCGTGTTGGATGCTCGGGCGCGGTGCGCGGGCCGGTTTCAAGAGCGAGCGAAGCCATGCGTGCATCGGGATAGCGGAGTGCGCGATTCAAGTCACCCGCTCCTGGCAAAGATATTGGTAAACAGCGGTATGGACGGCGGCTAATTTTTCGGCATTTTGCGGCTGCGAAGGGGCTGGCGAGCGCAAGGTGACGTGCGGCAGACGGTGTGGTTCCATAGCCATGTCGTGGCCGGGCTTGTCCCGGCCATCCCGCTTCGTTAGGCACTGCGCCCCTAAGCGAGGGTCACCGGGTCAAGCCCGGTGACGACAGACAATAAGCTGGGAGAGGAAACGACAATGCGAATGTTCCAGGTCTGCGTCTGCGGTCAGCCGCTCCAATGCAACGAGGCGCCGACGCCGCAGCCGGCCGGCACCGAGGTACTGCTCAAGGTGCTCGCCGCCGGCGTCTGCCATAGCGATCTGCACCTCGCCGAAGGCTATTTCGATCTCGGCGGCGGCAAGCGCATGAGCCTGGAAGACCGCGGCATGAAGCTGCCGGTGACGCTCGGGCACGAGAACGTCGGCGAGGTGGTGGCCTTCGGCCCCGAGGCCAAGGGCGTCAACATCGGCGACCGCATGCTGGCGGATCCCTGGATCGGCTGCGGCACATGCGCGCCCTGCCAGCGCAACGAGGACAATCTGTGCACCGCCATGCGCAGCCTCGGCGTGTTCAGCCACGGCGGGTACGCGGATTACATGATGGTGCCGCATCCGCGTTACCTGTTCGACATCGGCGACCTGCCGCCGGAGCGCGTCGCGCCGCTCGCCTGCTCGGGCGTCACCACCTTCGGCGCCTTGAAGAAGGTGACGACGCTCAAGCGCGAGCCGACGGTGATCATTGGCGCCGGCGGGTTGGGGCTGATGTGTCTTGCCTTGCATCAGAAGATGGGCGGGCATTCGGCCATCGTCGTCGATATTGATCCGGCCAAGCGCGAGGCGGCGAAAAAAGCCGGCGCCGCCGCGGTCGTCGACGGCAAGGCGCCCGACGCGGTCGCGCAGATCCAGAAGCTCACCAATGGTGGCGCCTGGGCGGTGATCGACGTGGTCGGCTCCACGCAGTCGGCGCAACTCGGCTACGGCAGCCTGATGAAAGGCGGCAAATACATCATCGTCGGCTTGTACGGCGGCGACTTCACGGTGTCGCTGCCGCCGATCCCGATGCGCGCGCTCACCATCCAGGGCTCCTATGTCGGCAGCGTGCCGGAGATGACCGAGCTGATGGAGCTTGTCCGCCGCACCGGACTGCCTGACGTGCCGGTGAGCACGCGTCCGCTCGACGATGTCAATGCGGTGCACAGCGAATTGCGTGCCGGCAAAATCGTCGGCCGCGTGGTGCTGACGCCGGCCGCTTGACGCAGGGAGCGACGCATGGACGCCAACGAATTGCGCGCGCTGCAGGCGCCGATCAAGGAGCGTTACCGCGGCGACCCGCAGGCCGCGGTGGTCACGCTGCGCGCCAAGGGCACGCTCGACGACGGCAATATCGCCTGCAAGGTGGAGACCGGCCGCGCGCTCGCCGCCGCCGGTCTGCATCCGGCGACCGGCGGCTCGGGGCTCGAACTGTGTTCGGGCGACATGCTGCTGGAAGCGTTGGTCGCCTGTGCGGGGGTTACTTTGAAGGCGGTGGCGACCGCGCTCGATATTCCGCTCAAGTCGGGAAAGGTGTCGGCGGAAGGCGAGCTCGATTTTCGCGGCACGCTCGGCGTCACCAAGGATGCCCCGGTCGGCTTCCGCGAGATCCGCCTGCGCTTCGATCTCGACACCGACGCAGCCCAGGACAGACTCGATCAACTGCTCAAACTCACCGAGCGCTATTGTGTGGTGTACCAGACCATCAAGACCGGCCCGCCGGTTGAGGTGAGGATGGCGAGAGTGTGAGCGCTGCCTCTCCCCGCGTGCGGGGGAGGGAGAAGAGAAACATGTCCCCCGACCTTTATTTCGCACTCACGCTCATCGTCAAAATGGCCGTCACCGCGGCGTTTCTGCTGCTGGCGACGGTCACCGCCGAGCGCGCCGGCCCGCTCATCGGCGGGCTGGTGGCGACGCTGCCGATCAGCGCCGGGCCGGTCTACATTTTTCTCGCGCTCGATCACGATGCGCATTTCATCGCGCAAAGCGCGCTCGGGAGCCTGGTGACCAATTCGTTCAACGTCGTCTTCGCGCTGACTTATGCGCTATTGGCGCAGAAGCGCAGCCTCGTCATCAGTCTCGGTGGCGCCTTCGCCGCCTGGGCCGCATTGATCTGGGCGAGCGGTCTGGTTCACTGGACATTGTTCACCGCGATCCTGCTCAACGTGTTCATCATCACCGTCGCCTTCTGGCTGTCGGCGCCGCTGCGCCACGCGCCAATGCCGCGGGTGCGCACGCGCTGGTACGATCTCGTGCTGCGCGCGGGGATGGTGGCGCTCCTGGTCGGGACGGTGGTGACCTTGAGCTTCCGCATCGGGCCGACGGCGAGCGGCAATCTGGCGGTGTTCCCGATCGTGCTCACCAGCATCATGATTATTCTGCATCATCGTGTCGGCGGGCCTGCGACCGCGGCGGTGATGGCCAATGCGGTCATCGGGCTCGGCGGCTTCGCCATTGCGGTGATCGTGCTCAATCTCACCGCGGACCGCCTCGGCTCGGCGCTGGCGCTGACGCTCACTCTCGCGGTATCGATGAGCTGTAATCTGTTGCTGTTCCTCTTGCGCCAGCGCGCTATGGCGAAGTGACCATGGCGCCCGAATCGCTGTTTCTAACCGCCCTCTTGCTGAAGATCGCGATGACCGCGAGCATCGTGGTGGCGGCCTCCGTCGTGGTCGAGCGCTCGGGACCCTTTGTCGGCGCGCTGATCGCCTCGCTGCCGACGGCGGGCGGCGCCGCCATGATCATCCTCGCCTGGGAACATCCGCCCGCCTTCATCGCGCAGAGCGCCGTCGGAAGCATGGTCGCCAACGCTGCCTGCGCGGTCTTTGCACTGACCTATGCCGCGCTGGCGCAGCGGCGCTCGCTGGCAGTGAGCCTCGGCGCGGCTTTCCTGGTCTGGCTCGCCGCCGCCTTCGCCTCGCGGCTGGTGGGTTGGAATGCGACGACCGCCGCGTTGCTCAATGCCCTTGTCTATCCGATCGCCATTTTTGCCGGCAGCCGCTTCCGCGCCGAGGGCGCGGTCAAGCGCGTGACGCTGACCGCGCGCGACCTTGCCTGGCGCGCCGGCGTGGTGACGCTGTGCGTGCTTATTGTCACAGCCGCTTCTAGCTCCATCGGCTCCTATTTTTCCGGTGTGTTCGCTTTCTTTCCGGTGGCGATGGGCTCGTTCTTTGTCATCTTGCACCCGCGCATCGGCGGTCCGGCGACGGCGAGCGTCGCCGGCCACGTGCTCACGCCTCTGATCGGACTCGGCCTCGGCCTCCTGGTCGTGCATCTGCTGGCGGAGCCGGTCGGCGTCTGGTGGTCCTATGCGCTCGGCCTGAGCACCGGCATCAGCTGGAACGCGATGTTGTGGCTGTTGCGGCAGCGGCGGACCGCGTGAGGCGTCACGCCTTGCCCGTCGCCGACAGCTTGGCCTTCAGCGCATAAAGCGCCTCCATCGCCTCGCGCGGCGACATCTCGTCCGGGTTGAGCGCGGCGAGGGCCGCGATCAGCCGCAAATAGGCATCGTCCTGCGCCGGTTGCGACGGCTTGTAGGGCGCGGCGAACAGCGGCAGGTCCTCGAAGCCCTTGGGTGCGGCGCGATCCTCTTGCTCGAGCTTCGCCAGCACCACTTTGGCGCGCTCGATCACGCTTGCCGGCAGGCCGGCAAGCTGCGCCACCTGGATGCCATAGGAGCGGTCGGCGGCGCCCGCCACCACCTCGTGCAGGAACACCACGTCGCCGTGCCATTCCTTCACCCGGACCGTGGCGTTGTGCAGACGGGCAAGACGCGCGGATAGCGCTGTCAATTCGTGGAAATGCGTGGCGAACAACGCGCGGCATTTATTCACGTCGTGCAAATGCTCGACCGTCGCCCAGGCGATCGACAAGCCGTCGAAGGTCGCGGTGCCGCGGCCGATCTCGTCGAGAATCACCAACGAGCCGCTGCCCGCCTGATTGAGGATGGCCGCCGTCTCCACCATCTCGACCATGAAGGTCGAACGGCCGCGCGCGAGATCGTCGGCGGCGCCGACACGCGAGAACAGCCGGTCGACGACGCCGATCTGCGCACTCTTGGCGGGCACGAAGGAGCCCATCTGCGCCAGGATCGCAATCAGCGCGTTCTGCCGCAGGAAGGTGGATTTGCCCGCCATGTTCGGGCCGGTCATCAGCCAGATGCGGCCACCCCCCTCCCTTTCCTCTCCCGCTTGCGGGGACGGGAAGGGACGGGGCGGCGGCGAAAGATCGCAATCGTTGGCGACGAAGGGCGTGCCGTCGCGCGCCAGCGCCTGTTCCACCACCGGATGGCGGCCGCCTTCGATGACAAAATCGTGGCTGCCGTCGACCTGCGGGCGCGCGTAGTCGCGCTCGGCGGCGAGTTGGGCCAGTGCGCTGGCTACGTCGAGGCGGGCGAGCGCCTCGGCGCAATCCTTGATTGGCGCGCTTTGTGCGATCACCGCGGCGGCGAGCCGCTCGAAGATGTCGAGTTCGAGGCCCAGCGCGCGGTCGGCGGCGCTGGCGATCTTGGCTTCCAACTCGCCGAGCTCGGTGGTGGTGAAGCGCACCTGGCCGGCAAGCGTCTGGCGATGGATGAAGATGGCGTTGAGCGGCGCCGCCAGAAGCTTGTCGCCGTGCTGGGCAGTGACCTCGACGAAATAGCCGAGCACGTTGTTGTGGCGGATCTTGAGACCGCGCACGCCGGTTTCGTCGGCGTAGCGCGCCTGCAGCGCGGCGACGACGCGCCGCGATTCGTCGCGCAGCGCGCGCGTCTCGTCGAGCGCGGCGTCGTAGCCTTCGCGCACGAAGCCGCCGTCGCGCTTGAAGCCGGGCAGTTCGGCGGCGAGCGCGGCGGACAATTCCGCCGCCAGCATGCCGTCCGGGCGCTGGCACGAGCGCACAGCCTCGGCGATGTCCTCCGGCGTTGCTTTAAGCGAGCCAAGTGCGCGGGCGAGCTCGGCGGCGGCCAAGATGCCGTCGCGGATGGCGGCAAGGTCGCGCGGTCCGCCGCGGCCGACGGCGAGGCGGGCGAGCGCGCGGGCGAGATCGGGCGCCGCTTGCAATCGTGAGCGGGTATCGGCGCGCGCGGCAATGTCCTCGACGAAACTTGCCACCGCATCGAGCCGCTTGTTGATCGCCTGCGGATCGGTCAG
>DATJVE010000187.1:0-5949 GCA_035501975.1 Pseudolabrys sp.
AGCTGTCATTGGCATAGGACGCTTGCACCGTCTGCGCGTCCGGGCCGAAGGCGATCAGCAGCAGGTTGACGATGATGATCCCGACCGCGACCAGCAGCAGGAACTGGCTGTGCTCGGGCCGGGTGATGAAGGGGTTGATCAAGCGCACTTGCAGCACATAGCCGAAGGTGAACAGCACCGCGGCGATCGGCACCAGCATCACCAGCGGATCGAGGTGGAAGGCGGTAAATAGAACGACCGCGATATACATGGCGATGGTCATCATCTCGCCATGGGCGAAATTGACCACGCGCACCACGCCGAAGATCACCGACAGGCCGAGCGCCATCAGCCCGTAGACCAGGCCGGTCAGCACCCCGCCGACGGCCACATTGAGATAGACATCGAAGGGCAAAGGTGAGCGCTTTCCATTGTCATCGCCGGGCTTGGCCCGGCGATCTCACTTAGGGACGCAAGGGGTTGCCTACCTAAGCGGGATGGCGCGCGCAACTCCGGCCCGCCAGAGTTGCGCCACTCCATATCAGTGCCGCAAGTCGGGTAAAGCCGACTTGCGGGTGAGCAGCCCGGCCATGACAGGGTCGGGCAGTCGAACGCGTCAGCCGCGCTTGGTGTAGGGCGTAAGCGGCCAATCCGGCTTGCCATTGGCCGCTTCCTTGGGCGCGACGGTAATCAGCTTGCCGCCGCGGTTCTGGATGCCGCCGCCTTTGATCTTGTCGTTCTGGCCTTTGGCGTCGAACTGGATGCCGGGACCGATGCTCACATTGTCCTTGATGTCGGTCTTGCGGATGGCGTCGGCGAGCGCCTTGGGATCGGCGGAGTCGGCGCGCTTGTAGGCGTCGGAGGCGATCAGCAGCGCCTCGAAGGTATAGACGTGGTTGGTGTTGAGATTGACGCCCGGATGGGCCTTGGCGAGCGCGGCATCGAGCTGCTTCGACAGCTTCTTGTTCGGATCGTACCAGGGCGCGAAACTCAGCGGCCCGTCGGACAATTTGCTCAGCGTCTTGAGATACTGGTCCTCGTACCAGCCGGGGCCCATGCTCATGATCGCCATCGGCGTCCAGCGCTGCTTGACCATTTCGCGGGTGAGCAGGATGGCGTCGTTGAGCCGGCTGACGCACAGCAGCACGTCGGCGCCGGTCGCCTTGGCCTTGGAGATTTCGACCGACAGGTCGCGCGCGGCCGGATCGTAGGCGATCTCCTGCACGATCTTGTAGGGCATGTTGAATTTCGGCATCACCGCGCCGATGCCTTTCGACATCGCGGTGCCGAAGGTGTCGTTGACGTGCATGAACACCGCCGTCTTCGGCGCCGCGCCGACGAGCTCGAATACTTCCAGTTGGTCGATGAAGGCGTCGCGCAGAATCATCGGGGCGGTCGGGAAGTTGCGGAACACGAACTTGTAGCCCTGCTCGGTAATCGGCGGGGCGGCGGCGATGTTGATGACGAAGGGGATGCCCTTCTGCTCGGCGACCTGGGCGATGGCCGTGCTCTGCCCGGAATCGAAGGCGCCGACCAGGAGCTGCGCGCCCTCCCCGATCAGCTTTTCGGCACGCGAGCGCGCGACATCGACGCTCGATTCGGTATCGGCGTTGATGATCTGCAGCGGCGGCAAGCCGAGATCCTTGAGGACGCCCGCCGTAATGTCGACACCGCGCTGGCAGTCTTGTCCGATGCCGGCTTCGAAGCCGGAGCGCGGCAGCAGCACGCCGACCTTGAGCGGGCCGGCAGCGGCGCGCACGATATTGAACGGCGCGGTGCCGGCCATCAGTCCGGCGGCGCCGAGCGCGGCGGTGAAGGTGCGGCGGCTGACGCGCGCCGCTTGCGGTGTCGATTTGCGTTTCATGGCAGCCTCTCCTGACCCAGCACTGGCCTTGTTGTCGATGATGCCCGAGTTTTAGCAGCTTTGACAGGCGCAGAAACCGGCGCAACGGGGTACCGCATTTCAGGCGGCGAACAGGCGCTCCACCGCCGCGGCGATGCGGAACAGGCGGCGGTCGTGGCCGTTGCCCACGACCAGCATCAGGCCGGTGGGCAGGCCGCCCTGGCGCGGCAGCGGCAGCGAAATGGCGCAGCAATCGAAGAAATTCCAGATCGACGTGTTGCGCAGCAGCATGGCGTTCTTGCGCGCGAAGACGTCGGGCGGCGCCATTTCCGCCATGGTGGGCGCGACCATCGGCACGGTCGGCAGCGCCAGCACGTCGATATCGGCTAGTCGCGCGTCCATCTCGGCGATCAGCGCGGCGCGCTCGTTGACCATGGCGATGTAGTCGGTGGCGCTGATATTGCGCGCCCGCTCCAGCCGCGCGCGCACGTTTTGATCGATGTCGGCCCCACGCCGGTCGAGCCGGTCGCGATTGACGGTGAAGGCCTCCGCCGGCTGGATGCCGCCGCGGCTGTTGACCCGCGCCATGCCGTCGATCAGCGGCAGCTTTTCGTTGGACAGGCGGCAGCCGGCCTTTTCCAGGGCGTCGATCGCCTGCGGAAAGCGCTTGGCAACCGTCTCGTCGAGATTTTCCAGCACCATGCCTTGCGCGATGCCGACGCGCAGATTGGCGAGCGGCGCCGGCTCAAGCGGCGCATAATCGTTGCCGGCCATTACCGCGTCGGCCTTGAAGCAATCGGCGACCGAACGCGCAATCGGGCCGATCGAGTCCATGCTTTGCGACAGCGGGAAGGCGCCGACGGTGGAAATGCGCTGGCGGCTCGGCTTGAAGCCGACGAGGCCGCACAACGCGGCGGGAATGCGGGTCGAGCCGCCGGTGTCGCTGCCGATGGCGATCTCGCAGAAGCCGTCGGCGGCAGCGACCGCGCCGCCCGAGGTCGAGCCGCCGGGGATGCGCGTCCGGTCGGCCGGATTGCCGGGCGTGCCGTAATGCGGGTTCATGCCGACGCCGGAAAAGGCGAATTCGGTCATGTTGGTTTTGGCGGCGATGACCGCACCGCCCGCGCGCAAGTGCTGGACCGGCGGCGCATCAGCGGGCGCCGGCTTGCCCTCTTCGGCGACGACTTTCGAGCCGGCGCGCGTGACCTCGCCGGCCACGTCGAACAGATCCTTGATGGTGACGATGGCGCCGTCGAGCGGCCCGAGCGAGAGGCCGGCCTTGGCGCGCGCATCGGCGGCGTCGGCGGCGTCGCGCGCGGCTTGAGCGTAGACGGTGAGGCAGGCGCGCGCGCCCTCGCCGTTCGGATCGGCGATGCGCGACAGCGCGGCTTCGAGACGGTCGCGGGCGGACGTCTTGCTCATGTGTGGCTCACGGCTTGCTCATGTGTGGCTCACGGCCGGTCGATTTTCTCCGGCGTGACGACTTCGACCTTGCGCTCGGCGACGAATTCCGGGCCGGCGGCGCGCCAGGCCTTGAAATGCGGCGTCTCGAAGTGGCGCTTGAGCGCCTCGTGCGTTGCCCAGCGCTCGACCAGCACCAGGCGCGACGGATCGGTGACGCTCCGGTGCATGTCGTAGCTGATGCAGCCGTCTTCCTTGACGGTTTCGGCGACGCAGGCGCGCGCCGCGGCCATGGCCTTGTCGGCGGTGCCCGGCTTCACGCGCAACTCGGCAATGACGTAGATCACGGACGTTTCCTCTCGTTTTTTCCCGGGAGAGTTCTAGAATACCAAGTGAGGCTGCGCCATCGCCGTTGGGCCGGAACATGTCGGCCTCGGCCGTGCGCCTCATTGTGACCGCCATATTTCATCCCCAACGTTATCAACTGCCGATTTTAGACCCTTGCCAGCGCCACCTACCCGGATAGGCTTTGGAACAGGTCAGCCATCTTCGGCTCACGCCGAACAGGGATGACCGCCATGACCGGAGCGGGCATGGGACGTGAATGCTGGCAACGGCGTTTGTGGTCCATGGCTGCCGGTCCGGGCTCTCAGTAACTGGGTACGGCTGCCGCGAGCTTCGGTTCGCGCGCCGCATATGGATCCGAGAGCTTGTGACGGGCGGACGACGGTCCGCCCGTTATGGCTTTTTGATGCTCTCAGCAGCCGCCAATTTGTTTCACCCTCAGCTTATGGCAACAGCGTCTTCGCCCGACTTGAACGGGCCGCAAATCCGCACTTACAACTCATCGAGGGCCATTCGGCGGGGAATCAGGTGCTGCTGCACGGCGTACGTCATCAGCAGCTCAAGACCGGCGCGGTTGGCCAGCTTGCCGAACGGCGCCATGTCGATCTCGCCCGGGCGGCGGACCGCCGCCCTGCCCGCTTCCAGCATCCGATAGAGCTCGGCGACCGCCTGCGGCTTTCCCCGCGCCAGGGCCTCGGTCACCACCACCATGTGATTGACCGGCACCAGATGGTGCTGGCCGTACCAGGCGCGCGCCGCCGTCTCCGGCTCGGGGATGACGCTCTGCAGGCGCGGGTCGGCCGGCAAATCGGCGCCGTAGATCGCGGCATCGAGCTCGCCGTCGATCAGCATCGTGGTCATGTCCTTGCCGGCCGCGGCGCGGATGACGTCGGAGGGATCCTTCGCCTCCGCCACATGCCCATCCTCGAAGGTCACCCACTGCACGCGGGAAAGATCGGCGGCGTAGTCGCTTTGCAGAATGCCGCGCAGCCAAGCGCCGGTGGTCTGGCTGTAGGCGCGCACGCCGACGCGGCAGCCCGGCAGATCGGCCGGCTCCAGCTTGCCGCGCGCGGCGTTGTACAGCATGCAGCCATGCTGGAAGCGCGCGAGCATGGCGGCGGGCAACAGCTTGAGCCCCTTGTTGTGCGCCTTCGCCTGCAGATAGGTGACCAGCGCCATCTCACTCGCGTCGTAAGCGTGCTCGCGCACCATCGGCTTGAACGCCTTGTGCATCGGCTTGACCTCGACGAAGTCGAGCTTTAGCCAAGAGGATGTGATTTCCCCGCGCTTCAAGGGCAGCGTGTGCGGATAGTCGCCGATGGCGATGCGCAGCCTGGTCATGTCGGGCATGGCAATTTCTTTTCTTCGCAATGCGGCATCCGGCACGGCGCAAAGCCTTGACCGGTCTGGCCTATTGCTAGTTTAAAGAGCGGCCGCGGAAAAGGGAGTTGTCACGTCCATGCCGGAGCAGAAGACCGGGCTCGTCATCACCGCCCATCCGGGCGATTTCGTCTGGCGGGCGGGCGGCGCCATCGCGCTGCACGCCAAGCGCGGCTACAAGGTGAAAATCGTCTGCATGTCCTTCGGCGAGCGCGGCGAGAGCCAGTTCGCCTGGAAAGAGCCGGGCGCCACGCTGGACAAGGTCAAGGCCGGACGCAAGGACGAGGCCGAGCGCGCCGCCAGCCTGCTCGGCGCCGAGATCGAGTTCTTCGATTGCGGCGACTACCCGCTCAAGCTCAACGAGCAGCACTTCGACCGCATGGTCGACATCTACCGCGAGACCAATCCGGCCTTCGTGCTCACCCACGCGCTGGAGGACCCGTACAATTTCGATCATCCCAACGCCGCGCATTTCGCGCAGGAAACCCGCGTGGTGGCACAGGCCATGGGCCACAAGCCGGGCGCGCTGTACAAATACTCGGCGCCGCCGATGTTCCTGTTCGAGCCGCACCAGCCGGAAATGTGCAACTACAAGCCCAACCTTATTCTCAAGATCGA
The DNA here is from genome assembly GCA_035501975.1 of Pseudolabrys sp. GTDB lineage: Bacteria > Pseudomonadota > Alphaproteobacteria > Rhizobiales > Xanthobacteraceae > Pseudolabrys. Next base: position 5,567 of record DATJVE010000187.1, read on the forward strand.
CGAGGTGTGGGAGGTGAAATACAACGCCTTCCAGATTCTCGCCGCGCAGAAGCACCTGTGGGCCTATTACGAGCGGGTCGCGCTCAACCGCGGCATCCAGGGCTCGCGCAACACCGGCGTGCCGATGACCTATGGCGAGGCCTATCAGCGGCTGTTCCCGACGGTCGAGTTGGAATTGAAGTAGGAGCACATTCATGAAACCCGTCGTCGTCCGCAACATCAAACGCGCCGATCCCAACGCCATCGGCACGCTCGGCGCCGTCGGCGTCGCCACCGCGCATGAGGCGCTCGGCCGCTCCGGGCTGATGAAACCCTACCTGCGGCCGATCTGGCCCGGCGCGTCGATCGGCGGACCGGCGGTCACCGTGCTGGCGCAGCCGGGC
>DATJVE010000188.1:0-24973 GCA_035501975.1 Pseudolabrys sp.
TGCGCGGCATTCCCGGCACCTACAGCCGCTTCACCGCGGAAGCCCATTGGCGCCGCACATTCACCGACTCTCTTGGCCAGCAGTTCACGCCGTTCGCGTCGCTGCGCGCCGACGCCGGCTCCATGCAGATCGACAACGATCCGGGCGTGTCCAATTACATCGCCACCGGCGATAGCAATCTGATGCGCGCGATGCCGACGGTCGGCCTGGAATATCGCTATCCGTTCATCAGCGTGCAGTCCTGGGGCACGCAGACCATCGAGCCGATCGCGCAGATCATCGCCCGGCCGAATGAGCCGCAGGTCGGCAAGTGGCCGAATGAGGATGCGCAGAGCCTGATCTTCGACGACACCAACCTGTTCAAGGTCGACAAGTTCTCCGGCTACGACCGCGTCGAGGGCGGCGGGCGCGCCAACTACGGCGTCACCTATACCGCGCAATTCAACCAGGGCGGTGCCTTCAACGCGCTGTTCGGCCAGTCCTATAGCCTATGGGATAATTCGTTCTCGCAGAGCAGTATCTCCAACGTCGGCCTCGACAGCGGGTTGGACACCACGCGGTCCGACTACGTGGCGCGTGCGTCGTTCCAGCCGAATGCGACCTACAAGTTCACCACGCGCTTCCGCTTCGACAACGACACCTTCGACGTCAAGCGGACCGAGGTCGAAGCCGCCGCGAACTTCGACCGCTGGACGGTCTCCCTGCTCTACGGCGATTATGCGGCCCAGCCCGATATCGGCTTCCTGACCCGCCGCCAGGGCGTGCTCGCCAGCGGCTCGGTCAAGCTCGACGCCAACTGGCTGGTGCGCGGCTCGGTGACCTTCGACCTGGAAACCAACCAGATCGCCCAGGATTCGATCGGCATCGCCTACGTCAACGATTGCCTAATTTTGGGCCTGAATTATATGACTAACTACGCCTACGGGACCGGCTCGCCGCAACTTAACAATACGATCATGGTGCAGTTGAGTCTGCGTACGCTCGGCGATACATCGGTGAGCCAGAACGTCGGCCCGAATGCGAATTCGCACTGACGGCAACCGCGGATGACGCATCGGACCGCCGGCTCCCGCCTGCTACAATGGATATCGCGATGCCGAGGATGAGCGTGAGGTTTGCTTCTGTCCGCGCCGGGCTCGCCGCCGCGTTGTTCGCCGCTGCCGTCATGGTGCCGGCGGCCGCGCGCGCGCAAGTCGTGGTGGTCGCCAACGGCTCGCCGATCACGGTTTACGACATCGAGCAGCGCACCAAGCTGATAGCGACCTCGACCCACAAGCCGCCGTCGCGCCAGGAAGTCATCCAGGACCTGATCGACGACCGCATCAAGATCGCCAAGGCCAAAAGCTATGGCTTCGAGATCAGCGACACGGAGGTCGACGAGTCCTATAACAACATGGCCAAAGCGCAGCATCTGACGCCGCAGCAGTTTTCGCAGATGATTGAGCGCTCCGGCATCGCACCCGGAACGATCAAAGCGCGCCTGCGCGCCGAGTTGACCTGGACCCAACTGGTGCGGGGCAAGTTCAGCTCCTCGCTGCAGGTCGGCGATTCCGACATCGCCAATGCGCTGCGCTCGCGCAACGCTGGCGACGCCGATGAGATCGGCTATATCTACACACTCTATCCGATCATGGTCCTGTTGCCGCCGAATTCGAGCCCGGCAGTAATCGAGGCCAAACGCCGCGATGCGGAGGCGCTGCGCGGCCGCTTCGCCTCGTGCAAGGAGGGCCTGCCGTTTGTTCGCGCGCTGCGCGACGTCGCGGTGCGTGAGCCGATCACGCGCAGCTCCGGCGACCTCCCGGAACAGCTGCGAACCGTGCTCGCCAGCATCCCGCTCGGCCACCTGACCGCACCGGAGCCGACCGCACAGGGCCTGCAAATGTTCGCGCTGTGCGACAAGAAGGAAAGCAAGACCGACTCGCCGCTCAAGCGCGAGGTGCGCCAGCAGCTGTTCGCCCAGCGCTACGATGTCGAATCCAAGCGGTTCCTCGACGAGATCCGCAAGCAGGCGATGATCGAATACAAATGAGCGCGCGCGCCCGGCCTCCGCTGGCGTTGACCCTGGGCGAGCCGGCCGGCATCGGGCCCGATCTGACGCTCGCCGTTTGGCAGCGCCGAAACGAGCTCAACCTGCCGCCTTTCTATCTGATCGGCGATGTGGATTTTCTCGGCCGCCGCGCGCGCCTCCTCGGCCTCGACGTGCCGCTCGCTGCCGTCACACCGGCCGAAGCTGCCGCCGCTTTCGCGCGCGCATTGCCCGTTGTGCCGCTCGACTTGGCCGTCACCGCCACCCCCGGCAAGCCCGATGCTGCGAGCGCGCCGGCGGCGATTGCCTCGATCCGCCGCGCCGTCGCCGACGTGCTGTCCGGCCGCGCCGGTGCGGTGGTCACCAATCCGGTCGCCAAGAACGTGCTTTACCGCTCCGGTTTCGCCGAGCCGGGCCATACCGAATTTCTCGCCAAGCTCGCCGCCGAAGCGACGGGAAAAGCCGCGCATCCCGTGATGATGCTGTGGTCCGCCGAGCTCGCCGTCGTTCCGGTGACCATCCATCTGCCCTTGCGCGAGGTCGTCTCGACGCTCACCGCTCCGCTCATCGTCGAGACCGGACGCATTGTCGCCCGCGATCTTCACGCCCGTTTCGGCATCGCGCGCCCGCGCCTTGCGGTCGCCGGCCTCAATCCGCATGCGGGCGAGGAAGGCGCGCTCGGCGAGGAGGACCGCGTCATCGTGGCGCCGGCCGTCCAGCAATTGCGCGCGGAGGGCATCGACGCCATCGGACCGCTGCCGGCCGACACGCTGTTTCACGCACGCGCGCGCGCGAACTACGACGTCGCGCTGTGCATGTATCACGACCAGGCGCTGATCCCGATCAAGACGCTCGCCTTCGATAATGCGGTCAACGTGACGCTTGGCCTGCCCTTCGTGCGCACCTCGCCCGATCACGGCACCGCCTTCGATATCGCCGGAACCGGCCGTGGCGATCCGTCGAGTCTGGTGGCGGCGCTCGCGCTCGCCGCACGGCTTTTCGCGAATGCCCCGGCTCTGGTGCCGGCCAAATAATTCATGGCGCAGATCGACGACCTGCCGCCGTTGCGTGAGGTGATCCGCCGGCACGGCCTGTCGGCCAAAAAATCCCTCGGCCAGAATTTCCTGCTCGACCTCAATCTGACCGCCCGCATCGCGCGCGCCGGCGGTCCGCTGGACGGTGCCACCGTGGTCGAGGTCGGCCCCGGCCCGGGCGGGCTGACACGCGCGCTGCTGGCGGAAGGCGCCAGGCGCGTCATCGCCATCGAGCGCGACGACCGCGCCATCGCGGCGCTGGAGGAGATCGGCGCGCGCTATCCGGGCCGCCTCACCATCGTGCCGGGCGATGCCTTGGAATTCGATGCGCGCGACGAGATCGGCCATGAGCGCGCGCGCGTGATCGCCAACCTGCCCTACAATATCGCAACCGCGCTGCTGATCGGCTGGCTGACCGGACCTTGGCCGCCCTGGTTCGACATGCTGGTGCTGATGTTTCAGCGTGAGGTGGCCGAGCGCATTACCGCCGCCCCCGGCAGCAAGTCCTACGGCCGGATGGCGGTGCTGGCGAACTGGCGCTGTGAAACCAAGATTCTGTTCGACGTGGCACCGTCGGCTTTCGTGCCGCCGCCCAAGGTGACGTCGTCGGTCGTGCGGCTCAGCCCGCGCGCGGCGCCGCTCGCCTGCGATGCCGGCGCTTTGCAGAAGGTTACCGAAGCGGCCTTCGGCCAGCGCCGTAAAATGCTGCGCCAGAGCCTCAAATCGCTCGGCGCCGATGCGCCGGCGCTGCTTGCGGCCGCGGGCATCGAACCAACCGCGCGGGCCGAGGAGATTCCGGTCGAGGGCTTCGTCGCGCTCGCCAATATTTTCGCTGGGCAGGTCCGACCCCGCGTGTAATGCTCGACCGATGCAAATGCACCGCCAATCCCTTACCGCCTATGGTGCGCCGCTGTGCGAGACCGTGGTGGACGCGCCCCAGCCGCAAGGAATGGAAGTGCTGGTGCGCATTTCGCGCTGCGGCGTCTGCCATTCCGACCTGCACATGCAGGACGGCTATTTCGCCCTCGGCGACGGCAAGCAGCTCGACGTGCGCGCGGGGCGCACACTGCCCTTCACGCTCGGCCACGAGATCGCCGGCGTCGTCGAAGCCGCTGGGCCGGACGCCGGCATCGCGCCGGGCACGAAGGGCGCGGTCTATCCTTGGATCGGCTGCGGCCAGTGCCCGGCCTGCAAAGTGGGCGACGAAAACATCTGCACTGCGCCGCGTCATCTCGGCATCACGGTCGACGGCGGCTATGCCACGCATGTGCTGATTCCGCACCGGCGCTATCTGATCGACACCACGCCGCTGTCTGCCTCTTACGCCGGCGCGCTCATGTGCTCCGGCCTCACCGCCTATGCCGCGCTCAGGCGGCTCGCCGACCGCGCTCCGCGCGCGCCGCTCCTGCTCGTCGGCATGGGCGGCGTCGGCATGATGGGGCTCGCGCTCACCAAGGCGATGTATGGCGCGCCTTTTGTCGCCGATATCGACGCCAAGAAGCGTGAGGCGGCGCTCGCGGCCGGCGCGAAAGCAGCGTTTGATCCATCAGATCCGGGCGCGCGCAAAGAAATATTGAAGGGGAGCGGCGGCATCTATGCGGCGGTCGACTTCGTCGGCTCCGACAAATCGTTGAATTTCGCCACCGGCACGCTGGCCAAAGGCGGCAAGGTGGTGATCACCGGCCTGCTCGGCGGCGGCTGGTCGACCGCGGTCGCCATGTTCTCGCTCAAGGCCATGGCAGTCGAGGGCATCCAGACCGGCACGCTCGCCGAAGCGCGTGAGCTGATCGATCTGGTGCGCGCAAAAAACATCGCACCGCCGCCCATCGCCGAGCGGCCGCTTGACCAGGCTTCGGCGACGCTCGACGACTTGCGCGCCGGAAAAATCGTCGGCCGCGTGGTGCTGACGGCGTAATGCGACACGGTTTAACTAAGCCGTGGCCGGGAGGGTTGATTATGACAAACCCATCCGGCAAATATTCCATGCCATGGCCAAATTGCGCGCCCAATTGCGATCTTTGTCCCGACGCAAGGCCGCGCTGACCGGCGCGGAGTTTGCTTCTTTGAAAGAAGTCGGCAATAGACCGATGCAGCGCACGATCCCGGCTGCGCACCGAGACCGCCTGATTGCGGCCGGGTATGTCCGTGAAGTGGTGCGTCATTCCGGCGACGTTAGCGCGCTTGCGCTGACGGGAGCCGGGATAAGACGCTTAGAATCCGGCGAATAACCCGCCTCTCTGCAGGGAAAGTCCGCGCGCGCCACCGCTTGTGACACTGCGCACGCGGGCCGCCGTAGAGACGTTTGCCTGCTTGATCGGCGTTAATGCTTCAATTGCTCCTTGAAGCCCTCTTCCAATTCCTCGATCTGCCGCATGATGATGTGCCGCTTTGGCTCATCGGTCGTTTGTGCCAGCTGCAGCCGAAGCTGACGCAGTTTTTCAGCTTGGCTGAAATGCTCGCTCGTTGGGTCCGTGGGGCGCATTGTCGTCTCCTTTCTGCAAAGCCGGATGCTTCGCGATCTGCAGACTTGCACGCCGCTTCGGCCGTTGCCCGTGGCCGCAGCCTCTATCGGTCGGTGGCTGCAGCGCGCCGACCATACTCGACAAACTCGGCACTCTATTTGCACGCGTACACGGTCGAAATATTCTCCCGTCTGGCGATTTCCTTGGCGGAATGGAGCGCAGCCGTGAACGAAAGGTCGCTCATGGCCATCGACGTTCCGTGCGGCACCGTAATGGTTAGGCCGAGAGGATCTCTTTGTTGCTCGCTCTTCTCGCCATAGGTGACCAACACATAATTTTCGCCTGGGGGAATCTCGGCGCGTGACAAGATGTGTTTGATGGTTGCCATTGTGTCACTCCCTGTGGTGTCCGCGCCAAAAATAGCGAAAGACAAGGAGAAAACGCATTGACGTGCGTCAACGCAAAGATGACGAGCGGAAAAAACTACACGATCCTGACAATGCTGAACGCTTCAGTCCCGCCGCACACAATTTGTGACAGTCGGATGAATTACGCCACGGTCGCCTTCGCAATCGAGTCCAGCAGCGCCGTCATCGCTTTCACCGCCGCCGCGCTTGCGCTGCCGAGGCCATGGCGTTGGGCGATCCAGGCCGGATCGTTGTGGGCGAGCCAGGCTTTGCCGTCGGCGTCTTCGAAGACCAGCGCCTTGAGCGGAAGGTCGATGCCGACCGACTGATGGTCCTGCATCAAAGCCGTGCCGCCCTTGGGATTGCCGAAAATCACCACGTCGGTCGGACGCAACGCCAATCCGACCGAGGCCGCGCCTGCAGCGTGATCGATACGGGCAAATACGGTGATCTGTCGTGCGGCGAGCGCCTTCAGCAGCCGGTCAAGCGTTTCGCGCGCGGAAACGCGGCTTGGCCAAGCCACGAGGCCGTTACCGGGCATTGATGACGTCCCGTTCAAAAGGCGCGCCCCCTTCCGACGCGGCAATGTGTCGCCGGCACCGTCGCGAAGTCAACCGGCGAATGGCGTAACGCGCTAGGCGCCGAGTTTCTTCAGGTCCGCCAGCAGCCGGTCGGCGAAGCTTTCCAAATCGAGCGTCTTCACGCGCTTCAACCGTTCCGCGGTGAGGATTGCGCGCACGCGCATGAAGCTCTTATCGAGGTCGCGGTTGACCAGAATGTAGTCGTATTCGCGCCAGTGCGAAATCTCTTCGACGGCGTTGCGCAGCCGCTGCGCGATGATGGCGCCGCTGTCTTCGGCCCGGCGCTCCAGCCGCGATTTAAGCTCGTCGGCCGACGGCGGCAGCACGAACACGGTCACCACGTCGTCGCGCATCTTGTCGAGCAATTGCCGCGTACCCTGCCAATCGATGTCGAACAGGACGTCGCGCCCGGCGGCAAGCGCCTTGTCCACCGGCTCGCGCGGCGTGCCGTAATAATTGCCGTGCACTTCGGCCCATTCCAGCAATTCGCCGCCGTCGCGCATCGCCTCGAAATGCCGCTTGCTGACGAAGTGATAATGCACGCCTTCGATTTCGCTCGGCCGCCGCGCGCGCGTGGTGACGGAGACGGACAGCGAGACGTTGTCCTCCTGCTCCAGCAGATTGCGCGTCAGCGTCGTCTTGCCGGCGCCCGACGGCGAAGACAGCACCAGCATGATGCCACGGCGGGTTATGTCGTTTGTCTCGCTCATTCCAGGTTCTGCACCTGCTCGCGGAACTGCTCGACCACGCTTTTCAGCTCCAGACCGATATTGGTGAGGTCGGCGTCGTTGGCCTTGGCGGTGAGCGTATTCGATTCGCGGTTGAGTTCCTGCGCCAGGAAGTCGAGGCGGCGGCCGATCGGCCCGCCGCCGGCGATCAGCTTCTGCGCCTGCGCGACATGGGAGGCGAGCCGGTCGAGCTCCTCGCGGATGTCGGCCTTGCTGGCGAGCATGATCGCTTCCTGGTAGAGGCGGTCGCTGTCGAAGCGCTGCGACGCGGACAGAAGCGTCGCCACCTGCTCGGCGAGCCGGGCGCGCACCGCTTCCGGCTTGCGCCCGGGCGCCGCTTCCGCGCGCGCGGCCAGCGCGGCGATCTCGTCGAGCCGCGTCGTCAGCAGGCGGCCGAGCGTTGCCCCCTCCTGTTGCCGCATGGCGATCAGATCGGCGAGCGTCTGGTCGAAGCCCTGCACGATCGCCGCCTCGGCGGCGCGGCGCTCCTCCTCGCTTTCATCCTCTTCGGTCACCTCAATCACGCCCTTGAGCGCGAGGATGCCGTCGAGCCGCGGCGGCGCGGCTTCGACCTTGCCGCGCAGGCCATTGAGCGTCGCCAGGACGGCATTGAGCACCGGCTCGTTGAGCTTGACGGTGGGCGCTACGCCTTTGCGCACGACGGTGAGATTGGCGTAAGCCGTGCCGCGCGCGAGCTTCTCGGTCGCGCGCGTGCGCGCCGGAACTTCGATCGCGTCCCAGCCCGGCGGCAGCCGCAGCCGCAGATCGAGGCCCTTGGCGTTGACCGATTTGATCTCCCAGCTCCAGGCATAGGTGCCGGCGACGCCATGGCCGCGAGCGAAACCCGTCATGCTCGACAAGGCCATCGGTTCGATCTCGTTGTTGTTGACGCTGTGAAAGTCGCGGCGACCTTAGCGGCGGCGCTTATCGCTCACAAGGGCGGCCGGCGCGCCGTCTACGGCTTCGGCGGCGCCGGGTCGGGGGTCGCGGTATTCTTTTCGATCGCACGCAGGCGCGTCACGTTCTTCTGGTGCTGATCGTAGGTCTCCGAGAACAGGTGGCCGCCGTTTCCATCGGCGACGAAATAGAGGTCCTTGGTACGCGCCGGATTGGCCGCGGCTTCCAGCGAGGCGCGGCCCGGATTGGCGATCGGGCCCGGCGGCAGGCCGTCGATCACATAGGTATTGTAGGGCGTCGGCTGCTCGATCTCGCTTTTCATGATCGGGCGCCCGAGCGAGCCCTTGCCGCCGGTCAGCCCGTAGATGATGGTCGGATCGGACTGCAGCTTCATCTTGTTCTTCAGCCGATTGACGAACACCGCGGCGACGCGCGAGCGCTCGTCCGCCTTGCCGGTCTCCTTTTCGACGATCGACGCCAGGATAACCAATTGCTCCGGCGTCTTGATCGGCAGGTCCGGCATGCGGTGCTCCCAGACCTCCTGCAACAGATGCCGGTGCGCCTGCTGCATGCGCTGGATGATTTGCTCGCGCGTCATGCCGCGGGTGAACTTGTAGGTCTCCGGCAGCAGCGTGCCTTCGCGCGGAATTTCCTTGATCTGGCCGGCGAGCACATCGGTCTCCAGAAGCTTGGCGACGATCTGCTCGGAGGTCAGCCCCTCGGGAATGGTCAGCGTATGCTGCACCACTTTGTTCTCGACGATGGTGGTGACCACGTCGGCGAGGCTCGCGCCCTTGGTGAACTGGTATTCGCCGCTCTTGAGGTCGCCGCGCGCCTTGAGCACCAGCACCCCGCCGATGAACACAAAGGGCTGGTCGATCACGCCCTCGCGCTGCAGCAGATCGGCGATGTCGCGGATGCCCAGGCCGCGCGGAATATTGACCACCTTGTCGGCGGTCAGCGGCCCCGGCGCCTCGAAGCGCTGGCGGCCGACATAGAGCGCGCCGCCGAGAACCACCGCGATCAGCACCAGCGTCGTGAAGATAGCGTTGCCGGCGACCACCAGCGGATGACGCACCCGCTGCGAGCGCCGGTTGGGCAACGGCACGCGCTCCGGCTCGAGCGCGGCGCGTGGGCTACGCGGCGGCTTGGCGCTCGCCGCTGGCGGCGGCGGAACCGGCACCGGTCTGCTCGCGGCCTTGCGGCCCTCCCCGCCCTGCGGGGGTTCTGAACTCACGCCTGCCCTCCCGCGATTGGCTCTAGCAAGGTCACCTTCGACTCCGGTTCGGCGATTCGGCCGCGCCTGGATGGGAAATTATTAGCAGCTTTCGCACGTTAGGAAGAATTATGGCGAAAGCTGGGGGCGCGGCAAAGCGGGACTAGCCGGCGTAGCGGGTGAAGATCAGCGACGCATTGGTGCCGCCGAACCCGAACGAGTTCGATAGCGCAATGTTGATCTCGCGCTTGCGCGCCTGGTGCGGGACGAGGTCGATCGGCGTTTCCACCGACGGGTTGTCGAGATTGATGGTGGGCGGCGCCACGCCGTCGCGGATCGCCAGGATCGAGAAGATCGCCTCCACCGCGCCGGCGGCGCCAAGCAGGTGGCCGATGCAGGACTTGGTCGAGGACATCGACACCCGGCCGGCGGAGTTGCCGACTAGCCGCTGCACCGCGCCAAGCTCGATCTCGTCGCCGAGCGGCGTCGAAGTGCCGTGCGCGTTGATGTAGTCGATGTCACCCGCGGAAATGCCCGCCCGCTTGAGCGCCATGCTCATGCAGCGGAAGGCGCCGTCGCCATCCGGCGCGGGCGCGGTGATGTGATAGGCGTCGCCCGAGAGCCCGTAACCGATCAGTTCGGCGTAGATCCTGGCGCCGCGCGCCGTCGCGTGCTCGAGGGATTCGAGCACCACTGCGCCCGCGCCCTCGCCCATCACGAAGCCATCGCGGTCCTTGTCGTACGGCCGCGACGCGCGCGTCGGCTGATCGTTGAAGCCGGTCGACAACGCGCGCAGCGCCGCAAATCCGGCGAGTGAAATGCGATTGACCGGCGATTCAGCGCCGCCCGCCACCATGACTTCGGCATCGCCGAGCGCGATCATGCGCGCTGCGTCGCCGAGCGCGTGCGCGCCGGTCGAACAGGCGGTGACCACCGCGTGGTTGGGACCTTTCAGGCTATGCGCGATCGAGACGTAGCCGGAGGCGAGATTGATAATGCGCCCGGGGATGAAGAACGGCGTCACCCGGCGCGGCCCCTTCTCGTGGAGCGTAATCGCGACGTCGGCGATGCCCTCGATGCCGCCAATGCCGGAGCCGATCAGCACGCCGGTCGAGGTCTGATCCTCATAGCTTTCCGGCCGCCAGCCGGCATCGTCGAGCGCCTGCTTGGCCGCGCACATCGCGTAGAGGATGAAGTCGTCGACCTTGCGCTGCTCCTTCGGCTCCATCCACTGATCGGCGTTGAACGTGCCGTTCGAGCCGTCGCCGCGTGGGATCACGCAGGCGATCTTGCAGGAGATGTCGGAGACCTCGAACGTGTCGATGACCTTGGCGCCGCTCTCGCCCTTGATCAGGCGCTGCCATGTCGTTTCGACGCCGCAACCAAGTGGCGTGACCATCCCCATCCCGGTGACGACGACACGTCTCATGCCAGGCTCCGAATCACGCGCGCTCTCCTATGCGCCGCATTACCGGCCATAGCCCACAATTCTGTGACTAATGGAGCTATCGAGCAGCCGGAGCGGCTTTCAATCAGCTTTTCGCGTTCTTTTCGAGGAACTTGACCGCATCGCCCACGGTCAGGATGGTTTCGGCGGCATCGTCGGGAATCTCGCAGCCGAATTCCTCCTCGAAAGCCATCACGAGCTCGACGGTGTCCAGACTATCGGCGCCAAGATCGTCGATAAAACTTGCCTGCTCGGTCACCTTGTCGGGCTCGACGCCCAGGTGCTCCACGACGATCTTTTTAACCCGCTCGCCAATATCACTCATCGTTCCAACCTCGTGCTTTTTCGATTGGGCTGCGGCCGGGACTCGATCGCAACCAACGCGGAATGGCCTCGTCGTGGTTGACGGTGCTGTGACAAGCGTCGATCGCGGAGCATCTCGCGCGACGTCCGCCATCGGCCGCCCCAGCCGGGCCGAAATTCGGTTACCACACTTCAAATGCGTTGACTAGCGCGGCTCACCGTAGCCCGGTGCGACCGGAAAAGCCAACCATTTCCACCTCTTATTTGCGCATGATCGATGCGAAACGCGCTGGCCATTTTTCGGGACCGCGCGCTAAATCATCGCCATACCGCCGTTGACATGAATGGTCTGCCCGGTGACGTAGCCCGCCTCCTCGGACGCCAGATAAACCGCGGCCGCCGCCACGTCGGAGGGCGTGCCAAGCCGCCCCGACGGAACCCGCGCCACAATCGCCTCGCGTTGCTTGTCACTGAGCCGGTCGATCATGGCGCTGGCGATGATGCCGGGCGCGATACAGTTGGCGGTGACATTGCGCTTGGCGTATTCGGCGGCGACCGACTTCATCATGCCGACCATGCCGGCCTTGGACGCGGTGTAATTGCCCTGCCCCGGATTGCCGGTAAAGCCGACGATTGAGGCGATGCCGATCACGCGGCCCCAGCGCCGGCGCATCATGCTCTTCACCGCCGCGCGGGTCAGCCGGAACGTCGCGGTCAAGTTCACCGCGATCACCTTGTCCCAGTCCTCGTCGCGCAATTGCACGAACAGATTGTCGCGGTTGAGGCCGGCATTGGCGACCAGGATGTCGAGCTTGCCCATCTTTTCTTCGGCACGGGGCACCAGCGTTTCGACCGCCGCCGCGTCGGCAAGATCGCCGGGCAGCACATGCACGCGCTCCTTCAATTCGCCGGCGAGCGCGTCGAGCACCTCACGCCGCGTGCCGGAGAGCGCGACGGCCGCGCCCTGCGCATGCAAGGCCCGGGCGATGGCGCCGCCAATCGCTCCGGTCGCGCCGGTGACCAGCGCGGTCTTGCCGGAAAGGTCGAACATTGCAAACTCCTGACTGGTTGCGCCGTCAGGCGCGGGCCGCCTTAAAAGCGGCGATGTCGTCCGGGCTGCCGATCGCGCTTGCGTTCGCGCCATCGGCGATGCGTTTGATGAGACCGCTGAGCACCTTGCCGGCGCCTACCTCGTAGAACGTTTTCACGCCGGAGGCCGCCATGGCGACGACCGACTCGCGCCAGCGCACCGTGCCGGTCACTTGTTGCACCAGGGCGCGCACGATTTCGGCCGGATCGCTGATCGGTTTCGCCAGCACATTCGCCACCACCGGAACGACCGGCGGCTTGACGCTCACTTGCGCCAGCGCCTGCGCCATCACGTCGGCGGCGGGCCGCATCAAGGCGCAATGGAAAGGGGCGGAGACTTGCAGCAGCATCGCCCGCTTGGCGCCCTTGGCTTTGGCGATGTCGACGGCCCGCTCGACCGCCGTCTTATCGCCGGAGACCACCACCTGCCCGGCGCCGTTGTCGTTGGCGGCCTGGCAGACCTGTCCTTGCGCGGCTTGCGCGGCAACCGCGACCGCCGCGTCGTAGTCGAGCCCGAGCAGCGCCGCCATGGCGCCGACGCCGACCGGCACCGCTTTCTGCATCGCCTGCCCGCGCGTGCGCAACAGCCGCGCGGTGTCGGCGATCGAGAACGCGCCCGCCGCCGCCAGCGCGGAATATTCGCCAAGCGAATGGCCGGCCACGAATTGCGCGTCGCGTTTGAGATCGAGGCCGGTTTCGGCTTCCAGCACGCGCATTACGGCGAGCGAGACCGCCATCAGCGCCGGCTGGGCGTTTTCGGTGAGGGTGAGCGTCTCGGCCGGTCCTTCGAAGATGATCGTCGACAGCTTGGCGCCGAGCGCCGCGTCGACCTCCTCGAACACCTGCCGCGCCGGCGCGAACCTTTCCGCCAGCGATTTGCCCATGCCAACTGTCTGGCTGCCCTGGCCCGGAAACACAAAAGCGACGGACATACCCTCTCACTGCCTCTTTTTTCGTCTGAATCGGGCCGAAAGACACCGCAGGGGCGATCCTGTCAAGTTGGCGAGGGCGGTAACCAAGCGCAAAGAATCGCTGGGTTAATGTGAGCTTTTATTGCCCAAACAGGCCGTTTCATGCGTGAGTTTGTGACCGAACAGGATCTCGCACGCGCCCGCAGCGACGCGGTGTTCCGCCAGCAATTGATGGCCGGCAACCTCGAGCGCCTGCTGGAGGCGCTCAAGCGCATGCGCAAGGTGCAAGCACCCACCCCCGAATACGCCCGGCAAATGCGCGAGGGCGTCGCCCTCGCCGTCCAGCTCGCCGACCGGCTGCAGGCTTCCCTCCCTGACGCAGGGCCGGACGCGGCCTAAAGCTCACTTTTCCTTGCATTTCCCCGCCCAATCCGCCTATAACCCGCCCGCTCCATCGATCCCGGTTGGAAGCTGAACGGACGGCCGCTTTCGGGCGGTAGGGGCTTGCTCCGGCGTCCCGTGTTTCCGCCTTCAGAGCATTCGAGCCTTTCCCGAAGGGCTCGAGGGGCTAGGCGCCAGGATCGAGGACATGGGTCAACTAAGGAAAGGCATTTCATGCCCCTCTACGAACACGTCTATCTCGCGCGCCAGGATCTGTCCGCGCAGCAGGTCGAGGAATTGACCGCGAAACTGTCCGGCGTCATCGCCGAGGCCGGCGGCAAGATTACCAAGACCGAATATTGGGGGATGAAGTCTCTCACCTATCGCATCCGCAAGAACCGCAAGGCGCACTTGACGCTGCTCAACGTCGATGCGCCGCCGGCCGCGATCAACGAGGTCGAACGCCAGGAGCGGATCAACGAAGACATCCTGCGCTATCTCACCATCCGCGTCGAAGCGCTCGAGGAAGGCCCCTCTGCCATGATGCGCAAGTCGGACCGCGACGATCGCGAGCGTGGCGAGCGCGGTGACCGTGGCGATCGCGGCCGCGGCGAACGCCGTCCGCGGCGCGACGACGACGATGTCGCGGCGGCAGCGGCGGTGGAGGAATAAACCATGGCATTTGGATCAGCCCAAGGCGGCGGCGCCCGTCGTCCCTTCTTCCGCCGGCGCAAGACCTGTCCGTTTTCCGGCGCCAACGCGCCGAAGATCGACTACAAGGACGTCAAGCTGTTGCAGCGCTACGTGTCGGAGCGCGGCAAGATCGTGCCGAGCCGCATCACCGCGGTTTCGGCGAAGAAGCAGCGCGAACTGGCGCAGGCGATCAAACGCTCGCGCTTCCTCGGTCTGCTGCCCTACGTGATCAAGTAGCTGTGTTTGTCATTCCGGGGCGCGAGCGAACCTGGAATCGATAAACACAGACCGGGGATATGGATTCCGGGTCCATCGCTTCGCGATGTCCCGGAATGACGTAGAGAACGAGGCTTGCAGGGACACCTGCCGGCCGATGGTTGGGACGGAATGGTTCCGTCTCTAACCGCTCGAACGGAGCGGGACAGCTCGTGATGATGCAGTTCGGATTGATCGGTATCGGTGCCGGCGCTGCGGCGGCTTTGCTGTTCGCCTCGGTGACCTCCGGCGTATTGCTGTCGATCCCGCTGTTCTATCTCGCCCCGCTGCCGATCATGATCGCCGGCCTGGGCTGGAGCCATTGGTCGGCCTTGACCGCGGCGATCACCGCCGCGCTCGCGCTCGGCATCGCCTTCGGCCCGGTGTTTTTCGTCGCCTTCATCGCGGTCGCCGGGCTGCCGGCCTGGTGGCTTGGCTATCTCGCCATGCTGGCGCGCCCCGCCGCAAATGGCGCGACGACGCTCGAATGGTATCCGCCCGGGCGGCTGGTCGTGTGGGCGGCGATCCTCGCCACGCTGCTCGTCGTTGCCGCGATCCCGAATTTCGGCCTCGACGCGGACAGTTTCCGCGCCGGCCTGCGGCATACCCTCGCCTCTATCCTGCGCGTGGAAACCGCGACGCCGGCGGACACCCCGCTGTCAGTGCCGGGCGTGTCGAATGCCGATCGGCTGATCGATTTCCTCGTGTCGGCCGTTCCGCCGTCGGCCGCCGTGGTGGCGACGCTCACGAACGTCTTCAACCTGTGGCTCGCGGCCACGGTGGTGAAATTCTCCGGCAGGCTCAACCGGCCATGGCCGCCGCTCGCCGCCATGACCTTCCCGCGGCCGGTGATCGCCGTGCTCGCAGGCGCCATCGTCTTGAGCTTCGTCGGCAGCCTGGTCGGCATCGTCGCCGGTGTGCTCTCCGCCGGTTTGCTGATGGCCTACGGCGTGCTCGGCTTTGCGGTGCTGCACGCCATCACCCGCGGCATGGCGAGCCGCATCTTCCTGCTCGCCGGCGTCTATATCGCGTGCTGGTGCTGGGCTGGCCGGTGCTGGCGCTCTGCCTGCTCGGCCTCATCGACGCGGCGGTCGATTTGCGCGCGCGCATCGCCGCGACGCGCGGGCCGCCGGCCATCACCTGACAACGGAACAGACAACGATTCACCTTCGGTTCAGCCACGTTCAAATCAAGGAGTGACGACAATGGAAGTGATCCTGCTCGAGCGCATCGGCAAGCTCGGCCAAATGGGCGACGTCGTGCGCGTGAAGGATGGCTTTGCGCGTAATTTCCTGCTGCCGCGCGGCAAGGCGCTGCGCGCCACCGCCGACAACAAACAGCGCTTCGAATCGATGAAGGCCGAGTTGCAGGCGAAAAATTTGGAGGCCAAGAGCGGCGCCGAGAAACTCGCCGGCACGCTCGACGGCAAGACAGTCATCGTGCTGCGCCAGGCAAGCGAAGCCGGCCAACTGTTCGGCTCGGTATCGACCCGCGACATCGCCGGTTTGCTGGGCGAGGAGGTGAACCGCTCGCAGGTTTCGCTCAACGCCCCGATCAAGACCATCGGCAAGTACACGGTGCCTCTGGCGCTGCATCCCGAGGTCGAGACCAACATCACCGTCATCGTCGCGCGCAGCGCCGGCGAAGCCGAGCGGGTCGCGCGCGGCGAGGACGTCACCGTGCGGCGCGAGCAGGCGGAGGAGGACGCGGCGGCCGCGCTCGAGGCGGCGGAAGCCTTCTTCGAGCCGGAAGCGGCCAAGGCCCTGCGCGAGGAAAGCGAGCCGGAGGCCGGAGCTGAGGCGCAATCCGACAAGCCCACGGCCACCGAGGAAGCGCCCGCCAAGACCGCCAAAAAGGCCAAAAAGAAAGAGGAACAGGCCTGAGCGGCTTTTTGCTGCGGTGATCGCGGCCGAATACCGAAGCCCCGGAGCGATGCTCCGGGGCTTTGTTCTTGATCTGCCGCAATGCGGCCCCTTGATATTTCAACTGTCATTGAAATATTACTTGACGCGGCCTCATATTTCAGCAATCGTTGAAATATGAAAAAGCAGGACGCGGTCGCCATCCTGGCGGCGCTGGCGCAGGATAACCGGCTCGATGTCTTCCGGCTTCTGGTCGAGGCCGGGCCGGAGGGCATGCCGGCCGGCCACATCGCCCATAGTCTGAAGCTGCAGCCGAACGCGCTGACGTTCCATCTCGACCGGCTGCGCCAGGCCGACCTGGTGACGGTGCGCCGCGACGGACGCTCGATGATCTATGCGGCGCGCTACGAGGCGATGGACGCTCTGGTGTCCTACCTCACCGACCATTGCTGCCAGGGCCGCCCTGAGCTTTGCGCGCCGGCGGCAAAGCCCGCGCGGAGCCGGGACAAGGTGCGCTGATGCGTCTTTACATGTTCGAGCATTGCTCGCTGTGTTTTCGCGTGCGCATGACCGCGGGCTTGAAGCGCCTGCATCTTCAGGAAACCGTGGTTCTCGACGACGACAGCGAGACCATGATCGGCCTCGTCGGCAAGCGGCAGATCCCGATCCTGGTGAAAGACGACGGCACGGCCATGCTGGAAAGCATGGACATGGTGAAGCACGTCGATGCCATCGGCGCGCCGGTGCTCACCGGACCGCAGCGGCCGGAGATCGCCGCCTGGGCCGACGCGGCCGCGGGCAAGACCGCGCCTTTAAGCTGGCCGCGCTATCCGCTGCTCGGCCTGCCGGAATTCGCCACCGCCGCCGCGCTGGATCATTACATCGTGCGCAAACGCAAGGGGCTCGGCGATCTCGTCGAATTGCGCGCCAGGACGCGCGACTTGCTGCGCAATCTGACGCCGCATCTGGAAGCGCTCGACTCGCTGATCGAAAGCCCGAGCGCGGTCAACGGCGCGCTGTCGCTCGACGATGTGCGCGTGCTGCCGCTGTTGCGCTCCGCCGCCGTGGTCAGCGGATTGCGTTTCCCCGACAAAGTGCGCGCCTATTTCGAAACCATGATGGCCCGTGCCGGCTATCAGCCACTTCCCGCGATCTGACAGGAGCAAGCGATGAGCGAGCGGCCCTTCAACGTCCTCTTTCTCTGTACCGGCAATTCGGCGCGCTCGATCATCGCCGAAGCCATCCTCAATAAATTGGGCCACGGTAAATTCCACGCCTACAGCGCCGGCAGCCAGCCCAAAGGCCGGGTCAATCCGCACACCATCCAGCTCCTCGGCGAACTCGGCTACGACATATCCGCTGTCCGCTCGAAGTCGTGGAGTGAATTCGCCAAGCCGGGCGCGCCGCCGCTCGATTTCGTCTTCACCGTCTGCGACAACGCGGCCGGCGAAGCCTGCCCGGTCTGGCCGGGCCAGCCGATGACCGCGCATTGGGGCATTCCCGATCCGGCCGAAGCGACGGGCAGCGAGGCGGAAGTCGCCCTCGCCTTCAAGGATGCTTATCGCATGCTGTTCCAGCGCATCGGCATCTTCACGGCGCTGCCGATCCGCAGCCTCGACAAGCTATCGCTGCAGACCAAGTTGAAAGAGATCGGCCGCATGGAAGGCGCCACCGGCCATGTCAAAGAGCCGGGGTGATTATGTCGACATTCGAACGTTATCTCACCGTCTGGGTTGCGCTGTGCATCGTCGCCGGCATCGCGCTCGGGCACTTCTTCCCCGGCGTCTTTCACGCTATCGGCGCGGCGGAGATCGCCAAGGTCAACCTGCCTGTGGCAGTGCTGATCTGGCTGATGATTATCCCGATGCTGGCGAAGATCGATTTCGCCGCGCTGTCGCGGGTGAAGGAGCACTGGCGCGGCATCGGCGTGACGCTGTTCATCAACTGGGCGGTCAAGCCGTTCTCGATGGCGCTGCTGGGTTGGCTGTTCATCGGCTGGCTGTTCAAACCCTATCTGCCGGCGGACCAGATCAACAGTTACATCGCCGGCCTGATTTTGCTCGCCGCGGCGCCGTGCACGGCAATGGTTTTCGTCTGGAGCAATCTGTCGGACGGCGAGCCGCACTTCACGCTCACCCAGGTCGCGCTCAACGACGTCATCATGGTGTTTGCGTTCGCGCCAATTGTCGGCCTGCTGCTCGGCCTCTCCGCCATCACCGTGCCGTGGGAAACGCTGCTGTTGTCGGTTGTCCTTTACATCGTCGTGCCTGTCATCATCGCTCAAATTGTCAGGCGGACCACATTGGCCGGCGGCGGCTCGGCGGCTTTGGCACGGCTCCTCTCCACGCTGCAACCCGTGTCTCTTGTGGCCTTGCTGGCGACCTTGGTCCTGTTATTCGGCTTCCAAGGCGAGCAAATCCTGAGCCAGCCGATGATTATCGCCATGCTGGCCGTGCCGATACTGATCCAGGTCTATTTCAACGCGGGTCTCGCCTACCTGCTCAACCGCGCGGCCGGCGAGGCCCATTGCGTCGCGGCGCCGTCCGCGCTGATCGGCGCCAGCAATTTCTTCGAATTAGCGGTCGCCGCCGCCATCAGTCTGTTCGGCTTCAACTCTGGCGCCGCGTTAGCGACGGTGGTCGGCGTCCTGATCGAGGTCCCCGTGATGTTGTCCGTGGTGAAGATCGTGAACAGTACGCGCGTTTGGTATGAGGCGGGCACGGTCGCTGCAAAAAATTCCCAGGCGTAAGGAGAAACGGTGAATGGACGCTGCGCTCAGCCATTGGTTGAAGTGTCGTGTTGCAAGTTTGCCGCGGATGCTATTTTCACTGTTGGACGACATCGATTGGCAAGCGTCCCGTCTAGCGCCAGCTTTGGGCCGATGTTGCCTTGCCTCTGCTAGAGGCGAGCATTGCGCGTAGCGCGTCGGATGTGGGTTCAGCGCAGCGAAACCGTCGATGTCAACCCACCAAAGCGAAGACTCGCTCCTTCTCAATCCATCCTAACGGCGCGGACGTGGCTCGAGCGGCACGAGAGGGCTGCCGCTCCGCGCGCATTAAACGTCAGCTAGTCGGATTTATCCGGCTTGTCGGGCTTGGCCGCCGCGGCCGAGCCCGGCGTCTTCTTGGCCTTGGCCTCCTTGGGCGGTGACGCCTTGGCGTCGTCGGCCTTGGCGTCTTTGTCTTTGGCGCCCTTGCCCTTGGCGTCCTTGGGCTTGACCTCGCCCGATTTTGAATCGGATTTGATGTTGGACTTGGCCTCGGACGATTTCTTCTCGGTCTTTTTTTCAGTCTTCTTCTCGGTTTTCTTTTCCGGCGTCTGTCCGGGCTTGTGCTCGACTTTGCTGTCGCCTTCCGAGCGCTTGACCTCTTCCTTGCCGGTCTTTTCTGATTTTTCCGCCTTGTCCTCGCCGGGCTTCGTCTTGGCCTTCTTTTCGGCGTCGGCCTTGGCTTTGTCCTCGCCCTTGGCTTCGCCAGATTTTTCTTTGCCCTTCTTGTCCTCGTCGAGCTTGGCCTTGTCGTCGCCCTTGGCGGTGCGCTTGACGGCGCCGGTGCGCTTGCCCGGCGCCGGCGCGCTGCCGACCGACTGAATGTAGGCCGCTATGGCGGCGGCAGATTCCTTGCTCGCGGTGTAATGCTCGCGCAGAAAGCTCGACAGGCCGAAGATGCCGGCTGACTTGTTCAGCGTCTGCGGACTCTTGTGACAAATGGCGCAATCGGCGGCGTAAAGCTGCGCGCCGGATTTGCCCTGATCGAGATTCTCCTGCGCCCCTGCCGACGCCGCCAAAACAAGCGCCGCAACCGCCATCGCCGCCCCGATGCCGCGACCCACAACCGTCATTATCTCAGACCTTTCAATAGTTTAACTCGCCATGCCCAGCCCGCTTCGGCCGTCAGCGGCGTGTTGATAGCCTATTATTACAGCGTTGTGACCGGCCTTTCTTTGCAGCTTTGCATTTGATTTGTGGCATTGCTGGGAAATCGGAACTTTGATTGAATACCTCCGTTAAAACGTTAGTTCTTCCGGCGCATCTTGGCGGTCAGAGCCAAGAAACGGCGCTGGGATTTCAGCGTGCGGAGGCGGCCGATGGACCGGTTGCTTCGATTTCTGCTCAAGACGTTTGTGCGGCGGGGCACATTCAAAGTTACCACCTCCCGCGGCACGGTATTGACGTTTGGCGACGGGACCGGAAGCCCGGTCGCGGTTCGTTTTACCTCGCGCGCAGCCGAATGGGGGATCCTGCTCGATCCCGAGCTCAAGTTCGGCGAAGCCTACATGAACGGCACCTTCGTGGTCGAGCAAGGCTCGATCGCCGATGTGCTCGCGCTGATGCTCGGCCAGAATTCCGACGTGCCGCATTGGGCGCGGCCGCAATGGCTGCTGCGCTACCTCTACCGCCGCCTGCAGCAATTCAACCCGCGCCGGCGCGCGCGCGCCAATGTCGCGCACCATTACGATCTCGACGGCCGGCTTTATTCGCTATTCCTCGACGCCGACCGCCAATACAGCTGCGGCTATTTCGAGACGCCCGACACGACGCTCGACGACGCGCAGCTCGCCAAGAAGCGCCACCTCGCCGTCAAGCTCATGCTGAGCGATGACCGCGACCTGCGCGTGCTCGATATCGGCTGCGGCTGGGGCGGGCTCGGGCTCTATCTTGCCGAGGTCGCCGGCGCCGACGTGACCGGCGTCACGCTGTCGCAGGAGCAGCACGCCATCGCCAACGAGCGCGCCGCGGAAAAGGGCCTGGCCGAGCGGGCGCGCTTCAAGCTGCAGGACTACCGCGACGTTGCCGGGCCGTTCGACCGCATCGTCTCGGTGGGCATGTTCGAGCATGTCGGCGTCAACCACTACGACGCGTTCTTCGGCAAATGCGCGGACCTGCTCGCCGACGACGGCGTCATGGTGCTGCACTCAATCGGCCGCTCGGAAGGGCCCGGCATCACCAATCCCTGGATCGCCAAATACATCTTCCCGGGCGGCTATATCCCTGCCCTCTCCGAGGTGCTGCCCTATGTCGAGAAGGCGGGGCTCCTGGTCACCGATATCGAGATCCTGCGCCTGCACTACGCCGAAACGCTGAAAGCCTGGCGCGAGCGCTTCCTCGCCCATCGCGAGGAGGTGGAGCGCATCTATGACCAGCGCTTCGTGCGCATGTGGGAGTTCTATCTGGCGGCGTCGGAAATGTCGTTCCGCGAGCAGAACATGATGAACTTCCAGATCCAGATCACCAAGAAGCAGGGCGTCACGCCGATGACGCGGGACTATATCGGCCGCGAGGAGCGCCGCTTGCGCGGCGCCGAAGGCGAGCGTCACCCGCCGCTGCGGCTCGCCGGCGAGTAGGCGCGACGCATCGCGCGATCTTGCGTTTGGTCAAGCCAAATCGAATCTTTTTCCCTGTCGTGTGCGCTTTGTGGATTGCGTGAGGAAACGCTACGTTACGCGCTGCCGCCACAAAGCTGGTGCTATGCCACAATTTCCGGGTAAGCACTGACATTCATGGCACCGCTCGATTCGGCTTTGCGCAAGCAGGTTGAAGAACCTGCCCAGAATTTCCGTTCCGCTCCGCACAATATCGAAGCGGAGCAAGCGCTATTGGGCGCGATCCTGGTCAACAATGAGGCCTTCTACCGCGTCTCCGATTTCCTCAATCCGGAGCACTTTTTCGAGCCGATTCATCAGAAAATCTATCAGCTTGTGCGCGATTTGATCCGTGCCGGCAAGGTGGCGACGCCGGTCACACTGAAGACCTTCATCGGCACCGACGTCGATATCGGCGGCATGACCGTGAGCCAGTACCTGGCCCGGGTCGCCGCCGAGGCGACCACCATCATCAACGCCGAGGATTACGGCCACACCATCTACGACCTGGCGATCCGCCGCGCGCTGATCATCGTCGGCGAGGACATGGTCAACGTCGCCTATGACGCGCCGGTCGACTTTTCCCCGCGCAACCAGATCGAGGACGCCGAGCGCCGGCTCTACGAGCTGGCGGAGACCGGCCGCTACGACGGCGGCTTCCAGCGCTTCGCCCAGTCGCTGACCACCGCGATCGACATGGCGGCGCACGCTTTCCAGCGCGACGGCAAGCTGTCCGGCGTCGCCACCGGGCTCGACGATCTCGATCGCATGATGGGCGGTCTGCAGCCCTCCGACCTGATCATCCTCGCCGGCCGTCCCGGCATGGGCAAAAGCGCGCTCGCCACCAACATCGGCTACAACATCGCCCGCGCCTGGCGCGGCGAAGTGCGCGCCGACGGCCACACGGTGACCGCCAACGGCGGCATCGTCGGCTTCTTCTCGCTGGAAATGTCGGCCGAGCAGCTCGCCACCCGCATCATCGCCGAGCAGACCGGCATCCCGTCGAACCAGATCCGGCGCGGCGGCATCAGCGAGGCCGAGTTCGAGCGCATCAAGGACCACTCGATCGAATTGCAGAACCTGCCCTTTTTCGTCGACCAGACTGGCGGCCTGTCGGTGGCGCAACTCGCCGCCCGCGCGCGGCGGCTCAAGCGCCAGAAAGGCCTCGACCTCCTGATCATCGACTACCTGCAACTGCTGCAGGGCTCGACCCGCCGCTCGCAGGACAACCGCGTGCAGGAAATCACCGAGATCACCACCAAGCTCAAGGCGCTGGCGAAGGAACTCAACGTTCCGATCCTGGCGTTGTCGCAGCTCTCGCGCCAAGTCGAAAGCCGCGACGACAAGCGGCCGCAGCTTTCGGACCTACGCGAATCCGGCTCAATCGAGCAGGATGCCGACGTGGTGCTGTTCGTGTTCCGCGACGAGTACTACCACCAGATGCGCAAGCCGCTGGAGACCAACCGCGAGAAATTCGCGGAATGGCTGGCGGAAGGCGAAAAGGTGCACGGCCGCGCCGAGGTCATCATCGGCAAGCAGCGCCATGGGCCGACCGGCACGGTCGAATTGCAGTTCGAAGGCGCGATCACGAAATTCTCCAGCCTCGCCAAGACCGATCACCTGCCGGAACGGATCGGCTAAGCCCTTTAGCCCCGCATGGACGCACCCGCTCGGGGCGGCTAAACCCAAGCCCATGGCCGAGGCAGAACCCGCTCTTCCCCAGGACGTTGGCGCGCCGGACGAGGCGCGGTCGGAACGCATCGTCACCAGCGGCCCGCCGGCGGCGCAGGCGGGCGGCATCCTGACCGTCGACTTGACCGCCATTGCCGCCAATTGGCGCGCGCTCGGCCGGCGCGCCATGCCGGCGGAATGCGCCGCCGTCATCAAGGCCGACGGCTACGGCTGCGGCATCGAGCCGGTGGCGAGCGCGCTCGGCAAGGCCGGCTGCAAGACCTTCTTCGTCGCCGATCTCGGCGAGGCGCGCCGCCTGCGCGCGGTGGCGCCGGAGCCGGCGATCTATGTGCTCAACGGCCTGCTGGCGAATACCGCCGCGGCCTATGCCGATATCCGCGCGCGCCCGGTGATCGGCAGCATGCTGGAACTCGCGGAATGGGACGCCTTCTGCGCCACGCATCAATGGCACGGCGGCGCGGCGCTGCACGTCGACACCGGCATGAACCGGCTCGGCATCTCGGCGACCGATGCGGCGGCACTAGCGCCGCGCATCCGTGCAGAAAACCACGGCATCACGTTATTGATGAGCCACCTGGTCAGTGCCGAACAGCCGGACCATGCGCTCAACGCGCGGCAGATCGAGGCCTTCCGTCAGGTGCGCATCCTCTACCGCGGCATCCCCGCCTCGCTTGCCAATTCCTCCGGCATCTTCCTCGGCTCGACGGCGCACTGCGACGTCGTGCGCCCGGGCGTCGCGCTGTACGGCGTCAACCCGACACCGGGACAGAGCAATCCGATGCAGCCGGTGATCGAACTGCAGGCGCACATCGTGCAGGTGCGCAACGTGCCGCGCGGCGAAACGGTCGGCTACAACGCCGCCTGGACCGCCAAGCGCGCGACGCGCGTCGCGGTGGTCGGGGTCGGCTACGCCGACGGTTATCTGCGCGCGGCCAGCGCCTCCGACCTGAGGCCCGGCGGCAACGCGCTGGTGGCCGGCCGGCGCTGCCCGATCGCCGGACGGGTCTCCATGGATCTGATGGCCATCGACGTCACCGAGCTGCCCGACAGCGCCGCGCGGCGCGGCGATCTGGTGACGCTGATCGGCGGCGAGCTGACGGTCGATACGGTTGCCGCCGCTGCCGGCACCATCTCCTACGAGGTGCTCACCAGCCTGGGCCGGCGCTATCACCGGGTTTATCGCGGCGCATAAACCCCGGAAATCAGCACTTTCTTAAACAATGTTCTTGTATTGTTCTCGTGGGCGCGCTAGCGTTCGGACGGTCAATTTTGCGGCGATTCCCTCGATGTCCAAACGCAATCTCAGCTTCATCTGCCAGAACTGCGGGGCCGCCTTTTCCCGCTGGCAGGGCAAGTGCGAGGCCTGCGGCGAGTGGAACACGCTGTCCGAGGAAGGCGCCGAACGCCCCTCCGGGCCCGGGCGCAAAGCCGGCAAGGGGCGCCTGTTCGCGCTCGAGCCGCTGACCGGCGAGGCGCATGAAGCGCCGCGCCTGCCCTCCAGCATCGCCGAACTCGACCGCGTCACCGGCGGCGGCTTCGTGCGCGGCTCGGTGCTCCTGATGGCCGGCGACCCCGGTATCGGAAAATCGACGCTGCTGTTGCAGGCGACCGCCGCCATGGCGCGCTCA
>DATJVE010000189.1:0-11509 GCA_035501975.1 Pseudolabrys sp.
TTGTCGAGGTTCTTCTGCATCGCGGCGGGATAGACGACAAGCTTGTCGACGATGCCGGCGAGCCGCGCCAGCGCGAAGTCGAGCGTGACCGTGGCGTCCGGGCCGATCATTCGTTCGACCGAGGAATGCGAAATGTCGCGCTCGTGCCAGAGCGCGACGTTCTCCATCGCGGGCAGCGCGTAGGACCGCACCATGCGGGCGAGGCCGGTCAGGTTCTCCGACAGCACCGGGTTGCGCTTGTGCGGCATCGCGGAGGAGCCCTTCTGCTTCTCGGAGAAGAACTCTTCGGCTTCCAGCACTTCGGTGCGCTGCAGGTGGCGGATTTCGGTGGCCAGCCGTTCGATCGACGAAGCGACCACCGCCAGTGTTGAGAAATACATGGCGTGACGGTCGCGCGGGATGATCTGGGTCGACACCGGCTCGACGGAAAGCCCCATGGCCTTGGCGACATGCGCCTCGACGCGCGGGTCGACCTGCGCGAAGGTGCCGACCGCACCGGAAATCGCGCAGGTGGCGACCTCCTTGCGCGCGGCGACGAGCCGCTCCTTTGCGCGGGCAAATTCCGCATAAGCATAAGCGAGCTTGAGCCCGAACGTGGTCGGCTCAGCATGGATGCCGTGCGAGCGGCCGACAGTCGGCGTCAATTTGTGCTCGAAGGCGCGCCGCTTGAGCGCGGCGAGGAGGGCGTCAGTGTCGGCGATCAAGATATCGGCGGCACGCAGCAGCTGGACATTGAAGCAGGTATCGAGCACGTCGGAGGAGGTCATGCCGGAATGCATGAAGCGCGCCTCCGGTCCGACGATCTCCGAAAGATGTGTCAGAAAGGCGATGACGTCGTGCTTGACCTCCGCCTCGATGGCATCGATGCGGGCGACATCGAGTTTGGCCGCCTTGCCCTTCTCCCAGATCTTCTTCGCCGCATCCTTGGGGATGATGCCGAGCTCGGCCATGGCGTCGGCCGCGTGCGCTTCGATCTCGAACCAGATGCGGAACTTGGTCTCCGGCGACCAGATCGCGACCACGTCGGGGCGGGAATAGCGCGGGATCACGCCGCTTCCCCGCGCGCGAGCGCTGCCGCATTGCGGATCGCGGCGATGCTCGCCTTGTAGTCGTCGCTCTTGAACACCGCCGAACCCGCGACCAGCGCGTTGGCGCCGGCTGAAACGACACGCGGCGCCGTCTGCGGCGTGATGCCGCCATCCACTTCGATGTCGATCGGCCGTGCGCCGACCAGCGCGCGCAGATCGGCGATCTTGTCGATCGCCGCCGGGATGAAGCTCTGGCCGCCGAAACCCGGATTGACCGACATCACCAAAATGAGATCGACCAGGTCGATGACATGCGCGACGCTGGAGGCCGGCGTCGCCGGATTGAGGCTGACGCCGACTTTCTTGCCGAGCGCACGGATCGCCTGCAGCGAGCGGTGCACGTGCGGACCGGCCTCCACATGCACGGTAATGATGTCCGAACCGGCCTTGGCGAAAGGTTCCAGGTAAGGATCGCAGGGCGCGATCATCAAATGCACGTCGAGCGTCATCTTGGTGACCCGCCGGATCGCTTTCACCACGTCGGGGCCGATGGAGATATTGGGCACGAAGTGCCCATCCATCACGTCGACGTGGATCCAATCGGCGCCGGCGGCTTCGACTGCGCGGATTTCGTCGCCCAGCTTGGCGAAATCGGCCGCGAGAATCGACGGCGCGACGAGTAATGGGCGCATGGACGGCCTCCAAACGCCGTTCGCCTAACACGGCAGGGCGCGCGGAGCAACGCGCGGCCGTGGCCGCGCGCGACCCGGCACGAACGTCGCGCAAACCGGCAAGAATTGCCGAGGCGGGGCACGCTTTGTGCCGGCAGCGCGTATGGGAAACTGTGGACAACCTCAATAACGGCACGGCTTTGCGGATCGCCGCCCGGGTGGCGCGGCATTTGCGTCGGCGGGTCAGGGGCGTCATCCGCCGGCAGCGCCGGCGGTGCGAGGGAGTACGAGTAATGTCCATGTCAGTCGGCGCATCGCCCAATGCGCTGTCCTATCTGCAGTCGCTGCTGGCGCAGGGCACCGCCGGCGCCGGCATTGCGGCCAGTGCCGATCCGCTGTCGTCCTTGTTGGGAAGTCTTTCCGGCGCGCCTGCCGACGCCCCGGCCTGCGCTCCCGCCTCCACCGCCACGGCTGCCGCCACCTCGACGTTCGATCCCGGCACCTTGGCCGCGCTGATTTCGCTGCAAGGCCAGTTGACCAACGGCGCCCAGGGGCCGTCTTCACTGTTCGCCAAGCTCGACAGCAATGGCGATGGGCAGGTCAGCCAATCGGAATTCGAAACCGCGCTCGGCAACGCCGGCGTCGATCAATCCAGCGCCGACGCCTTGTTCGCCAAGCTCGACGCCAACGGTGACGGCTCGATCAGCCAAAGCGAGCTGACGCAGGCGCAGCACGCCGGCGGCCACCACCATCATCACATGCACGCCGCCGGCGCGCAGGGTGGCGGCTCGTCCGGGCAAGACGCCGCTTCGCTGCTGTCGTCGACCGACGCCAGCGGGGCGACGACGCAGACCACCACCAACGCCGACGGTTCGAGCACGACGACGATTACTTACGCCGACGGCAGCACGGTTGAGATGACCTCGCCGGCAACCGCGTCGAACGGGTCCGGCGCGTCGGACAACGGCGCAACAGGCCAGAACAGCGCCAACCTCATCGAGCGATTGATCCAGATGCAGGCCCAGCTCTTGAACACTGCCGCCTCGACCATTTCGGCGGTGGCCTAGCCTCTAGCCGCGCCGGCGCAGCCGCTTCGCCAGCGGCTGCAGCAGGGCCGGCAGCAGGTAGATCGGGAACTGCGCCATCGCGAAATAGAACCAGGCGAGGTCAGGCAGCGATGAGCCGAGCGTCGCCATGACCAGGCCGATATTGCGGAAGGCGGAGAGCAGCGCGATCGGCACGCTGCGGTCGAGCCCGGCGCGCAGGAAGATCAGCACGCTCAGTCCGATCAACGCGCAGCTCACCAGGATGACCAGCACGAACAGTTCGAGCGCGAAGACGGGGTCGGCGATCACGTTGCGCGGCACGCTTTCCATCGCGGCAATGGCGAAAACGAAAACGGCGATGACGTTGAGGCCGTCGAGCGGCTCCTTCTGCCGTTTCAGCCATTCCTCGCCGGCGATGCGGCGGATGGCATAGGCGATGGCGCCGGAGAGCGCGAAAAACAAGAACAGCTTGATGCCGAGATCGATGGGCGAGAACAGCGCCGAGCCGAGAAACAGATAACTGAAGGCGACGGTGGTGATGGGCGACATCGCGTTGGTGATGATTAGCGTCACCAGCGAGAAGGCGACGTCGAGTCCCATCAGCGCCGCGAAAGCCGCCGAGGAAGTGATCGGCGTCGTCGCGATCTGCAGGATCAAAATGGTGTAGAGCGCCGGGATGCTCTCGCGCAGACCCACCGCCGTATAGGCGATGCCGAACAGAAACGGCACCACCACCATCACCCACAGCGCGGCGATGATGGTCAGTTTCGGCGCGCGGACATAGCGGATGAAGGCGGCGGGATCAGTGCGTAGATAGGAAAACAGCAGCAGCACGAACACCGTCTCGCCGAGATAAGGCTTCACATAGGCCGCAAGCTGCGGCAGGGCGAGGCCGAAAAACACCGAGACGGCCAGCGCGCGCGTGCCTTGCCGGCCGAGCCACGCCAGGGCGGCGCGCAACGCCATGAATGAGGGCATGAACGACAAGACTCCGGCGCGGTGTTGCCGGACGGTCATAGCGCCGGCGCCCCATCCATTCCATATAAAAGACGCCGCCCACCCGCGGACGTGGAGACACTCGAATCATGGCACGCACCGACGCCATCGTGCTCGGCGCCGGCATCGTCGGCACCTCGATCGCGCTGCATCTCGCCAAGCGCGGCTTGAGCGTGGCGCTGATCGATCGCGCCGGCGTGGGCGAGCAGACCTCCTATGGGAATGCCGGCATCATCGAGGGCAACACGGTGTTCCCGCCGGCGTTCCCGTCCGATCTCGGCGTGCTGGCCCGCATCGCACTCAAGCGTGCGAGCGAGGCCAATTATCATCTCTCGTTCCTGCCGCAGATCGCGCCCTGGCTGATGGCCTTCCGCGCGGCCTCTCGGCCGGAGCGGTTGATCGAGACCGCGCGCCTCATTCGTCCGCTGTTTTCGCGCGCGGTGGCCGAGCACGAGGCGCTGCTGGCGGAAGCGGGCGCTTCGCATTACCTGCGCAAGACCGGCTGGCTGAAGGTCTATCGCAACGAGCGCGGCTTTCCGGTGCTGAAGCCGGAATTCGACCTGGCTACGCAATTCGGCCTGCCGCTGCAGGCGCTCGATACCGCGGGCGCGCTGGCGCTGGAGCCCTCGCTCAATCCGGTGTTCGCGCGCGCGGTGTTCTGGCCGCAGGCGGCGAGCGTGAGCAACCCGCTTGGCGTCACGCGCGCCTATGCCGCGCGGTTTTCCGCGCTCGGCGGCGTCACGATGTCTGGCGATGCGCGCTCGCTGCATCGGACCGGCAACCGCTGGCGGGTGGAAACAAACGAGGGCGGCATCGACGCATCCGAGGCCGTGGTCGCGCTCGGGCCCTGGGCGGCCGAGCTGCTCTCGCCGCTCGGCCTGAAGCTGCCGCTGATGGTCAAGCGCGGCTATCACCGGCACTTCCGCGCGCAAGGCAACGCCACGCTGGCGCGGCCGGTGCTCGATGCGGGACCCCGTTATGTGCTCACGCCGATGGAGCAGGGTGTCCGCATAACCACCGGCGTCGAATTCGCGCCGCGCGATGCGGCACCCACGCCGGCGCAATTCGAGCGCATCATGCCGCGGGCGCGCGAACTGTTTCCGCTCGGCGAGCGCGCCGACGACAAGACCTGGCTCGGCGCACGGCCGTGCTTCCCGGATTCTCGGCCGGTCATCGGACGCGCGCCCGGCCTTGGCGGCTTATGGCTAGCCCTCGGCCACGCGCATTGGGGGCTCACGCTCGGGCCGGCGACCGGCCGCATGCTCGCGGAGATGATGACGGACGCAACGCCGTTCTGCGATCCGGCGCCCTATCGCGCGGAGCGGTTTCTCTAGAGTTTGCGCATGATTTTGCGCATGATCTTGTCCGAAAAAGCGGTTTCCACTTTTCGCGATCATGCGCTAGCTCCCGAACTTGTCGCGCCAGCTCGGCAGCGCGCCGGCGAAGGGCAGGGCGGTCGCCTCGTAGACGCCGCGCGCGATGGCGCGCGCCATGACATTGGCGGCGACCATGCCAAGCTCGGCCATGCCATGGTGCGGATCGGCGAGCGGTTTTTCGCCGGTCGACGCGGCGAACACCACGTCGCCGTCGAGCGGCGTGTGCACCGGATAAATGGCGCGGGCGAGACCGTCCTGCGTCATCACCGCCAGGCGGTTGCATTGCGCCTTGCTCAGCTTGGCATCGGTGGCGATCACGGCGATGGTGGTGCTCTCCGGCGCGCCGCCTTTGGCGCGCAGGGTCAGATCGGCGGCCGTCACCCGAGCCGGCGCGCCGCGCCCGCCGAATTCCTTGTTCTGCTCGAAGGGCGCCGCCCAGAAATGCGGGCCGTCGCCGATGGTCGTCGTGCCAACCGCGTTGACCGCCACCAGCGCGCCGACGGTGATGCCGCCGCGCGTCGTCGCCGAGGCCGAGCCGACGCCGCCTTTAAGCGTAGCGGTGGTAACGCCGAGCCCCGCACCGGCGCTGCCGAGCGCGACGTCGGCGCCGGCGCCGGCCGCTGCCGCATAGCCGAGCTCGCGGTAGGGCGGATAGCGGCCCCAATTTTTGTCGCCGCCGTTGAGCAGATCGAACATGATCGCCGCTGGCACGATCGGCACCAGCGCGTCGCGCACCTTGAAGCCGCGGCCTTGCTCGCGCAACCAGGCCTGCACGCCCGAGGCGGCATCGAGGCCGAAGGCCGAGCCGCCCGACAGCACGATGGCGTCGATGCCCTCGATGGTCTGCGCGGGATCGAGCAGGGCGGTCTCGCGGGTGCCCGGGCCGCCGCCGCGCACGTCGACGCTCGCCACCACGGCGCTGTCGAACACCACCACGGTGACGCCGGAGCCGAGCTTGGCGTCGTGGGCCTGGCCCACCCGCAGGCCGGGGATATCGGTAATCAGATTACGCATGGCGGTACTCTATCACGCTCGATCACGTCATAGTCAGGACCCAGGCTGCCGACTTGCCATTGCCACACTTGCCGGGGCATTTAGGGCGCCATGAACGGCAATGTCCCCATCGTGACCGCGCTCATCGCCGGGCTGGTCAGCTTCCTTTCCCCTTGCGTGTTGCCGCTGGTGCCGCCCTATCTGGTCTTCCTGACCGGCACCTCGTTGGAACGCTTTGAAAACGCCGAACCGGAACGGCGCGTTCGGCGCGAGACCGTACTGGCGGCCGCTTTGTTCGTGCTCGGCTTCTCGACCGTGTTCGTCGCGCTCGGCGCCAGCGCCAGCGTCATCGGCTCGCTGATCCGCGCCTATTCCGGGCCGCTCGCCACCATCGCCGGCGTCGTCATCATCATCATGGGCCTGCACTTTCTCGGCGTGACGCCGATCGCGCTGCTGCACCGGCAGAAGCGAATGGAGGTGGCCAACCCGGTCGGCCTGTGGGGCGCCTATGTGATCGGGCTTGCCTTCGCCTTCGGCTGGACGCCGTGCATCGGTCCGATCCTCGCCGCTATCCTGGCGGTCGCCGCCTCCGAGCAGACGGTGACCAAGGGCGCGGGGCTGCTCGCCGTCTATTCGCTGGGCCTCGGCATCCCGTTTCTCGTCGCCGCCTTCGCGGTCGAGCCGTTCGCGGCGTTCCTGGCGCGTTTCAAGAATTACATGCACCGCGTCGAACAGGCGATGGGCGCGCTGTTGGTGCTCACTGGCATCGCCTTCCTCACCGGCAGCATCAACCAATTGAGCGTGTGGATTCTGGAAGCGTTTCCGGCGCTGGGCAGGATCGGCTGAGAAACAGAAAGCCCGCCATCCGATCTCGGGTTTACCCGAGATCGGCATTTTAGCTGCGCAAGTCAGCTAGAGCTGACTTGCGGGGGCGGGCTTCCCGAGCGTCAGCGCGAAACGCGCTATTTCATCTTCGAGCAATCGGAGCCCGGGCACTCGACGTAAGTGATCTTGCCGCTCGCGTCCTTTTTCCAGATGTACATCACGTAGTCGAGCTTGGTGATGTCACCCTTCTTGTCGAAGGAGAGGTCGCCGAGCACGGTTTTGAACTTCATGCCCGAGTGCATCTTCTCGGCAACTTTCTTGGGGTCGAGCGATTTCGCCGCTTCCGCCGCCTGCTTGATGACCTGCACGCCAGCGTAGCTATACAGCGTATAGGCTTCCGGCTCGAACGGCTGCGCGCGGTGGCGGAATTCGTCGACGATCTTCTTGGCCTCCGGCTTGTTGCGCGGATCGGGGCCGTAGGTCATCAGCGTGCCCTCGACGCCGGGCCCGCCGACCGCGGCAAACTCATCGGAGGTGATGCCGTCGCCGCCCATCATCGGTGCATTGACGCCCTGGTCGCGCATCTGCCGCACGATCAGGCCGCCTTCGGTGTAGAGGCCGCCGAAGTAGACCAGATCGGCGCCCGATTGTTTGATCTTCGACACCAGCGCGGAATAGTCCTTCTCGCCGGTATTGATGCCTTCGTAGAGCACTTCTTTCATACCGCCGGCGTTGATCGCCTTCTTGGTTTCGTCGGCAAGCCCTTTGCCATAGGTCGTCTTGTCATGGACGACGGCGATCTTCTTGCCCTTGAAATGCTTGAGGATGTACGTGCCGGCGACCTTGCCCTGCTGATCGTCGCGGCCGCAGACGCGGAAGATGTTCCACATCTTGCGCTCGGTGACCGTCGGGTTGGTGGAGGCGGGGGTGATCTCGAGGATGCCGTTTTCCTGGTAGACCTCGGACGAGGGAATGGTGACGCCGGAATTGTAGTTGCCGATCACGAACTTGACCCCATCGCCGGCGAATTTATTGGCGACCGAGACGCCCTGCTTGGGATCGGAAACGTCGTCGCCGTACTCGACGGTGATCTTCTGGCCGAGAATGCCGCCGGCTTTGTTGATGTCTTCGGCCGCCTGGTCGACGCCGTTCTTCATCTGCGCGCCGGTGGCGGCGCTGGGGCCGGTGATCGGGCCGGCCATGCCGAATTTCACTTGCGCCGAGGCGGTTCCCGCCAGTGCAAACCCAAGACCCAGCGCGAGGCTGAGCGTGGTGATCCTCTTCATCGTGTTTTCCCCTTCAGGTGAAGCGGCAGTCGCAACGTGGCGCAATATTACGTCACTGCGGCTTGCGGCGCCAGCGCAGGGGGCCGTTCGGTTCGTTGATCCAGCGATATTGGCTGACCATTTGCGCGGCCCGGGCGGCGCGGAATCCGATGAGGCCGAAGGCCAGGCAAACCAGGCTGTCGGCCAGATAATAATGGGCCGACAACAGCGTGCCGCCGAACAAAGCATAGTGAAAGAAACGCACGGCGGCGCCCAGGATCAGCCCATAGGCGACCACCTGCCACCATGGCCGCCAGGTCGCCGCGATAGCGCGTCCGGCCAGCGCGGCAGCCCCGCCGCCGAGGATGACGGTGACCAGGATAAAGACGCCGAACGAACCTTCCTCGTGGATGAAACCCTGCATCACGGACCCGCCTGTTGCCGTCCGCCTTCGAGGTAGGCGGACTTGATCTCCGGGCGTTCCAGCAGTTCGCGTCCGCTGCCGCTCAAGGTGATCAGGCCGTTGACCATGACATAGCCGCGGTGGGCGAGCTTGAGCGCATGAAAGGCATTCTGCTCGACCAGGAACACCGTGAGCCGGTCTTGGGCATTGAGCATTTTGATGGCATCGAAAATCTGCCGCACGATCAAGGGCGCAAGACCGAGCGACGGCTCGTCGAGCAGCAGGAGGCGCGGGCGCGCCATCAGCGCGCGGGCGATCGCCAGCATCTGCTGTTCGCCGCCCGACAGCGTGCCGCCGCGCTGATTGAGGCGCTGCTTAAGCCGCGGGAACAACGTCAGCACGTGCTCGAGATCGTGTGCGAAGGCGGATGGATCGGCGGTTGTCGCGCCCATCTGCAGATTCTCCAACACCGTCATGCGCGAGAAGATGCGGCGGCCCTCCGGCGCCTGCGCCAGATTGAGGCGCGCGATCTCATGCGTCGGCATGTGCGTGATATCGCGGCCATCGAAAGTGATGGTGCCCTCGCGTGCCTGCGGATTGCCACAGATCGTCATCATCAGCGTCGACTTGCCGGCGCCGTTGGCGCCGATGAGGGTGACGATCTCGCCGTCGTTGACGTCGAGGTCCACGCCGCGCAGCGCCATCACCCGGCCATAGAAGGTTTTCACGCCGCGCACAGAGAGGAGGGGGCTAGCCACGACGTAAACCTCTTGCTCCCCCTCCCCCCGAAAGGGGGAGGGTTGGGGAGGGGGTCAACGACCGCTGTTCGTGAGCAACGCGCGCGATTTCTCCTAAAATGCCATTCAAATTCACTAGGACATCATTGTTCCAGAACCGAATGACAATGATACCTTTTGCGCTGAGCCATTCCGTCCGCCGTGCGGCAAGTTGTACGTTTGTCGACTGAGCGTGCTGACCGCCGTCGACCTCAACGCCGAGCCGCAGTGACGGGCAATAAAAATCAAGCATGTATGGTCCGAGAGCGTGCTGACGTCGGAAATTCAACCCGTCGAGTTGATCGCGTCTCAACGCACGCCCAAGCTTAGCTTCGGCCTCGGTCATGGAAGCGCGTAGGCGTCGCGCGCGTTTCGTCATTTCGTCCGTACGGCTGAAGCGCCGTTTTGACACCCTCCCGGCCGCTTCGCGGCCGACCTCCCCCTTGCAGGGGGAGGTTGGTGCCCGGGGCGCGGTCATAGCCCGACCTCCGCTTCGACCTTGGCGACGTCCTCGTCGGCGACGCCGAGATAGGCGGCGATGACCTTGGGGTCGTTGCGCACGGCTTGCGGATCGCCGTCGGCGATCTTGACGCCGTAGTCGAGCACGACCACGTGATCGGAAATCTCCATCACCACCGACATGTCGTGCTCGATGAGGAGGATGGAAATTCCGTGTTCGTCGCGGATGGTGCGCAAGAGCGCGTTGAGTTCGGCGCTTTCGCGTGGATTGAGGCCGGCCGCCGGCTCGTCGAGACAGAGGAGGTGCGGATCCGTGCACATGGCGCGCGCGATTTCCAGCCGCCGCTGCGCGCCGTAAGGAAGATCGCCGGCCGGATCATCGGCGCGCGCGGTGAGCCCGACGCGGTCGAGCCAGCCGCGCGCCTTGTCGATCGCCGCACGCTCGGCGATGCCATACGAGGGAAAGCCGAGAATTCCCAAAAGCGTGTAGCCGGAGGCGAGCATCAGCCGATTGTGCTGGGCGACCAATAGATTTTCCAGAACCGTCATGCCCGGAAACAGCCGGATGTTCTGGAAGGTGCGGGCGACCCGCGCCTGCTGCGTCACCAGATATTCCGGCATGCGCTCGAGCTGATAGAGCGTGCCGTTCGGGCGCATGAGCCGGCGCTCGCCGCTGTCGGTCAGCGCTTCCAGCGCGTCCCACATCGCGGCGTCGCCATGGCGCAGGCCGATGCGCCCCTCGCTCGGTTTGTAAAAGCCGGTGATGCAATTGAACACGGTGGTCTTGCCGGCGCCGTTCGGTCCGATCAGCGCAGTGATCTTGCCCTGCCGCGCCTCGAACGACAGATCGTCGACCGCGACCAGCCCGCCGAAGCGCATGGTCAGGTGCTCGACGCGGAGCAGCGTGTCGCCGGCGGCGCCATTATCGTGGCGCATGATCTTGTCCGAAAACCGGTTTCCACTTTTCCGGATCATGCGCTATCCGTGACCTTCCCCGATCAGATCCGCGGCGATGCGCTTGCGCTCCTTCAGGAATACCGAGGGCTCGCGCGTCGAGATCAGCCCGCGCGGGCGCCAGATCATGATCAGTACCATGGCGAAGCCGAACAGCAGCATGCGGTACTGCGTCGGGTCGAAGGTCGGGCCGAAGATCTGCTTGAGGAAGTCGAGCTCGCGCATGATCTCGGTGCCGCCAATCATCGCGATGGCGGCAATGGCGACGCCGACCTGGCTGCCCATGCCGCCCAGCACCACGATCGACAGGATGGTGGCCGACTCCAGGAAGGTGAAGGATTCCGGCGAGATGAAGCCCTGACGCGTGGCGAAGAATGAGCCGGCGAAGCCGGCGAACATCGCGCCCATGGCGAAGGCGGTAAGCTTGGTGTTGGTGGTGTTGATGCCGAGCGAGCGGCAGGCGATCTCATCCTCGCGCAGCGCCTCCCAGGCGCGGCCGACTGGCAGCCGCCGCAGCCGCATCGTGATGAAGGCGGTGAGCAGCGCCAGCGCGAGGATGATGTAATAGAGGAAGATCACGCGGTAGAGCGGCGAGAACTCCAGACCGAACACGGTAGCAAATCCGTTGTCGTCGGCGTTGAACGGAATGCCGAAGAAGGTCGGCCGCGGGATGCCGGTGATGCCGGCGTAGCCGTTGGTGAGATCAACCCAATTGAT
>DATJVE010000190.1:0-2520 GCA_035501975.1 Pseudolabrys sp.
GGTCAACAATATCGAAGTGATCTACGATCACGTCATTCTGGTGCTCAAGGGCGTGTCGCTCGAGGTGCCGAAGGGCGGCATCGTCGCGTTGCTCGGCGCCAACGGCGCCGGCAAGACCACCACGCTGAAAGCGATCTCCAACCTGCTGCACGCCGAGCGCGGCGACGTCACCAAGGGCTCGATCCTGTTCGACGGCGCCGAAGTGCAGGATCTCTCTCCCAACGAGTTGGTGCGGCGCGGCTGCATCCAGGTGATGGAAGGGCGCCAGTGCTTCGCCCATCTCACCGTCGAGGAGAACCTGCTCACCGGCGCCTTTACCCGGCGCGACGGCCGCGCGGCCATCCGCCAGGACCTCGACCTGGTCTATTCCTATTTCCCCAAACTCGCCGAACGGCGCCACTCGGTCGCCGGCTACACGTCGGGCGGGGAGCAGCAGATGTGCGCGGTGGGCCGCGCGCTGATGTCGCGGCCGAAGATGATCCTGCTCGACGAGCCGTCGATGGGGCTCGCGCCGCAGATCGTTGAGGAAATTTTCGAGATCGTGCACGGGCTCAACGAGAAGGAAGGCGTCTCCTTCCTGCTGGCCGAGCAGAACACTCACATGGCGCTGCGCTTCGCGCGCTACGGTTACATCCTGGAGAATGGCCGCGTGGTGATGGATGGCGACGCCAAGTCGCTGGCCGAGAACGAGGACGTGAAGGAATTCTATCTCGGCATTTCCGAAGGCCGGCGGAAATCGTTCCGCGAGGGCAAGCATTACCGCCGGCGCAAACGCTGGCTGGCGTAAGGAATGCCGGACCACTACGATTCGCTGGAGACTCGTGACCCGGCGCAGCGCGCGCGCGAAGACGCCGCCGCGCTGCCGGGCATTGTCGCCCGCGCCATGAGTGCACCCGGCTGGGCCAGGCAGCTTGCCGGCATCGATGCAAAATCGGTCGCCTCGCGCGCAACCTTGGCCAAGCTGCCGGTGTTGCGCAAGGCCGATCTCCCGGCGCTGCAGACGGAAAATCCGCCGTTCGGGGGGCTCAACGTCACGCCGGCGAACCGCGTGCGGCGGCTGTTGATGTCGCCGGGCCCGATCTTCGAGCCGGAGGGCGACGGCGTCGATTGGTGGGGCGCGGCGCGCGCCTGCTTTGCCGCCGGCTTTCGCATCGGCGACATCGTGCATAATTCCTTCGCCTATCACCTGACTCCCGGCGGCTTCATTCTGGAATCGGGCGCGCAGGCGCTCGGCTGTGCCGTCATTCCCGGCGGCGTCGGCAATACCGAGCAGCAACTCGAGGCGATCGTGCATTACAAGCCGTCCGGCTACGTCGGTACGCCGGATTTTCTCAAGATCCTGCTCGACACCGCCGCGAAGAGCGGCAAGGACGCCTCTTCGATCAAGCGCGCGCTGGTCTCGGGCGCGGCATTGCCGGCTTCGCTGCGCGAGGAACTCAGGCTCCGCGGCGTCGCCGTGCTGCAATGTTACGCCACCGCCGAGCTTGGCGTCATCGCATACGAAAGCGACGCGCATGAGGGGATGATCGTCAATGAGACGGTGTTGCTGGAAATCGTGCGGCCGGGCACCGGCGACCCCGTAGCCGAGAGCGAGG
This sequence comes from Pseudolabrys sp., assembly GCA_035501975.1. Taxonomy (GTDB): domain Bacteria; phylum Pseudomonadota; class Alphaproteobacteria; order Rhizobiales; family Xanthobacteraceae; genus Pseudolabrys. Next base: position 1,596 of record DATJVE010000190.1, read on the forward strand.
TCGGCGAGGTGGTCGTCACCTCGTTCAATCCGGACTATCCGATGATCCGCCTCGCCACCGGCGATCTCTCGGCGGTGCTGCCGGGCCTGTCGCCCTGCGGGCGCACCAACATGCGCATCAAGGGCTGGATGGGACGCGCCGATCAGACCGCCAAGGTCAAGGGCATGTTCGTGCATCCCAAACAAATCGCCGAGGTCGCCGCGCGGCATCCGCAACTCGCGCGGCTGCGCCTCGTTGTCGGCCGCGAGGCGGAGCAGGACACTATGACGCTGCTGGCGGAATGCGCGACACCTGACGCCGCGCTCGAGGCCGCCGTCGCCGCCACGCTGCAATCGATCACCAAGCTGAAAGGAGCGGTGAAATTGGTCGCCCGCGGCACGCTGCCCAATGACGGCAAAGTCATCGCCGACGAGCGGCCAGTCGGGTAGGGGCCTACTCTTGACCCGAGCCTTCGTTTGCCGCTGATTGCGGTCATGACCGAGCCCCGCCCTTTGCCGCCCAGCCATCCCGCCGTTCCACCGCGCCGCATTGGCGTATTGCTGGTCAATCTCGGAACGCCCGATGCCACCGACTACCGGTCGATGCGGCGCTATCTGAAGGAGTTTCTCTCCGACCGCCGGGTGATCGAGGAAAACCCGATCAAATGGTGGCTGATCCTCAACCTCATCATCCTCACCGTGCGCCCGGGCCGGAAGGGGAAGGACTACGAAAAAATCTGGAACAAGGAGAAGAACGAGTCCTTCCTCAAGACCATCACGCGCTCACAAGCGGAAAAGCTGGGCGCCGACTTGTCGGGCGACGCGCGCATCGTCGTCGATTGGGCGATGCGTTACGGTAATCCGTCCATTGCCTCGCGCCTCGACGTGCTGCAAAAAGCCGGCTGCGACCGCATTCTCGTCGTGCCGCTCTATCCGCAATACGCCGC
>DATJVE010000191.1:0-27511 GCA_035501975.1 Pseudolabrys sp.
CTTCTCGGCGAATTCGAACGACGAGGTGACGTTGCGCTGCGTGAAGCCGATGGCCAATTCGCCGATTTCCTTGGCGCCGGAACGCGCGGTGGCGGCTTGCGACTCGGCGGTGCTCGCCGCGTGCCGCGCGGCGGAGATGAAACTGTCGAAGGCCTGTTTGGCCTGTTCCACGCTTTTCTCGGCGAATGCGCGCATTTCCGCCGGGATCTCGAATTTCCCATTGCCTTCGTTCGCCATGACGTCCTCCTGCCTGCGGGTACTGCCGATGCCGGTCCTCGACCTCTATTTAGGGCGGACACCGGAGAGCGCCAGTGCCGCGCGCAGCATTAAGGTTATCCCACGTTGCAAGCGTTTGACAGAAGCCGCCGCGTGGACGCCCCGACGAAGCGGCCGTATTAAGGGATTCTCGGGTTCCGACGATGCAGCAAGCGCAATGAACGCGACGCAATCTCAGTTCGCCTTCCTGAGCGATCAGCGGCTTGCGGCGCATGCCTTGAGCGCGACGCCGGTCTGGCTGTGGAGCGCGGACGCAACGCGCGTGCTGTGGGCCAATCCGGTCGCCGCCGCGACCTTCGATGCCGCCTCGCCGGGCGCGCTGGCGGACATCCGCTTCGCGCCCGAGCATGCGGCGGCGGCGCAAATCGCGCGCATGGCCGGCACGTTGCCGCAAGGCGGCGCGCCGCGTTTAGAGCGGTTGCGTGGATTCGGCGCCGGCTATGGCAGCCGGCTGGTCTGCCTTTGCTCGCGCCTCACGCTGTCCGCCGATACGCCGGCCGTGCTGGTGGTTGCGACCGAGCGCGCCGGCAAGGACCTCGCTTTGCCCGACCGCGCGCAGCGGCTGCTCGCCGATTTCGACCGGCCGGCGGCGATTTTCACCGCCGACGGCGAACTGATCGAGGCCACGCCGGCAGCGCGCGAGCGCTTCGCCGGCAAGCGCGACCTCATCGAGCTCGGCGCCGAACAGCTTGCCCGCGAAGCTTCGCTCAACGGCCGCGCCGAAGGTGAGATCGCGGCCTGGCCCGCCACCATTCTCCGGCTTGGCGCCGGCGCGACCGTGACGACACTGCTGCTCGCTTTCGCCCACGAACAACCGGCAACGGCCACTGTCGCTGCGCCGGCGGCGCCCACGATTCCCTATCCCGTCGCGGCCGACGCGCAGGCGCGGCGTTTTCCGGTCCGCTTCGTCTGGCAGACCGACGCGGAGACCCGCTTCACCCTTGGCACCGAGGATTTCGTCAAGCTGCTCGGTCCGAAAACCACCGCGGTCCTCGGCCGCCCCTGGGCTGAGATCGCCGCCACGCTCAATCTCGACACGCAAGGCGCGGTAGCGGGCGCGCTTTCCGCGCGCAACACTTTCAGCGGCCTCGTCGTGCCGTGGCCGGTCGACGATGCGGAGTCTTTGCCCGTCGAATTATCCGGCCTTCCGGTGTTCGACCGCAACCGCCAGTTTGCCGGTTTCCGCGGCTTCGGGCTCTGCCGCGACGTCGACCGCCTCAATGCGTTGGCGCAGCGCCGAGCGCAGCCGGAGCCGCCCGCGGTCGAAGAGGCGCCTGCGACCGAAGACGTCCTGGCATTTCCGCCGCCGGCCAAAGAGCCGCCGGCGCTCAGCCCCGGCGAGCGCAGCGCCTTCGAGGAGCTCGCGCGCGAACTCAGCGCCCGCCTCAAGAGCACCGGAGGCAAGAGCGCCGAGCCCGGCCCCGCCGCCGCGCCGCTTGCCGCACCGCCCCGGCCGGTGCGCAACGGCGATGCCGCGCGCGATCTGCAGCAAGGGCGGCCGATCTTCGACCGGCTGCCGGTCGGCATTCTGGTTTATCGCCTCAACACCCTGCTCTACGCCAACCGCGCCTTCCTCGACTGGACCGGCTACCCCTCGCTCGATGCCTTGAGCGAAGCCGGCGGCCTCGACAGCCTGTTCATCGACACCAAGGCGGAACCTCCCGGCGGCAACGGTGCAAACGGCAAGACGCTGACCATCGCCACGGTCAACGGCCATCAGAAGCCGGTCGAGGGACGCCTGTTCAGCGTCCCCTGGAACGAGGAAACCGCACTGGTGCTGATGATCAGCACGCAGGCGGCGCCGGCCGAGGACCGCGGCAATGCGATGTCGCTGCGCCGGCTGGAACGCGACAACGACGAGCTCAAGTCGATCCTCGATACCGCCACCGACGGCGTGCTGGTGCTCGACCGTAGCGGCCGCGTGCTGTCGGCCAACCGCAGCGCCGAGGCGCTGTTCGGCTACGAGGCGGCCGATTTCGCCGGGCTGACCTTCGGCGACCTGTTCGCGCCGGAAAGCCGCCGCGCGGTGCTCGATTATCTCGACCGCGTGGCGAGGAACGGCAGCGTGCTCGACGGCGGCCGCGAGGCGATCGCCCTGGTGCGGCAAGGCGGGCTGGTGCCGCTCTACTTCACCATGGGCCGCATCGCCGGCGGCGAGAAACTCTGCGCCGTGCTGCGCGACGTCACCGCCTGGAAGCGCACCGAGGAAGAGCTGATCAAGGCCAAGCACCAGGCGGAGAAGGCCTCCACCGCCAAGTCGGAGTTCCTCGCCAAGATCAGCCACGAGATCCGCACCCCGCTCAATGCCATCATCGGCTTCTCCGAGGTGATGATGGACGAGCGCTTCGGCCCGGTCGGCAACGAGCGCTACCGGCAATATCTGCGCGACATCCACGCCTGCGGCGGCCACCTGATCTCGCTGCTCAACGACCTGCTTGACCTGTCGAAGATCGAGGCCGGCAAGCTCGAGCTCAGCTTTGTCAGCGTCAATCTCAACGACCTGGTGCAGCAATGCGTCGCCATCATGCAGCAACAGGCCAACCGCGAGCGCGTCATCATCCGCACCTCGTTGCCGCCCGGCCTGCCGCCGATCGTCGCCGACGCGCGATCGGTGCGGCAGATCGGGCTCAATCTTCTGTCAAACTCGATCAAGTTCACCGGCGCCGGCGGCCAGGTGATCGTCGCCACGGCCATGAACGACGCGCATGAGATCGTGCTGCGCGTGCGCGACACCGGCCCGGGCATGAGCGAGAAGGAATTGGCGAGCGCGCTCGAGCCGTTCCGGCAATTGGCGACGGCGGCCCGCGCCGAAGGCAGCGGGCTCGGCCTGCCGATCAGCAAGGCGCTGGCCGAGGCCAATCATGCCCGGTTCCATATCACCAGCCAGGTGGACAGCGGTACGCTGGTCGAGTTGGCCTTCCCGGCGACGCGCGTGCTGGCGCGATAAAGCGGATCGGCTAAGCTCATCTCCCGATCATCCTTCGCGGGCCTCGCTACGCGAGGCCACCTGAAGATGACGCAGAGGAGCAGTCATGCGTCGCATGTTCGTTTGCGCCCTTCTCGTGTTGTCGTTTGCGTCCGCCGCGCGGGCGGCCGAGCCGGTCGATCTGCTCTTGGTGCTGGCCGCCGACGTGTCGCGTAGCGTCGATGCGCAGAAATTCCAATTGCAGCGCGAAGGCTATGCCGCCGCGATTGCCAATCCGCGCGTGCTCGACGCCATCCGCTCCGGCCGCAACGGCAAGATCGCGGTCGCCTTCGTCGAATGGTCCGGTTTCGGCAACCAGAAAGTGCTCATCGACTGGACGGGGATCGACGGAGCGAAAGCCGCGCAAGCCTTCGGCGGCCGCTTGCTGGAAGCCCCGCGCTCGTTCGCCGACCGCACCTCGATCAGCGGCGGCATCGATTTTTCGGTCGCGCAATTTCCCCGCGCGCCGTTTGCCTCCGATCGCCGCACTATCGACGTCTCCGGCGACGGCACCAATAATGCCGGCCGCGACGTCGGCATGGCGCGCGACGAAGCGTTGGCGCTCGGCATCACCATCAACGGGCTGGTGATTCTCAGCGAGACGCCCCTGCCCTGGAATCCCCAACACACCAATCCGCCCGGCGGGCTTGCGAACTACTACCGCGACAACGTCGTCGGCGGGCCCGGCGCCTTCGTGCTGGAGGCGAAGAACTTCAACTCCTTCGGCGAGGCGATCATCAAGAAGCTGATCGCCGAAATCGCCGACGCCTCGCCGGTCCGCTAGCCGGGCGGCCCGCGCGAGGCCCGGCCATGAAAGGGTCACAGACGCCAAGCACGGTTGGTGGCGGCGCGACCGGTGGTATAGTCCGCCGGAATTTGACGTCGAAACAACCGGAAATCCTGCCTTTGACCGCCGCCAATGGCTTAAAGCGCCTGGGTCTTGCCTTGCTGGCCGCCGTCGCGGTCGGCATCGTCGTCTATGGCGCGGCCAGCTACCTGATCTCGGCCGACGCCGTGCGCCGCCAGGTCTTGAGCGAAATCCAAGCCGTCACCGGCCTCAATCCGACCCTGAGCGGGCCGGCCTCCGTCTCGCTGTTTCCGAGCGGCAGCGTCAGCTTCGCCGACGTGACGCTGGGCGACGCCAAGCGACCGGCGCTCACCGCCGAGCGGCTGACCGCGCGCCTTCGCCTCATCCCGCTGCTCACCGGCCGGGTCGAGATTTCGGACGTGACGCTCGAGCGGCCGACCATTGCGATCGACGTCGACCCAGACGGCAACACCAACTGGTCCGGTCTCATCGACACGCTGACGCGCAGCCAGAACCGCGGCCCGGTGCGGGTCGCTGCGTTTTCCGAAATGCGCATCGACAGCGGCACCGTCCTGGTGAACAGCCCGTCGCAGAAGGTCAACGAGGTGCTTACCGGCGTGGAATTCTCGCTGGCCTGGCCGTCGATCTCCAAGAGCTTCGGCGCCACCGGGCGCCTGATCTGGCATGACGAGCCGCTCGACGTGACCATGACGCTCGGCGACTTCCCGGCCGCGCTCGCCGGCAACCGCTCCGGCTTGAAGGTGCGAGTCGCCGGCAAGCCGATCAAGGCGGCTTTCGAAGGCGCCATCAGCGTCAAGCCGACGCTAAAGATCGAAGGCACGGTCGCCGCCGACGCGGCGTCGATGCGCGAGGCTTTGGTCTGGGCCGGACAAAAGCCGCTGCCGGGCGGCGGCTTCGGCCACTTCGCCATCAAAGCGCAGGCCAATGTGACCGGCGGCAGCATCGGGCTGTCCAACGTCAATCTGGAGCTCGACGGCAACACCGCCGAGGGCGTGCTCACCTTCGTCACCGACGGCCGCAAGACACTGCAAGGCACGCTCGCCTCCGAAGCGCTCGACCTCACGCCTTATGTCTCGACCGTCCGCCTGCTCACCACCAGTCAGCACGACTGGAACGACGGCCGCATCACCCTCGATGGGCTGTCCGGCATCGACCTCGACCTGCGCCTGTCGGCGGCGAACGTGGTGGTGTCCAACGCCAAGATCGGCCGCACTGCGATCGCCGCCAACCTGCGCGGCGGTCATCTGGTGGTGACGGTCGGCGAAGCGCAGGCTTATGGCGGCATGATCCGCGGGTCGCTGACGCTCGCCAACGCCAGTGCCGGCGTGGACGTGAAATCGCAGCTGCAGTTCACCGACGTCGATCTGGAAAGCTGCCTCGGCCAGTTATTCGGGCTGCACCGGCTCGAAGGCAGGGGCAATCTGGCCTTCGCGGTCGAAGGCAGCGGCGACAGCGTGCTCGCTGTTACCCGCACGCTCAACGGTACTGCCAGTCTGGTGGGCGCGAACGGCGCGCTGGCAGGCCTCGACGTCGAGCAATTGCTGCACCGGCTGGAGCGGCGTCCGCTCTCCGGCGGCGGCGAATTCCGCACCGGGCGCACGCCGTTCAACAAGATCGCGATGACGCTGAAAATTGTCCAGGGCATGGTCACGGTCGAGGACGTGAAGATCGACGGCTCGGCGGTGCGGCTTGCGCTCGCCGGCTCGGCCTCGATTCCCGAACGCGAGCTCGATCTCAAGGGCACGGCGACCCTGGTGTCGACCGAACGGGCCGATGCCGCCGCCTTCGAGCTGCCCTTCTTCGTGCAGGGCTCGTGGGACGATCCGATCATGCTGCCCGACCCGGAAGCGCTGATCCGCCGCTCCGGCGCGGCGGCTCCGCTGCTCAACGCCGTGCGCGATCAGCGCGCGCGCGACGCCGCCCGTACGGTGATCGAGCACTTCATGGGCGGCGCGGCCCCGGCGGGCGCGCAAAAGCCGCAGTAAGCGCCTGGATTGTGCCTATTTTTCTTGCGCATGATCTGGTCCGAAAACCGGGTTCCACCTTTCGGGATCATGCGCTCGCGCGGCTATTTGACTATCATTGCGGCTGAAACGAATCACCCGCCGGCCTTCGGCCGGCGCGACGGGGCGTGGATGCTGCACCCCATCCTGAGGACTTTGGTCAAGATCGCCGTCGCCTCACTGGTGGTGGGAACCATTCTCGCCCATTTCGGCATCACCGCCGACCAATTGATGCGCGAATTCGGCCTCTCGGCCGACCGTATCCAGGACTATGCGCAAAAGGGCTTCGCCTGGCGTGGCCGAACGTGCTGCTTGGCGCGCTGGTGATCGTTCCGGTCTGGTTTCTGATCTATCTCTTCCGCCCGCCGGGGCGCAGCAGCAGCAGCGAGTAGGCGCCTCAGGCCGCCGAAGGCCCCGGATCGGGCATCCCCGGCGTCGGCACGCGCGGCACCGGGCCGTAATACTTGCCGAGCTGCACGCTCGCGCGCGGCTTGAGCAGGATCGAGATCAGGCGCTCGAACAGCGCCTTGGCCGAGACCGGCTTGCAGAGAAATTCGTTTACCCCGAGCCTGACCGATTCGAGGATGCGCCAATGCTCACCATGCGCGGTGAGCATGATGATGGGGATATCCGGCGTCGGGAACACGCCGGGCGAGCGAACGATGCGCACCAGCTCCGGCCCGTTGAGCAGGGGCATTTCCCAGTCGAGGATGATAACGTCGGGGGTATCCTCGCGGATCTTCTCCAGTGCGGCTATACCGTCGCCGGCCTCGATCACGCTCTTGACGCCGATATTGTTGAGGAGCCCGCGCACAATGGTGCGCATGAACGGGCTGTCGTCGACCAGCAAGATGTGCAGCTGCTGGATCAGGACTTCGGCTTGCTTTTGCTGCATCGGCATGTCCAGGACTTTAGACCGGGGATTTTCGCCGCGAAGTCTCACCGGGCCGTTAACGTCCGGCGCACCGCGTCCTGCCAGCCGGCATATTTCCGCTCGCGCTGCGCCGCATCCATGCGCGGCTCAAACCGGCGGTCGAGCCGCCATTGTGCGGCAAATCCGTCGAGGTCGGGACAGAGACCGGCGGCGCGGCCAGCGAGATAGGCGGCGCCCGAAGCGGTGGTTTCCATGATCACGGGCCGGTCGACCGGGCTTGCCAGGATATCGGCGAGGAATTGCATGGTGACGGCGCTGGCCGTCATTCCGCCATCGACGCGCAGGACCGTAGCCCCGTCCGCGTGCGGCCAATCGGCGGTCATGGCGGCGAGCAGGTCGCGGGTCTGGTAGCCGACCGATTCAAGCGCCGCCCGCGCAAACTCGGCGGCTCCCGAATTGCGGGTGAGCCCGAAGACCGCGCCGCGCGCCTGCGTATCCCAGTAGGGTGCACCGAGCCCGACAAAAGCCGGCACCAGGTACACCTGTTCGGCCGCATCGGCGCGCGCAGCCAGGGCGTCGGCCTCTGACGCCGCGGCGATGATGTTCAGCCCGTCGCGCAGCCATTGCACGGCGGCGCCGGCGACAAAGATCGCGCCTTCCAGCGCATAAGTGCGTTTGCCCTCGAGCTGATAGGCGATCGTGGTAAGCAGCCGGTTGCGCGAGGTGACGCGCTCGGCGCCGGTATTGAGCAGCGCGAAGCAGCCGGTGCCGTAGGTCGATTTCATCATGCCGGGCTTGAAACAGCCCTGCCCGACCGTCGCCGCCTGCTGGTCGCCGGCAATGCCGAGCACGCGGATGGGCGCGCCGAAGAGTTCCGGGGCCGTCATGCCGAAGTCCCCGGCGCAGTCGCGCACCTGCGGCAACAAGGACCGCGGCACACCGAACAGGCGGCACAGATCCTCGTCCCATTGCCCGCGGCCAATGTCGAACAGCAGCGTGCGTGCCGCGTTGGTGGCGTCGGTTAAGTGCGCATGGCCGCCAGTGAGCCGCCACAGAAGAAAACTATCGATGGTGCCGAAGGCGAGCCGGCCCGCGTCCGCCTGAGCACGCGCGCCGGCGCCGTTGTCGAGCAGCCAGGCGATTTTCGTGGCGGAAAAATAGGGATCGAGCAGCAGGCCGGTCTTTTCGGCAATCGTCGGCTCATGCCCGGCGCGGCGCAGCGCATCGCAAAAACCGGCGGTGCGCCGGTCCTGCCAGACGATCGCGTTGTGGATCGGCCTGCCGGTGGCGCGGTCCCAGATGACGGTGGTCTCGCGCTGATTGGTGATGCCGATGCCGGCGACGTCCTTGGCCGCAAGCCCGGCTTTGGCAATCGCCTCGCGCACCGTCGCGACGGTGGCCGCCCAGATCTCTTCCGGATCGTGTTCGACCTCGCCCGGCGCCGGAAAGATCTGGCGCAATTCCTGCTGCGCGCTGGCAAGCGGCTTCAGGCGCGCATCGAAAGCGATGGCGCGCGTCGAGGTCGTGCCCTGGTCGATGGCGATGAGAGCGGCCGGCAAGAAACGTCTCCGCGGGGCGGCGCCTGTCGCATGCGCCGATCGAAGAGTCGCCGGAGATTAGTCGATGATGACCAGCTTGGCGATTGCTTCGTCGTTGTCCGCGTGGATTCCGGTCGCCAGCTTGCGCGGCACCGGGCCGTAGTAATCGCCGCTTTTGACGACCTCGCGCGGCTTGGTCAGCACGGCGGTGACGCGGTCTTGCAGCGCTTTCACCGACACCGGCTTGAGCAGGAATTCGTTGACGCCGAGCTTGACCGCCTCGACCACGCGCGAGCGCTCGCCATGACCGGTGAGCATGATGATCGGCACGTCCGGATAGGAGAACGAGCCCGGCGCACGCACCATGCGCACGAAGCTCGGGCCGTCCATCCCCGGCATCTGCCAGTCGAGGATGACGACATCGGGATTGATGCGGCGGATCAGGTCGAGCCCGGCGACACCGTCGGACGCCTCGTGCACTTCGCGCACGCCGATGCCAAGCAACATCGTGCGCACGACCTTGCGCATGTAATGCTCATCGTCCACCACCACGATCTTGGCGGAGGCGAGACGAAAGGAGATCTGCTTGGATTCGGTCGACATTACCGGTCCGCTGCCCCCAGTCGAACGCCGCGACTACAGCACAAACGTGTAGCGCCCGGATAAAAGCGGCCGTTACAATTACCGCATGCGCGGTAAGAATTCGTAAATCATCGCGCGCTCAAGGCGCGGCCCGCAGCGATACGATGAACGCATCGAGCGCGGCGCGCTGCTCCGCCGTGGCTTTCAGGCCGAGTTTGCTGCGCCGCCACAACACGTCGTCGGCGCTCTGCGCCCATTCGTTCTCGACCAGATAGCGCACCTCTGCGCCGGTGAGATCGCCGGCAAAACGCGGGCCCAGATCGCCGATACTTTTCGCGTCGCCAAGCACACGCTCGATGCGCCGGCCATAGGCGTGCACCAGGCGCCGGGCGTGCGGCTGGTCGAGGAACGGCCAGCGCTGCATTGCCTGCGCCGCCAGCGCCTCGAGGCCGTCGGCCGGAAAGTCGCCGCCGGGCAACGTCGAGCCGGCGGTCCAAGGCGTCGGCGCGCCGAGGAACGGGGCGAGCCGGGCCAGCGCCGCCTCCGCCAGCCGACGGTAGGTGGTGATCTTGCCCCCATAGATGGTGAGCAGCGGCGCTTGCCCGTCGCTGGTGTCGAGCGTGAGCATGTAATCGCGGGTGACGTCCTCCGGCTTGTTGGCCCCGTCGTCATAGAGCGAGCGCACGCCGGCGAAGGCCCAGACCACCTCGTCGGGCATAACCTTATCGCGGAGATAGTCGTTCACCGTCTGGCACAGATACAGAATCTCGCTTGCGTCGGGCGCCGGCGCGTTGAGATCGCCGACAAAATTCTCGTCGGTGGTGCCGATCAGCGTGAAATCCTGCGCGAAGGGCAGCGCGAAGACCACGCGGCCGTCGGTCGCCTGCAGCAGATAGCCGCGATCGTGCTCAAAGCGACGCGGCACCACGATGTGGCTGCCTTTGACCAGGCGCACCGGCACCGGCAAGGGACGGCGGATCACGGTGTCGGCCACCTCGCCGATCCAGGGCCCGGCGGCGTTGATCAGCACGCGCGCCGTTGCCACTTGGCGGCGGCCGCGCGCGTTGAGCACCAACTGCCAATCGTTGAGCCGCTCGGCGCGCATGCAGCGCGTGCGGGTGCGGATGTCGGCGCCGCGCTCGGCGGCGTCGAGCGCGTTGAGCGCGACCAGCCGCGCATCGTCGGCCTGGCAATCGGAAAATTCGAAGCCGTAGCGGAACGCGCGCTTGAGCGGCTGACCGACCGGATGATGCGTGAGATCGATATTGCGCGTCGCGGGCAGGAGCTTGCGGCCGCCCAGCATGTCGTAGATGAGAAGCCCGAGCCGCAGCTTGAGCGCCGAGCGCAAGCCGGCCGCCGGCGGCAGCATGATGCGCAGCGGCCGGATGACGTGCGGCGCCATGCGCAGCAGCACCTCGCGCTCGCGTAGCGCTTCGCGCACCAGGCGGATGGCGCCGTGCTCGAGATAGCGCAAGCCGCCGTGCACCAGCTTGGTGGAAGCCGAGGAGGTGCCGGAGGCAAGGTCGTTCTGCTCGACCAGCAGCACGCGCAGGCGGCGGCCGGCGGCATCGCGAGCCAAGCCGGTCCCGTTGATGCCGCCGCCGATGATGGCGAGGTCGTAGTCCGCCATGGTCCGCTGATTCGCCTTCCCGTGGGCAGGATGGGCGGCTTGGACGACGACCTCAAGAAGGCGGAGGCGCGAAAGCCCGCATGTGGCCACAATTTTCGCCGGCAATTGCAAAATCGCCGTGCTTTGGCCATATCAGGTCTGTCGCATGCGCGCCGTTCCGCGCGATCAACCCGGGACCCGGCCCGTTTCTCAGCACCCAATGCCCTCGCCTCGCCTACTCGTCATCGAAGGCAATTCGCCGCAAACTTTGGGCGAGCATGTCGCGGTGGGCGGAACTCCGGCGCACCATGGCTATTCGAACCTTCTGCGCGAGCTGTTGCCGGGCGCGGTCGTCGACACCGCCCATCCCGGCGATCCGACTGCCGTTTTGCCGAACGGCGAAGCGCTCGAAGGCTATGACGGCATCGCCATCACCGGCTCCTCGCTGCACATCTACAACGGCGGTCCCGAAGTGACGCGGCAGATCGATCTGGTGCGTGCGGCGCTGGCAACCGGCACGCCGATCTTCGGCTCGTGCTGGGGGCTGCAGGTCATCACTGCGGCGGCCGGCGGCAGCGTGCGCAAAAATCCGAAGGGCCGCGAGATCGGCTTCGGCCGCGGCATCCGGTTGACCGAGGCCGGCCGCAAGCATCCGATGTATGTCGGCAAGCTCGACGTGTTCAACGCGCCTACCGTGCATCTCGACGAGGTCGAGGCGCTGCCGGCGGGTTCGACCGTGCTCGCCACCAATTCGGTGTCGGACGTGCAAAGCGTGGAGATTCGCACCAACGGCTCGGTCGCCTGGGGCGTGCAGTATCATCCGGAATATCCCTTGCGCGAACTGGCGGCGATCGTTCGGCGCATCGGCACACGGCTGATCGGCGAAGGATTCTTCGCCAACGAAGATGACATACAGACGTTCGCGCGCGATCTCGATACGCTCGACAAGGACCCGCATTGCAAGCGCTTGTCCTGGCGGCACGGCATCAGCAAGAATGTGCTCGACAAGACGCTGCGCGTCAGCGAGGTGGCAAACTGGATCGAGTTCCAGGTGCTGCCGACGCGGGTGAAGCGCGGGCGCGGGTAGCGGCGCGCATCACGGCGGGGGTGTGCATGGATTTCTCCGGCAAACACGTCGTCGTCACCGGCGGCACCGGCGCGCTCGGCACCGCGGCGGTCGGCGGATTGCTGGCGGCGGGCGCACGCTGCACCGTGCCTTATCAGCACGAGGCGGAGGCGCAGCGCTTTCCGCATGCCGGCGATCCCAACGTGACGCTGATCGCGGTCGCCGATCTCGCCGACGAGGCGATGGTGGCCAAGGTCTATGCCGGCCCCACGCTGTGGGCATCGATCCACATTGCCGGGGGCTTTGCGGCGGGCAAGGTCAAGGACACCGGACAGGCCGCGCTGATGGCGCAGATCGACAGCAACCTAGTGTCGTGCTTCCTGTGCTGCCGCGCCGCGGTCAACGCCATGCGGGGCGGCGGCCGCATCGTCAATGTCGCGGCGCGGCCGGCGCTGGAATGGCGCTCGGGCGCCGGCATGACGGCCTATGCGGTGTCGAAGGCGGGCGTCGCCGCCCTCACCGTGGCGCTCGCCGAAGAGGTCGCCGCGGACGGCATCCTGGTCAACGCGGTGGCGCCGTCGATCATGGACACCGTCGCCAACCGCCAGGCGATGCCGAAGGCCGATTTCGACCAATGGCCGAAGGTCGAGGAGGTGGCGGCGACGATTTTGTTTCTCGCCTCGCCCGACAACAAGGTCAGCCGCGGCGCGATCGTCCCGGTGTATGGGAAGTCGTAGCGGTTACTCCGTCACCCTTCGAGGCTCGCTTCGCTCGCGCCGCAGGGTGACGGATAAACGGCTACCCCGCGACCGGCACCAGCTCGAGCGGCGGACGCAACAGGCGCTGCACGGCGCTTGAGGCGACGACGGTGCGGGCCTCGGCGTAGGCCTCGTGGTTCTTCTCGATGTGGTCGAGATCGTAGAGATAGTTCACCATCAGGCCGTGCGCCTGTGCCAGCGCCTTCTCCGAGGTGTCGGCGAGCCAGTTGATGCGCTCGAGCCGCGCGCCGTTGCCGAGGTGGAAGCGCGCCACCGCGTCGACCGGCAGGCCGCGGCCGTTGCGCGCGCGCAGGAAATACCAGGCCGCCGCGCGCATCAGCAGGCTCTGCAGCCGCTCCGCCGTGTCGTCGGCGCGCCACCAGTTCGGCTCGTCGAGTGCGGCCAACACCGCCTTGTCCGCCTCGTTCAGCGCCGTCGAAGCCTCCTGCTCGCGTTCGCGCTTAAGCCAGGCGGCGAAATTCGTCACCGGCGACAAGGTGACGAAAGTGGAGAGCTTCGGCATCTCACGCGTGATGTCCTCGACCACCTGCTTGATCAGGAAGCTGCCGAACGAGACGCCGGCGAGCCCGCGCTGGCAGTTGGAGATCGAATAGAACACCGCGGTGCGCGCCTTGTCGGCCTCCAGCACCTCGCGCTCGGGACTTAAAATCGGCGCGATGGCGCCGGCGATGTCGCGGGTGAGCGCCACCTCGACGAAGATCAGCGGCTCATCGATCAGCGCCGGATGGAAGAACGCGTAGCAGCGCCGGTCGGACGGATCGATGCGGCGGCGCAGGTCGTCCCAGTCGCTGATCTGATGCACGGCTTCGTAGCGGATGATCTTGTCGAGGATAATCGCCGGCGTCGACCAGTCGATGCGGCGCAGCACCAGAAAGCCGCGGTTGAACCAGGACGAGAACAGATGCACGAAGTCCTCGTCGACGGCGCTCAGATCGTCGCGGTGTTCGAGCACGTCCATCAACTGCTCGCGCATACGCACCAGCGCGGCGGTGCCGCCCGGCGCGAGATTGAGGCGGCGGAACAGCTCCTGCCGGCGCGGCTCGGAAGCGGCGTGCATTTCGGCGGCGGTCGCGTCGGACGGCCGCTCGCGCCAGGCGTCGATCGCCAGTTGCATGCGCACGGGATCGGGCCCGAAGCGCTCGCTCAACGCCTCGAAGAAGGCGATGCGCGGACCGGTGGTCAGTTCGCCGTAACGGGTGAGAATTTCGCGCGCGCGCGCGACGCCGGAGGCTTCGCCGCGGCTCGACAAGAGGTGCTCGCACAATTCGACGAGGCTCTCCGAACGCGCGCTCGCCTCGCCGCGCCGGTTGCGCGCGAGCAACGCGCGTCCGCGCTCGGAAATGGCTTGCAAAAGCTCGCCGAAAAACGACGTGTTCATCGCGAGTTCCCAGGACCGCCCGGACGGTCCGGCATCCGTCCGCTATCTACTTACCGGCGCCCATCAGATGATTCGGCAGCCATGTGGCGATCTCGGGAAATATACACAAGATCACGATCGCCAACATCATACAGATGACGTAGGGCAGCGTGCCCCACATCACCTGGGTCACCGGCACGTCCGGCGCGATGGCGTTGACGATGTAGATGTTCAAGCCGACCGGCGGGTGGATCAGCCCGATTTCCATGTTGATGGTGAGGATTACGCCGAACCAGACCGGGTCGAAGCCGGCGGCGGTGATGATCGGTAGCAGGATCGGAGACGTCATCAGGATGACGGCGGCGGGCGGAATGAAGAAGCCGCTCACCAGCAGGAACAGGTTGATCATGAACATCAAGACCCAGCGGTTGAAATGCGCGTCGGCGATGGCCTGCGCCAGCGTCTGGGTCAGATAGAGCGAAGTGAGCATGTAGCCGAAGAGGACCGCGGCGGCGATGATGGTCAGGATCATCACCGACTCGCGCATGGTGTCGCGCAGGATCTGCCAAATCTGCGCCACCGACCAAAGCCGGTAGATGGCGATGGCGAGAATCAGACACAGCGCGGCGCCGACGCCGGCCGCCTCCGACGGCGTCGCGACGCCGCCGTAGAGCGAGTACATCACGCCGAAAATGATCAGCAGGAACGGCGCAATCTTCGGGATCGCCTGGAATTTTTCCTTCCACGAATAGCGGAAGTCGATCGCGTGCGAGCGGAAGCCGCGTTTCCAGATGATGAAGATCGTCCACAGCATGAACAGGCCGGTCAGCATGAGCCCCGGCACCACGCCGGCGAGAAACAGGCGGCCGATCGAGGTCTCGGTGGCGATGCCGTAGAGGATGAAGGTAATCGACGGCGGAATCAGAATGCCGAGCGTGCCGCCGGCGCAGATCGAGCCGGTGGCGACGTCGACCGGATAGCCGCGCCGGCGCATCTCGGGAATGCCCATCTTGCCGATCGCCGCGCAACAGGCTGGCGAGGAACCGGTGAGCGCGGCGAAAATGGCGCAGGCACCGAGATTGGAAATCACCAGACCGCCTGGCAAGCGATAGAGCCAGCGGTCGAGCGCCTCGTAGAGATCCTTGCCGGCCGGCGAAGACCCGATGGCGGCGCCCATCATCACGAACATGGGGATCGCCACCAGCGTGAAGTCGTCGAGGCCGGACCAGAAGGTCTCGGCGACGACGTGCATGCTGTCGAAGCCTTGAAAGAACAGCAGGAAGGCGATCGAAATCACGCCCAGCCCGAACGCGACCGGGATGCCCGAGAGCAGCATCAGCAGGGTGACGACGAGAACGAGCGTGCCTGAGGACGTCGGACTCACGGCGCGTCTCCCAGGGCTTGCCGCGCCTGCTCGCGCGCGAAGTCTTCCGCATCTTCCTTCGGCTTGAGGCCGAACGGATGCGCCCTGCCGGTCAAAAGGCAGAGCAGCTCGGCGATGTATTGCAGGACCAAGAGCCCGATGCCGATCGGCAGCGACAGATAGGGGATCCAGAGGCGCGCGCGCCATACCGTGTTCGAGTGCCAGCCCTCCGACCAAGCCTGATACCAATACTGCGTACAGAGAATCCACAGCACCAGGCAGAAACCGAGCGACAGCACGATGGTGAATAGCGCGAGCGCGAAGCGGGCGCGCGGGCCGAGATAGAGCGGCAGGATCTCGACGTTGACGTGGCCGCGCGTCATCAGCACGTAGGCGCTGCCGACGAAGGTCGCGGCGACGATCGAATAGGTGACCACGTCGATCTGCCAGATGGTCGGCACGTTGAAGAAGTAGCGCACGATCACCATGTCGCAGATGACCAGCACGGCAAGTCCGATGAGCACGGCGGCAACGACGCCGGCGGCGCGCGACAGGAAAACGACCACCCGAATGTATGTGTCCATGGGCCTCGACTTACCGTTCGGTCATTCGCCGGAAGGACGAATACCGCGCAGCCGGCGCGGATAAAACTACGGCGGCCGGCGCTTTGTCCGCCGGCCGCCGTCTTTGCATCGCGCTATTTGACCGCAAGCGCTTCGTCGATCAGCTTCTGCCCGTTCGGCACCGACTTGGCGAAGGTGGCGTAGGAGCTCTTCTTCGCCACGTCGAGCCAGGCCTGATAGTCCGCGTCGCTGAGCGTGACCACTTTCACCTTGTGATCCTCGAACGCCTTGATGGCGTCCTTGTTCACTTCGTCGGCCTTCTTTTCGTAGTAGGCCTGGGCATCCTTGCCCGCCTTGATGATCGCCGCCTGCTGGTCCTTGTTGAGCTTGTCGAAACTTTTCTTCGACATCAGCACCGGCTCATACATGAACCACAGCGCGTTGTTGCCCGGCGCCGTGAGGCAGTTGGTCACTTCGTAGAGCCGCATGGACTGGAAGGTGCCGAGGCTGGTGTCGGTCGCATTGACGACGCCGCTCTGGAACGCATTGTAGATTTCGTTCGACGGCGGGCTGACGATGCTGGCGCCGGCGCTTTCCCACATTGAAGCGAAGGTCGGCCCGGCGGCGCGGAATTTCAGCCCTTTCAGATCGTTCGGATGCATCAGGCATCCCTTGTTCGACGCCATGCCGCCGGCAAACCAGGCGTCGGACAATACGATCACGCCGTGCTTTTCGATCTCGGCGCGGACGTCCTTCATGAACTGCGAGTTGTTGATGCGCTTGGCGCGGTCCTGGCTGCGGATCAGGCCGGGCATCAGCGTCGCCGAGAACGCCGGCACCTTGCCGCTGGCGTAGTCGAGCGGGAACAGCGTGATGTCGAGCTGACCGTTGACCATGGCGTTCCACTGGTCGTTCGGCTTGAACAGCGAGGCGCCCGGATAGACCTGGATATCGATGCCGACATTGGCCGCCTTGGCTTCCTTGGCGATCATCTGCACCATGTCGTCGCGCACGTCGCCCTTGCCACCGGGAAACTGGTGCGAAGCCTTCATCGTCACTTGCGCGTGTGCCGAGACCGAGAGCAGAGCGGCCGTCGCGGCGCCGGCAAAAATTTTCATCAGTGTCTTCATGCGTTTCCTCCCTTGGCCTTTTTTGGCGACGGAAATCCCGCCGCGTCGATTCGGTGCGCGAACGATAGCCAGTCGGCCGATCGCGCCCAGCTGGACCATACCCGCAGGGGCTGCGCAGGGCCATAGCCTTGTCACGAATTTCAGCCACAAGCCCGTGGCGGTAATGAACAATTCCCGGACTGGCCAGCGCGAAACGATGGTCTTATAACCCCGCCCGACATCCTTTCCTCCGCCCTCAGGAGTTTCTCAGTATGCCAAAGCCATTGGCGGGTCTCCACGTCCTCGAACTTGCCCGCATCCTGGCCGGGCCCTGGGCGGGACAGATGCTGGCCGACCTCGGCGCCGACGTCATCAAGGTCGAGCGCAAGGGCGCCGGCGACGATACCCGCGGCTGGGGGCCGCCTTTCGTCGAAGGCGCCGACGGCAAGCATCTCGGCGCCGCTTATTTCCATTCCGCCAACCGCGGCAAGCGCTCGATCGAGGCCGACTTCGAGGACGAGGAAGGCCGCCGCATCGTACACAAGCTGGTCAAGCGCTCCGACGTGTTGATCGAGAACTTCAAGGTCGGCGGGCTCGCCAAGTTCGGGCTCGACTACAAGAGCCTCGCGCCGGAGAACCCGCGGCTGATCTATTGCTCGGTGACCGGCTTCGGGCAGGACGGCCCCTACGCCAAGCGCGCCGGCTACGACCTGATGGCGCAGGGCATGGGCGGCTTCATGAGCCTGACCGGCTACGCCGACGGTCCGCCGACGCGCGTCGGCGTCGCGATCTCGGACATCTTCACCGGCTGTTATTCGGCGATCGGCATCCTCGCCGCGCTCGCCGAACGGGAGCGAACCGGGAAAGGCTGCTACGTCGATACCGCGCTGGTCGATTCGACGGTCGGCGTGCTCGCCAATCAGGGCCTCAATTATCTCGTCTCCGGCGAGATCCCCAAGCGCATCGGCAATTCGCATCCCAACATCGTGCCCTACCAGGAATTCCCGGTCGCCGACGGCCATGTCATCGTCGCCACCGGCAACGATAATCAATACGTCAAGTTCTGCAACGTCATTGGCGCGCCGGAGTTGGCGCACGATCCCGCCTACAAAGACAACGTCGGGCGTCTCACGCATCGCGACGAGCTGATCGGCAAGCTCACCGCGCTCACCAAAAAAATGAAACGCGACGATCTGCTTGCCCAGCTCGAGGCACAGGGCGTGCCGGCCGGCCCGATCAACGATCTCAAGCAGGTGTTCGAGGATCCGCAAGTGGTGTTTCGCGGCATGAAGCTCGATCTGCCGAGCGCCGCGGCGAAGAGCGGTCACATCCCCGGCGTGCGCACGCCGATCGTAATGGATGGTTGGCATGCCGCCTCCGAGCGGCCGGCGCCGCGCCTCGGCGAACACACCGCGGAAATCCTGAAAGAGATCGGCGAAGGCTGACGGCGATCAGGAAACCGCGGTCGGCGCCAGTTCCTCGATGTCGCTGACGACGTCGATGACGACCGGGCGGTCGGCGGCGAGCGCGCGCTTGAGCGCCGGGGCGATGTCGCTTGCCCATTCGACGCGGATGCCGAGCGCACCCATGTCCTCGGCCAGTTTGGCGAAGTTCATCGGGTTATAGGTCCACAATTCGCGCGCCTTCTGCGTCTGCTCGCCGCCGTAGGCGCGGTCGAAGCCGCGCTTCGACTGGTTGCCGCCGCCGTTGTTGTTGACGATGGTGATGCTGTTGAGCTTCCAGCGCACCGCGGTCTCCACTTCGGCGATGTGATACCAGAAGCCGGCGTCGCCGGTGAAACAGATCACCGGGCGATTCGGGCACGCCGCCTTGGCGCCAAGGCCGGCGGGGAACGCCCAGCCGAGGTGGCCGGCGCTGCGCATGTAGCTCTGCGTCGGCACACGCAGGTCGTACATGCCGCCCATCCACATGCCGGCGTGGCCGGTATCGACCACGACGATGCCATTGTCAGGCACGTGCTGGGTCAATTCGCCGCACAGCCGCGCTGGATGGATCGGCGACTTATCAGATTCCAGGGCCGGCTTGTATTTGGCGTACCACTCATTGCGCAGCGTCGCGATCTCCTTCAGCCACGGCGCGCGCTTTGCCGCGCTGGCTTGGTCCGCCAGCTTGAGCATGGCGGCGAGCACCGCCTTGGCGTCGCCGAGCACGCTCGCCTGCAGCGGATAATTGCGGCCAAGCGATTCCGGCTCGAGGTCGATTTGGATCGCCGGCGTGCCGATCTTCGGCACCGCCCAAAAATGCGTGGTCATGCCTCCGCTCTCGGTGCCGATGAAGCAGATGAGGTCGGCGCGGTTGACCGCGCGGTTGGCGCTTTCGCGCGAATAGGACCCGACCACGCCGATCGACAAAGGATGCGTGCCGGGGATGCAGTCCTTGCCATTGAGCGAGGTGGCAACGGGAATCTGCAAGGCTTCCGCCAGCGCCACCAGTTCGCGGCCGGCGCGGGAGGCGCGCACGCCGCCGCCGACAACAAAGATCGGCCGCGTCGCACCCTGCAGCAGATCGAGCGCCGCCTTCACATGCGCGGCTTCCGGTTCGGGGCGGAACGGCGGCACGTGCGCGAATTGCGCTTCGACCAGCGGATCCATCTCGGCTTCCTCGGCGTCCACCTGCCCTTCATTGCCGCGGAATTGCAGATGCACCGGCCCTGGCGCGCCCGAGGTGGCGACGCGGAAGGCCTGGCGCACCATGTCGGGGATGCGCGCGACCTCGTCGATGGTGGCGTTGAACTTGGTCACCGGCTCGAAGGCCGGCACGTCGTCGACCTCCTGGTAGACCTTGCGGAACTTAGTTTTCGGATCGCGCCCGCCGGTGCAGGCGATGACCGGCGAATGCGCGAGGTAAGCATCACGCAAGCCGGCGGCAATATTAAGCGCGCCGATCACCTGCGCCATGCAGACGCCCGGCTTGCCCGAGGCGCGCGCGTAGCCGTCGGCCATGTAGGCGGCAGATTTCTCGCCGTGGCAGTGCACGCGGGCGATCTTGGTGCGCCGCTCCATCTCGGCGAAGGTGCGCCGCAACACCGCCGGCACCATGAACACGTGGGTGACGCCGTAGCCGGCGAGCATGTCGGCAAGGCATTCGGCGCCGGTCATTTTGCGATTGTGGCCAAGCATTTTGTCATCCGATCGTTGGATTGTTGGAATGGGACGGCATCGCGCGATTGACGGATCGTCCGCGGCGCGACAATGTTTGCGTTTTCGGGGGGAAAGCTAAATGACGAAGACCGCGCGCGCGTTGCGGCTGCTGCCTTTGGTGCTGATCGGTTCCCTTGCCTGCGTGGCTCCGGCCGCCGCCGCCGGCTTGCAGGCGGGCGAGTATGCCTGCGCCGGCTCCGGCGGCAGGATCCTCATCGGCCTCGGCTTCAAGCTCAAGGCCGACGGCAGCTATACCGATCTCGACGGCAAGACGTCGGGCCGGGCCGAATTCAGCGGCTCGAGCGTCCGCTTCGTCGGCGGTCATCTCGACGGCTATGTCGGCACCAACGTGCGCGGCGGTACGAATTTCGAGATCCGTTCGATCAGCTGCAGCCATAACTGAACCGGCCTTCGCGCCGCGCCTACTTGATCGCCAGCGGGTTCACGGGCGAGCCGACCGCCCCCGTGATCGGAATGGCCGGCGCCACAAACAAAAATTCGTAGGTCTTGTCGGCGGTGCAGTCGTCGGCGAGCTCCTTGAGCTCGAAGATCTCGCCCATGGTCATGCCCATGATCGGGATGGTGATCCAGTGCCAGGGCTGGTTGATCACCTCGCCTTCGGCGACCGGGTTCGGCCGCACCTCGCAGCCCCAGGTGTCGCTGGCGAGCGCGGCGAGCTCGGTGTCCTTGACGAAATCGAGCGTCTCGAAGGCGAAACCCGGCGCATCGCCGCCCGGATAGCCATCCCAGCTTCCCGCCTTTTGGCAGCGTTCCATCATGCCGGTGCGCACGATGACGTAGTCGCCGCGCTTGAGCGCGACGTTCTGCTTTTTCGCCGTGCCGTAGAGGTCCTCGTTGGTGATGCCGTAGCCGTCGTCGAGCGCAAAGACGCCCTTGTAGCGGGCGACATCAAGCAGCACGCCGCGGCCGACCATCTTGTTCTTGGTCTTCTCGATGCCGCACTTCTGCGCGCCGGCTGAGGTGACCTCGCGGCAGTCGTAGCCGTTCCACATCGAGTTCTCATAGAAGACGTGGCCAAGCCCGTCCCATTGCGTGCCGCATTGCAACGGCATGGTGACGATGTCGTCGGCGGCGCGGATGCCGCGCTTGTCGAGCACGCCCGAGTACGCGTCGGTGCCGGTGCGGATCATGGTGTGGATCGGATTGGTGCGGCCCATCGCCGGATATTTGCTCTTGGCGCCCTGGGGCCCGGTGTAATCGAAGTTGAGCGCGAGCGAGATCACCTTGCCCTTCTTCACCAGCCGGGTGGCGGCGACGATGTCCTCAGCCGAAGTGTAATTGAGCGTACCGATCTCGTCGTTGGCCCCCCACTTCCCCCAGTTCTTGTACTTCTCGGCGGCGGCGGACATGTCTTTGCGGGTCAGCTTGCGGGCCGTCATGGTCGTTTCCTCTTTCTTTGGCAGGTTCAGGACACCGGCGCCGAGCGGAAGCCCGCCGCCAGAAACGGAATCATGTGATGCAGCGCGAGCTTGACGTCGCCGGGATCGCAGCGGCCGTCGGTGAGCGACTGGATGCGGCCGCTGTTGGCCATGGTGTAGAACATGGCGCCGAGCATGAAGTGATAACGCCACTCGACCTCTCGACGTGGCTGCTCCGGCAGCATCTGCGCAATGGCGTCGATGAATTTGCGGCTCGAGGCGTCGAAGGCTTTGGCCAGGATCTTGCGCGAGGTCTTTTCCGGCTCGGTGCCGAGCCGCGCGCGCAGTTTGACGAAAGCGGGGCCGCCGAATTGCGGCTCGACGCCGAGCGTCAAAGCCGGACGCAGAAACGCGTCGAGAATCTCTTCCAGCGTCGGCGTCTTGCCGCCCTCGTGGCACAGCGCTAGGAGGCGCAGACGCTCCTGCGCGATCGGCGCTGCGCGCTGCGCGAACAGCGCTTCCAGTAGCCCATCCTTGGAGCCAAAGTGGTAGGCGATGGAGGCAAGGTTGACCTTCGCCGCCGCGGTAATAGCGCGTAAGCCCACGCCTTCCATGCCGTGCTCGGCAAACATGCGCTCGGCCACGGCGAGAATGCGTTCGCGCACCGACGAGCCTGCCGCGGGCGAAGGCCCGCGCCCGCGGCGTTTGGCCGCGTTCGGCTTGCTCGCGTCTCGTGTGGGGGATCGGCGCAACGCTTGACTCTGGGAGACCGATTTGAGAGAAGCGGCAAAGTAAACAGTCGTTTGTTTAAAGTCAATCGAAGCTGATAAAACGGGGTGAAACGCAGATGGCCGCGCAAGCCAAGAAGACGATCCTCACGGTCGCCGTGACCGGCAATCTCACCACGCTGCAGCAGAATCCGGCGCTGCCGTGCACGCCGGAGCAGATCGCCAATGCCGCGCTGGAGTCGGCGAAGATCGGCGCGGCCATCGCGCATATCCATGTCCGCCATGCGGACGGGCGGCCGAGTATGGAGCTCGCGCATTACC
Organism: Pseudolabrys sp.; assembly: GCA_035501975.1. Lineage (GTDB taxonomy): Bacteria > Pseudomonadota > Alphaproteobacteria > Rhizobiales > Xanthobacteraceae > Pseudolabrys. The sequence continues at coordinate 22,503 of DATJVE010000191.1, forward strand.
GCGAAGTAGTCGAGCGTATCCGCGATAAGAACTCCGACCTGATCGTCAATCTCACGACCGGTCCCGGCGGCCGCTTTGTGCCGAGCAAAGACGATCCGCGTGTGGCGGGGCCGGGCTCGACCCTCATTCATCCGCTCAAGCGCGTCGAGCACATCGTCCAACTCAAACCCGACATCGCCACGCTCGACCTCAACACCATGTGGTCGGGCTCGGCTGCGGTGATCAACCCGCCCGAAAACGTGACGATCATGGCCAAGGCGATCCAGGAGGCCGGTAGCAAGCCGGAACTGGAAGTGTTCGACTCCGGCGACATCCAGCTCGCGCACGTGCTGCTCGAGCAAGGCGTGCTCAAGCGCCCGCCGCTGTTCCAGATCGTGATGGGCGTGCGCTACGGCTTCGTCTCGACGCCGCAGACGCTGATCTACGCGCACTCGCTGCTGCCGGCTGACGCGATGTGGGCGGCCTTCGCCATCGGCCGCTGGGAATTCCCCATGCTGGCGACGACCTGGTTCCTCGGTGGCCATGTGCGCGTCGGCATGGAGGACAACGTCTATATCGGCAAAGGCCAGCTGACGCCGAGCAATGCGGCTTTGTGCGAGAAGGCCGTGCGCATTCTCGACGACATGGGCGCTGAGCTCGCGACGGCGAAGGAAGCGCGCGCGATCCTCGGCCTGCGCGTGTGACACTCGTTACAGTCCAATGGAGGACCACAATATGAAAAAACTCTCCCGCCGCTCCGCAATGCTCATGATGACTGCGCTGGCCAGCGCCAGCGTAATCGCTGCTCCGCAGGCATTTGCGGAGAATTACCCGACACGGCCGGTGAAGGTGATCGTGCCCTTCGCCGCCGGGGGCCCGACCGACGTGATGGCGCGGCTGATCGCGCAGAAGCTATCGGAGAGCCTGAAGCAGCAATTCTACGTCGAGAACCATGCCGGCGCCGGCGGCAATATCGGCATGATGATCGGCGCGCGCGCCAACCCCGACGGCTACACCATGCTGGTGGCGAGCTCGAGCTTCGTGGTCAATCCGAGCCTCTACGCCAATAATCCCTACGATGCGTTCAAGGATTTCGCGCCGGTCACGCTCGCCGCCGCCTCGCCGAATATCCTGGTGGTCAACCCGGAGCTACCGGTGAAGACGGTGAAGGAGCTGGTCGATCTGCTCAAGGCTAATCCTTACAAATACGCCATCGCCAATCCCGGCATCGGCACCACGCCGCAGCTTGCCGCCGAATTGTTCAAGCTGTCGCTTAAGCTCGACGCCACCAGCGTGCCGTTCGGCGGCGCCGCGCCGGCGATCCAGTCGACAGTCGCCAACCAGACGCCGATCGCCTTCGCCGCCATGCCGCCGGCCGCGCCGCAGGTCAACGGCGGCAAGCTGCGCGCGCTTGCCGTCACCTCGGCCAGACGCTCGGCCGCGTTGCCCAACGTGCCGACGCTCGGCGAAGCCGGCATTCCGGAGCAGGAATCGGAAACCATGCAGGGCGTGCTGGTGCCGGCGAAGACGCCCAAGGCGATCGTCGATCTGCTCAACGCCGAGATCAAGAAGGCGATGGCGCTGCCCGACGTGAAGGCGAAATGCGCCCAGCTCGGCTTCGACCCGGTGGCGGACACGCCGGAAGAATTCGACGCCTACATCAAGAAAGAAGTCGACAAGTGGGGAAAGGTCATCAAGGAAGCGAAGATTCCGCAGATTAAGTAAGAGTTTCGTGCCCCGGGCGCAGCGCAGCAGCTTAGGAGTGGTGCGCTACCGACCCGGGACCCAGCTGTGCAAGATAGCTGGACCCCGGATCAGCGTCGCACCACTCCGCTTCGCTTCGTGCTGCGCCGCATCCGGGGAACGCCTCTTTTCTGGGTGATGGCATTCATGCGCATCGTCGACATCCGCGAGACGGCGATCCCGCTCAACTCGACGCTCGCCAATTCGAGCTTCAACTTCAGCGAAATGACGACCTCGGTGGTGGTCGTGATCACCGACGTTAAGCGCAACGGCAAGCCGGTCTGCGGCTATGCCTTCAACTCGACCGGCCGCTATGCCTGCGGCGCGCAGATGCGCGCGCGTTTCATCCCGCGGCTGCTGAAGGCAAAGCCGGAGAGCCTGCTTGACGACGCCGGCCTGATCGCGCCGGACAAATGTCTCGCGGTCATGATGCAGAACGAGAAGTCCGGCGGCCATTCCGAGCGCTCGGTCGGCATCGGCACCATCGAGGTTGCGATTTGGGACGCGCTCGCCAAGATCGCCGACAAGCCGTTGCACGTGCTGCTCGCCGAGCGCTACAACGGCGGCCAGCGCGCCGAAAAAGTGTTCTGCTACGTCGGCGGTGGCTGGTACGCGCCGGGCAAGACCACCAAGCATCTGCAGGACGAGATGCGCGCCCATCTCGACGCCGGCTACACCATGGCGAAGATGAAGGTCGGCGGCATGGCGCTGGCCGACGACCTCGCCCGCGTCGAGGCGGTGAAATCGATCCTGCCGAAGGGCGCGCAGCTTGCGGTCGACGCCAATTCGAAATTCGAGCGCGCCGACGCGCTCGCCTATGCGCGCGGCTTAGCGCCTTTCGCGCTGCGCTGGTTCGAGGAGCCATGCGATCCGCTCGACTTCGCGCTGCTCGCGGAGATCGCCAGCGTCTATACGCCGCCGCTGTCGACCGGCGAGAATTTGTTCTCGACGCAGGACGTGGAGAATCTGGTGCGCTTCGGCGGCCTGCGGCCCGAGCGCAACGACGTGATCCAGATCGACCCGCCGCAGGCCTATGGCATTACGCAATACGCGCGCACGCTCGCCATGCTCAAGCGGCACGGCTGGCCGCGCGCGGCGATGTTCCCGCACGGCGGCAATCAGATGTCGCTTGCCATCGCCGCCGGCTTCGGGCTTGGCGGCGCGGAGTCTTATCCCAGCGTGTTCGGTGATTTCGGCGGTTTCGCCGACGACGCGGCGATCGTGAATGGCTACATTTCGCTGTCCGACCGCCCCGGCATCGGCTTCGAGGGCCAGGCGCGGCTTTACAAGATCATGCGCGAGCTGGCCGCCTGAGCGGTTTGCTTGAAAGGAGCTGGACGATGCTCAGATATGTTCGGATCGCGACGGTGGCCGCGGCAGCAGCTGTCGTCAGCCTATCGCTTTGTCTCGACGCGCAGGCGCAGAGCGTGACGCTGGGGCAATTTCAGCATCCCAAGAGCCCGAAGGATCTGGAGGTGAACAAGACCTATATGCTCGGCGCCATGGACGGCGTGATGGCCTACAACATCAGCTTGGAAGACAAGCTGTTCTGCCTGCCGGGGCCCGTCGGAATACTGACTTTCGACCAGGCGACCGACGTGGTCATGCGCTGGGCGCGCAAGACGAGCGGCTCGGCCGATATGCCGTTGGGACGTGCGCTGATGTACGGCCTCAGGGAGGCTTATCCCTGCCGTCATTAGCGGCGCGCTTCAATCGATGTCGATGAACGTCAGCGGCCGCGCCACCGCTTCGAGCGACTTGCGCTCGGCATCGACGCCCCATTTCGACGCCACGAGGCCGCCGGCGATCATCAGCGCGGCGCCGAGCAGATAGCCGCCGAACACGCTCGCGCGCGAGCCGGTGTCGATCAGAACGCCGAACAGCCACGGCCCGACGATGCCGCCGATGCCGGTGCCGACCGCGTAGAAGAAGGCAATTGCCAGCGCGCGGATTTCCAGCGGGAAGGTCTCGCTCACCGTCAAATAGGCCGAGCTTGCCGCCGCGGAAGCGAAGAAGAAGATGGTCATCCAGCACAGCGTCTGCATTTCCGCATCGATCAAATCGCGGGCGAACAGACAGCCGGTCGCCGCGAGCAGCGCGCCGGACATGATGTAGGTGAAGGCGATCATCACGCGGCGGCCTTTGGTGTCGAACAGGCGGCCGATCAGCACGGGACCGAGAAAATTGCCCACGGCGAAGGGCAGGATGTACCAGCCGACATGGTCGGACGGCACGCGGTAGAAATCGGTGAGGATCAGCGCGTAAGTGAAAAAGATCGCGTTGTAGAAGAAGGCCTGCGACCCCATCAGGCTCAAGCCGACCAGCGTGCGCTGGCGGTGGCGCCGGAACAGCGTCTGTGCCACCTCCCACAACGGCGTCGCGCGGCGTGCGCGCAGGCGCACGTGCGGCACGTCTTGCGCCGGCGGCAGCGCGGCAAAGCGCGCCTCGATGTCCTCGATGACGCGGCGCGCCTCTTCGGCGCGGCCATGCGTCATCAGCCAGCGCGGACTTTCCGGGATCCACATGCGCATAAAGAAGATTACCAGCGCGAGGCTCGCGCCGATCAGGAAGGCGAGCCGCCAGCCGTGGTCCGGATCGATCACATTCGGGTCGAGCAGCAGTAGCGAGCCGAGCGCGCCCATCGCCGCCCCGACCCAGAAGCTGCCGTTGATGACGAGATCGCTCCAGCCGCGCACGCGCGCCGGGATCAACTCCTGGATGGTGGAATTGATCGCGGCGTATTCGCCGCCGATGCCGGCGCCGGTGACAAAACGAAACAGCGCGAAGCTGGCGATATTCCACGACGTCGCGGTCGCCGCGGTGGCGACGAGATAGACGGTCAGCGTCACGAAGAACAGCTTCTTGCGCCCGAGCCGGTCGGTCAGCCAGCCGAAGAAAATCGCGCCGATGACAGCGCCGGCGAGATAGCTGCTCGCGGCGAGGCCGATATCGGTATTACTGAAACGGAGCGTCGGGCTTTCCTTCAACGCCCCGGCAAGGCTGCCGGCGAGCGTCACTTCGAGGCCGTCCAAAATCCAGGTGACGCCGAGCGCGGCCACCACCAACGCATGGAAGCGGCCCCAGGGCAGCCGGTCAAGCCGCGCCGGGATGTCACTCACCACGATCGCCTGATCGTCCATGCTGCCCTCGCCGGCGCCGACGTTGAACAACGTTTGGCCAGCGTCGTTGTTCGGCCCTCTGGCCAGCGACGGCCAAGCGATGCGCCCCTTCCCCTGCCGCGGCGCGAAGGCTATTGGATCGGCCCATGGACACCGATACCCTCCGCC
>DATJVE010000192.1:0-7952 GCA_035501975.1 Pseudolabrys sp.
CGAGATCGTCGGCGTGGCCGCCGGCCATCTTGGCCATCAGGTCGGCGGTTGCCGGCGCGACGACGATGAGATCGGTTTCGCGCGCGAGGCGGATGTGGCCGACGTCGAATTCGTTGGCCTGGTCGAACAGGTCGGTGAAGACGCGCTCGCCGACGATGGCGCCGGCCGACAGCGGCGTGACGAAATGCTCGGCGGCCTTGGTGAGAATGCAGCGTACGCTAAGCCCGCGCTCCTTCAGGCGGCGGATGAGATCGAGCGACTTGTAGGCGGCGATGCCGCCGCCGATGATCAGCAGCACGCGCTTTACGCCTGCCGGCGCGCTTGCGGCAATTCGCCGCGCCGGCGTCTTGCCGGGCGGCGTGAAGGACTGGAGGACGTCTTCGCCCGTTTCCTCGGCCGCCGCGCGCAGAATGGTGCGCACCTCGTCTTCCATCGAGCGTCCGCTGCGCGCGGCGCGCAGGCGCAACAGCTTCTTCAGGCGCTCGTCGAGCTGGCGGACAGTGAGGGAGGCCATTGAAAACTCACGATAATCTATCATCTCCGATCATATTGATAGCATTGATATCAACGCAATCATAGGCGTCGTCAAGAATTTAATTTGGGCGCCTTTCAAAAGCGACCCCCCGACCACTCCCCACAAGGGGGAGGCGAGCGCGTCGACTTTGCGGCACGGTCCGAACTCGCCCCAAATTGATCCTGCCTCAACAGCCCTACGCCAGCGCCCGCAAAGCGGCCCGCAAGGCATCGGGCGCGATGCCGGCGATCGACTTTTCGGTCTCTACGTGGGTGCGCTCCCAGACCGGATAGGCCTTGCGCAGCAGCGCGCGACCGGCGGCAGTGATCACAAGCCGCCGCGCGCGCTTGTCTTCCTTGTCGACCGCGATCTTGACCAGGCCGCGCCGCTCCAGCGGCTTGAGATTGGCGGTGAGCGTGGTGCGGTCCATCGCCAGCAGCGCGGCGACGCTGCCGACGTTCGGCGGCTTGGGGCGGTTGAGCGACATCAGCAGCGACAACTGGCCTTGGCTCAGATCGAGCGGGCGCAGCGCCTCGTCGAAGCGCCGCGCCAGGGCGCGCGCCGCCCGCTGCACATGCAGACACAGGCAGGCGTCGCGGACATGGTGGGTCGCGGAGAACGGAAGTTCCCGCTGCGACGACTCCAGGCGGTAGCCGGCGGTTGACATAAGACATTTATGTTGATATCAACGTATTTGTCAAGACAATTCCTGTGGAGGAAAGCGCGATGCCTATTCAGCCCTACATCTTCTTCGAAGGCCGCTGCGAGGAGGCGATCGAGTTCTACAAGAGCGCCCTCGGCGCCAAGGTCGAGATGCTGATGCGCTACAAGCAGGCGCCCGACCAGTCGATGATCTCGCCCGGCAGCGCCGAAAAGGTGATGCACGCGACGATCAAGATCGGCGACGCCACCGTGCTGATGTCCGACGGCCGCAACAGCGGCAAAGCGAATTTCCAGGGCTTCTTCCTCACGCTCTACGCCAAGGATCCGCCGGAGGCCGACAAGCTGTTCAACGCGCTGCTCGACGGCGGCGAGGTGCGCATGCCGCTCGACAAGACCTTCTTCTCGCCGCGCTTCGGCATGCTCGCCGACAAGTTCGGCCTCGGCTGGATGATCATCGTGCAGCCCTGAGTTTGGTTCAGCCCGCCGCTTAGCTCGTGACCGCCAAGTAAGGAGTTGTCATGTCGATCGCTGCCAAGACAATCACGCCCTGCCTGTGGTTCGACACCAAGGCCGAGGACGCCGCCAACTTCTATTGCTCGGTATTCAAGAACTCGAAGATCACCGCGATCAGCCGTGTTCCCGAGGCCGGACAGGATGTCCATCACAAGCCCGCGGGATCGGTCTTGATGGTTGCGTTTGAGCTCAACGGGCGGCCTTTCACCGCGCTCAACGGCGGGCCGCAATTCAAGTTCGATGAGGCGGTCTCATTCCAGGTGGCCTGCGAGTCGCAGGCCGAGATCGACTACTACTGGGACACGCTGACCAAAGATGGCGGTCAGGAAGGTCCCTGCGGCTGGCTCAAGGACAAATTCGGCCTGTCCTGGCAGGTGTTTCCATCTGCAGTGCTGACGATGTTGATGGACCCGGATCGCGCCAAAGCCGCGCGTGTGATGAACACCTTCATGCAGATGAAGAAGTTCGATGTGGCCTCCATCGAGCGCGCCTATGCGGGAGAGGCGGCATAAGTAGGCTCACGCAAGGCGAGCCCGCATCACAGGAGTCGCCACGCCACCACGGCCAGCAACACCGCGATCGCCCACAGCGCCGCCGCGGTCCAGCGGTTGCGGCGTTGCTCGGCGCGGCCGATGGCTTCCACGGTCTCCGGCGACAGCACCAGCCCGTTGCGCGTGATGTCGTCGATCTGGTCGACGAGCGTGGCGGCGCGGGTCAACAGCGACGGCACCTGCGCGGCGAAGCGGCCGATCTCGCCGGCACCCTCCGCGGCATCCTCCAGGCGGCCGACGGGCCCAAGATTGCGCTCGATCCATTCGCGCACCACCGGCTCGGCGGTGGTCCACATGTCGAGCTTGGGATCGAGCGCGCGCGCGACGCCTTCCACCACCACCATGGTCTTCTGCAGCAGCAAGAGTTCCGGCCGCGTGCGCATGTCGAACAGCCCGGTCACCTCGAACAGCAGCATCAGCAGCTTGGCCATCGAAATGTCTTCGGCGGTGCGGTTGTGGATCGGCTCGCCGATGGCGCGGATCGCCTGCGCGAAGCTCTCGACCGAATGATGCCGCGGCACATAGCCGGCGTCGAAATGGATCTGCGCGGTGTGGTGATAGTCGCGGGTGATGAAGCCGAACAGGATCTCGGCGAGGAAGCGGCGCTCCTTCGGCCCGAGCCTTCCCATGATGCCGAAGTCGACCGCAACAAGCCGGCCGTCATTGTCGACGAACAGATTGCCGGGATGCATGTCGGCGTGGAAGAAGCCGTCGCGCAAAGCGTGGCGCAGGAAGCTCTGGATCACGTTGCGGCCGAGCGCCGGCAGGTCGTAGCCCTTGGCTTCGAGCGCGGCGCGGTCGTTGAGCGGGGTGCCGTCGATCCATTCGAGCGTCAGCACTTCGCGCGCGGTGCGGTCCCAATCCACGGTGGGCACGCGGAAGTCCTTGTCCTCACGGGTGTTCTCCGCCATTTCCGAGAGCGCCGCCGCCTCCAGGCGGAAATCCATCTCCATCGCCACCGAGCGGGCAAGCGTCGCCACCGCTTCGACCGGGCGCAGCCGCTGCGCCTCGAGCGAGGCGTTTTCCGCCTTGCGCGCGGCGTAGAAAAAAGCGTCGAGATCGGACTTGAAGCGGCGTTCGATGCCGGGACGTAGGATCTTCACCGCCACGGCCTTGCGGGTGCCGTCGTGCATGACCTCGGCGCGATGCACCTGGGCGATCGAGGCGGCGGCGACGGCGGGGCCGAAGCTCGCATAGACCTCGCCCACCGGCTTGTTGAAGGCGGCGGCGACCACGGCTTCCGCCTCGCTCTGCGGGAAGGGCGCCATCTTATCCTGCAGGCTTTCCAGATCGCGGGCGATTTCCGTACCGACCACGTCGGGGCGGGTGGCAAGGAACTGACCCAACTTGACGTAGGTCGGCCCGAGCCGGGTGAGCGCTGCGGCAAGCCGGCTTTCGCCGCTTTTGGCGCTCGGCCGCTCGATCAGCCGGGCGAGCGCGACCGCGGTCTTCGCCGGCAGCGGCAACGGCCGTGTGTCGACCAGCGCGAAGACGCCTTCGCGCGCAAACACGAAGCCGGCGCGCGCGAGGCGGGTGAGGTGGGGGATTCCGGCGATCACAATTTCCAGCCCGAATGCAGCGCCACCACGCCCGCGGTCATTGGCGTGAACGACACGCGGCGGAAGCCGGCGGCCTCGATCATCGCCGCGAAAACCTGCGGCTTGGGGAATTTGCGGATCGATTCGACGAGATACTGATAGGCGTCTCGGTCGCCGGTCACCATCGCGCCGACGCGCGGGATGACGTTGAAGGAATAAAGCTCGTACAACGCGTCGATGCCGGGAACGGTGACCGACGAGAATTCGAGGCACAAGAAGCGGCCGCCGATCTTGAGCACGCGGTAGGCTTCGGCCAGCGCGCGCTCGATGCGCGGCACGTTGCGGATGCCGAAGGCGATAGTGACGCAATCGAAGCTGCGGCCGGGATAGGGCAATTGCTCGGCGTTGCCCTGCTCGAAGGTGACGGCAAGATCGTGGCCGCGTTCGCGCGCTCGCTCGCGGCCAACCGCCAGCATGTCGGCATTGATGTCGCAGACGGTGACGCGCACGTTCGCCCCGCCGGCCTCGACCACGCGGAAGGCGACGTCGCCGGTGCCGCCGGCAAGATCGAGATGGGCGAAGGCGCGGTCGGATTTAGGCGGATGCACGGCCGACACCAGCGCGTCCTTCCAGGCCCGGTGCAGGCCGCCCGACATCAGGTCGTTCATCAGGTCGTAGCGGCGGGCCACCGAATGGAACACGTCGTCCACCAGCCCCTGCTTGTCGGCCAGAGGAACGGTGCGTTCGCCGAAATGGGTCTCGTCAGGACGCTGGTCTTGGGCGGTATTCTGGCGCTTGGCCATGGCCAATAATCCTTTGCCGGCAGGACCATAGCGCGGGCGAGCGAGGGGCGCTATCTATCCGAGCTCGTCATTCCGGGGCGCGGCCGAAGGCCGCGAACCTCGGAATCGGTAATCCCGGCGCTGCGGATTATGTATTCCGGGTCCGCTCGCTTCGCTCGCGTCCCGGAATGACGCAGAGAGATTGACCATTGCCCGAGCTTCCCGAAGTCGAAACCGTCAGGCGCGGCCTGGCGCCGGCCATGGAAGGCGCGCGCATCGCCAAGGTCGAAGTGCGCGACCGCCGCCTGCGCTGGCCGCTGGCGAAGGACTTCGACAAGCGCCTGACCGGGCAGACGGTCGAAGGCCTAGGCCGGCGGGCAAAATATCTCTTGGCGGATCTGTCGTCCGGCGAGGTGCTGATCATGCATCTCGGAATGTCGGGCTCGTTCCGCGTCGGCAAGGACGCCGCGCCGGGGGTCTATTATCACGAGCGCGGAAAGAGCACCGCGCACGACCACGTCGTGTTTTACATGTCAAACGGCGCCACGGTGACCTTCAACGATCCGCGCCGCTTCGGCTCGATGAAGCTGGTGCCGCGAGCAAAGCTCGAATCCGAGCCGCTGCTGCGCGCGCTGGGGCCGGAGCCGCTCGGCAACGACTTCGATGCCGCGATGCTGGCGAAAGCCTGTGCCGGCAAGAAGACCTCGCTCAAAGCCGCGCTGAGCGACCAGCGCGTGGTAGCGGGCTTGGGCAACATCTATGTCTGCGAGGCGCTCTACCGCGCGCGGCTCTCACCGAAGCGGCAGGCTTCCACCATCGCCGACCGCAACGGCATGCCCAATGCACGTGCTGCCGCGCTGGTCGAAGCCATCAAGGCGGTGCTGCAAGACGCCATCGCCGCCGGCGGCTCCTCGCTGCGCGACCATCGCCGCACCGACGGCGCGCTCGGCGATTTCCAGCACAATTTCCAGGTCTACGATCGCGAGGGCGCGCCGTGCCCGAATTGCAAGGGCAAGATCAAACGCATCGTGCAGAACGGACGTTCGACCTTCTATTGCCCGAGCTGTCAAAAATGACATTGTCGCCGATGCCGTCCGCCGTAAAAATCAGCACATCGTCCCAGTCGGTGTAGAACAAGCTGGGAAGCGCGTGCGCCTCGTGATGGTTGGCGAAGGCGAAGGTCGCGTCGGGCCGGAAATGATTGTCGGCGAGGAATTTTTCCGGACGGAAGATCGCCAGCGCGTCGCGCTTGCGTTGCAACTGGCATTGCCGCCCGATGTCGCGCAATAGCGTGTCGGGCCCCCACATGCGGCGGAAGGCGTAGGAAAGTTCCTTGGGCAGCGAATAGCGCAGATAGCTCCAATGATAGAACGACCGCGTCGAGACGATCACGTCGAGACGATCGCGTCGACGTCGAGGCGCGACCAGCCGGCGATGCGCAGCACCTCGTCGATGGCGAGCCAGGGGACGCCGTCGCCGGAGTCCTTGCGGCGCGTCAGCCGCTCGTCTTCCACGGCGGCGACCAGCCGGTAGCCATCGAATGCCGCCGCCGCGGCATCGTGGACGCCGGGATGGATCGCAAGCACACGCATTCGTGGGGTACTCTAGAAACCCATAGGCAAAGTTTTGTCGTGGACCGTCGCCAGGCAAAAGAGGGTAGTTTGCAAAGGCTAGCCGCGCTTGAAGCGCGAGGGAATCGAGCCTAAGGAGCGGTATCTGCGGCAAACGGAAGAGATTGTGCATGACTTTCCAGAACATCGTCGTCGAAACGCAAGGCCGGGTGGGCGTCATCCGGCTCAACCGGCCGCAGGCGCTCAACGCGCTCAGTCGCGCGCTGATCGCCGAGCTCGGCCAGGCGATCGCCGCTTGCGATGCCGACGAGGCCGTCGGCTGCGTGCTGATCACCGGCAACGACAAGGCCTTCGCCGCCGGCGCCGACATCAAGGAGATGGCGGACAAGACCTTCATCGAGGCCTATCTCGGCAATTTCGCCGCCAGTTGGGATCACCTCGCGCGCGCGCGCAAGCCGATCGTCGCCGCGGTCGCCGGCTTTGCGCTCGGCGGCGGCTGCGAGCTCGCCATGCAATGCGACATCGTCATTGCTGCCGACAATGCCAAGTTCGGCCAGCCTGAGATCAAGCTCGGCGTCATTCCCGGCATCGGCGGCACGCAGCGGCTCACCCGCGCGGTCGGCAAGGCCAAGGCGATGGATCTGATTTTGACCGGCCGCATGATGGATGCGGCGGAGGCCGAACGCGCCGGCCTCGTCGCGCGCGTGGTGCCGGCAGCGAGCCTGATGGAGGAGGCAATGAAGGTCGCCGATACCATCGCCACGATGTCGCTACCGTCGGTGCTCGCCGGCAAGGAGGCGGTCAACCGCGCCTTCGAAACGTCGCTGGCCGAAGGCGTGGTCTTCGAGCGGCGCGTGTTCCACGCGCTGTTCGCCACCAACGATCAGAAGGAGGGCATGAACGCCTTCGTCGAGAAACGTAAGCCGGTGTGGAAGAATACGTAATCGAGCCCGTGATTAACCATCCCTTAACGCAACCTCGGTGAATTTAGCGACCGGCCAACGCCTGCGTTGGAGGGACGGATGTTCAAGATCTGCGAACACAAGCCGACCGAGTGTGGCGACGTTGCCAGCACCGTGGTTCCCCGCTGCGTCTTCGCAAGGCGGAACGACGCGGTCTCCTATATGAATATGCTGACGCAAGTGCTGCGCCCGGACGCCGGCTACGAAGGCGAGCAGGACTATTGGTGGGTCCGCAACCACGATGGCGTGACCCGCTACACGATCCAGGCTTAGCCCGATTATTTGCGCACGCAGATGATGCGCACCACCGCCGATTTCACGTCGGCGGCGGGTGTTGCCGCGGGTGCAACGTGCTGCGCGGCAAGGAACGCGCGGATGGTCTCGGCGGAGACAAGCCGCACCGGCGGCGCGGCCGCTTCGACGCTGGCGAGCACCGCATTGCCCATCTGCATCATGCCGAGAACCTGGCCCTTGGCGTCGAGCGCGGCGGCGCCGGCGAAGCCGGCCATCGGCACCGGCTGACGCGGCTCGATCGCATTGCCGTCGGCGAGCCGCGCCTTCACCTCGGTCAGCTTGCGGCCGCCGTTCTGCTCGCGTGGATCCGGAATGCCGACAAGGGTGAGATCGCCTGCCTTGGGCGCATCTTGCGCGAGCGGCAGCGGCGCGGTTTTCCGCGCGCTATAGACGCGCAGCAGCGCCAGCCCATGGTTTTCATCCGTGGCGATGCGGTCGGCGTCGCCGAGGCCGGAGGCGACGATGACCTGGCAGCCCTGCGTGAGCCGCAAGTCGGTGACGATGTGGCCTTGCCCGCTCACCACCAGGCCGTTGCCGTATTCCACCGACTTCGCCAGCGCGGCG
>DATJVE010000193.1:0-49095 GCA_035501975.1 Pseudolabrys sp.
GATGCGCTCGACACCCTTGGCGCCAATCACCACCGGGACGCCGACATAGATGTCTTTCAGGCCGTACTCGCCGTTAAGCCAGGCGGCGCAGGGCAATACGCGCTTCTTGTCGAGCAGATAGCTTTCCGCCATGGCAATGGCAGAGGCCGCCGGTGCGTAGAAGGCCGAGCCGGTCTTGAGCAGCGCGACGATCTCGCCGCCCCCGTTCGCGGTGCGCTTCACGATCTCGTCGACGCGCGCCTGCGTGGTCCAGCCCATCTTGACGAGATCAGGCACCGGAATGCCGGCGATCGCCGAATAGCGGGTGAGCGGCACCATGGTGTCGCCGTGGCCGCCGAGCACGAAGGCGGTAACGTCTTCCACGGAGACGTTGAATTCGTCGGCGAGGAAATAGCGGAAGCGCGCCGAGTCGAGCACGCCGGCCATGCCGACCACCTTCTGCTGCGACAGACCGCAGGATTTCTGCAGCGCCCAGACCATGGCGTCGAGCGGATTGGTGATGCAGATGACGAAGGCGTTGGGCGCGTATTTCTTGATGCCGGCGCCGACCTGGCCCATCACCTTGAGATTGATGTCGAGCAGATCGTCGCGGCTCATGCCGGGCTTGCGCGGCACGCCGGCGGTGACGATGCACACATCCGCGCCCTCGATCGCCTCGTAGCTGTTGGTGCCGGTAAACTTGGCATCGAAGTCGTTCACCGGCGAGGATTCGGCGATGTCGAGCGCCTTGCCCTGCGGGATGCCTTCCATGACGTCGAACAGCACGACGTCGCCAAGGTGTTTGAGGCCGATGAGATGGGCGAGCGTGCCGCCGATCTGACCGGCGCCGATCAACGCAATCTTATGACGCGCCATGATGGGAAAACTCTCGGATTGATGAAGCCGCGGGACGCGGCCACGCGTGGCTTATCGAGTTTGCTGTATTGCAGCAATATGGGCTGTCCCTAAACGGCCATTGTATACATTATACCAGCACAATCTTGGCCCGAGTCCAGCCCTCTCCGGTAGCTGGATAACGGTTTGACCGCGTAGCGCTTAGCGTTTGCGGATCGCCGGGCCCTGCATCAGTTCCAATCGGATCTGCTGAATTTCCGCCGACGGTTCCCTTTGCCGCCCGTCAAGTCTCCACAATTTCGTTTACTTCGAGCACGGGACCTTGGCGCGGACCGTGCGGCAGTCCGAGATAGGATTGCGAGCGCATTTCGATCAGGCGCGAGGCGGCGCGCTTGAACTCAAGCGCCTCATATCCGTCGTCGCCGGTGTAGAGTACATCAGGCTGCGCTTGCGCGGAGGCGAGAAGCTTCACCGCGTGGTCGTAAAGCGTATCGATCAAAATGATGAAGCGCTTGGCCTCGTTGCGCTGGGCGTAATCCATCACCGGAATTCGGTCGAGCACGATGGTGTGGAACTCGTGCGCGATCTTGAGGTAATCGGCCGCCGCCAAAGGCTGCGCGCAGAGATCGTCGAAGGAAAAGCGGGCGACCCCCATGGCCGTCTTGGGAACCCGCACGACGCGGCCTTTGATGATGAGTTCATGCGGCGCGCCGGCGTGTGGGCCGGCCAGCCGCCGCCAGGCCTCGTCGAGCGCGGCTTCCGCCCTAGCATCGGCCGGCACATACCAGGTCGGCAGGCCGGTGAGTTTCTCGAGTCGGAAGTCGATGCGCGCATCCAGCCGCGCGACCTCGCAATGCCGCTGCAGCAAGGCGATGAAGGGCAGGAACAGGCCGCGATTGAGCCCGTCTTTATAAAGCTCGCCCGGGGCGAGATTCGAGGTGGCGACCACCACAATGCCGAGTTCGAACAGCCGCGTGAACAAGCGGCCGAGGATCATGGCGTCGGCGATGTCGGTGACGTGAAATTCGTCAAAGCAGAGCAGCCAAGTTTCTTCGGCAATGGCCGCGGCCGTGCGCTGGATCGGATCCTGGTCCGGCACCGTGCCGTTCTTGATCTCCTGTCGGAAGCCGTAAATCCGTTCATGCACATCGGTCATGAATTCGTGGAAATGGACGCGGCGCTTGCGCTTCACCGCGGTGGTAGCGAAGAACAAGTCCATCATCATCGTTTTGCCGCGGCCGACTTCGCCGTGGACGTAAAGTCCCTTTAGCGGCGGGCCGGCCTGCTCACGCTTGCCGAACAGCCAGCCGAGGGAAGACGATTTGCGCGCGAGCCGCCGCTGTTCCAGGCGATGGGAGAGCGCGGAAAATTGCCCGGCCAGCGACAACTGTCCAGGATCGGCCTCGATCTTTCCTTCGTTAATGAGCGCCGCGTAATGCGTCCGGAACGTGTCGGGCATGAGCTAGGACATTGCGAGCAAGGCAAACCGAGGAGCGTCGGAACCGGGGCGCCGGCGGCGGCGAAGTGAGACGAGACCTAGGGTGAACCGCGACATCTGTAAATCGCACAAAAATGCGCAGAGCGTCCTAACGGGCGCAGCAAGCGGTAGCATTTGCTGCATATTGTCTGCACAAAAACTAAGCGTTAACGCATTGTTAGCCATGCGTTTCTCGCAGGTTTGGGTCCCATAGGGATCATTTTTAATTCTTATTTTTGCTGCATCGCACCATATAGCTTCCGCGCGAGAGATTCGCGGGGGTTGCCCCGGCTGGTTCCGGGGGGCGGGGATTGTGATCATGCAGGACGGCAGGAAGTCCAGGAGACCGCACATGAACGAACTTTTACCGGACGGGGGCATCATCCGGAAACTATGGCTCGGGGAAACCGACGCCTATCGCGACCATCTGCTCCGCCTCGACCGTGAAAGCCGCTACCGGCGCTTCTCCGGGGCAATATCGGACGAGGTCATTGCGCGCCATGCCGCGACGATCGACGAAGGCGGCGTTGTTGTCCACGGATTCTTCGTCGACCGCGTGCTGCGCGGCGCCGCCGAGCTGCGGCACGAAGGCTTGCTGTTCTCGCACGCCGCGGAAGCCGCCTTCAGCATCGAGCAGCCGTGGCAAAGCCACGGCGTGGGAACCGAATTGCTTGAGCGCACGCTGCTCACCGCGCGCAACCGCGGCATCAAGCAGCTGCGCATGAATTGTCTGCCGGAAAATCAGCGCATGCAGCAGCTTGCCCGCAAGTTCGATGCCGAGTTCTCGTTCGACTTCGGCAGCGTGGTCGGCGAGGTCGATCCGCCGCGCTCGACCGTGCTCTCGCTGATGCGTGAGGCCATGGCGGACAGCCACGGCATCGCCGGCGCGATCTTCGACGTGCAGTCGCGCCTGTTCCGCCCGGCGTGACGATTAGTTGAGCGGATAGCTCGCCTCGACCACGTAAGGGCCGCCGCCGACCGAGGCGCGCGAGGAAAACAGCACGAAGCGCGAGACGCGAAACACCGCCGTGCGGAAGTAGCCGCGCGCCGACAGATATTCGGCGACCGCGTGGCTCGAGGAATCGCGCAAGCGCGCCAGCGTTACATGCGGCGTGTATTTACGCCCTTCCGGCTCCAAGCCGATGCGCTGCATCAGCCGCTCCTGCTCCGCCTGCACATCGAGCAAGGCTTGCGCCTGCGCCACCGATGCGACCACCGCGCGCGGCTTGCGGCCGCCGAACGAGGTCAGTCCCTCGAGGTAGAGATCGAAGGCGCCGCGTTTGACACGGCCGAGCATGGAGGCGACTTCGTGCGCGACCATGTCGTCGACGTCGCCGATGAAGCGCAGCGTCAGATGATAATTTTCCGGATCGATCCAGCGCGCGCCCGGCAAACCGCCGCGCAGCAGACCGAGAGCCTGTCCAATGTCGGCGGGGATTTCGACGCCAGTAAAGAGACGCGGCATCCGAGAGTCTTTCGCATTACGAACCGCGCGCCTTGCGCACGCGCGCGATCAGTTCTTCCGCCCGAGGCAAGATACGCGCCACGATCACGGCGACGCCGGCGGCGTTCGGGTGCAGGCTATCGCCCTGATTCAGCTTGGGATCGGTGGCCACCCCGTCCAAGAAAAAAGGATAAAAGACGACCGGATGAGTCGAGGCAAGCGCCGGATAGATGGCGTCGAAGGCCTGAACATAGTCGGGACCCATATTGCGTGGGGCCTGCATGCCGGCGAGCATGATGGCAATGTGACGGTCGGCAAGCTTGCTCATGATTTGGTCGAGCGTTGCCTTGGTGAGCGCCGGGTCAATGCCGCGCAGGGCGTCGTTGGCGCCGAGCTCGACGATCACCGCTTCGGTACCGTCGGGAACCGACCAGTCCAGCCGCGCAAGCCCATCGGACGCGGTATCGCCCGACACGCCGGCATTGGTGACGTCAACGGCGATGCCTTTCGCGGTCAGTGCCTTCGCCAGTCTGGCGGGGAAGGTGGCGTCCGCCGGCAGGCCGTAGCCCGCACTCAGCGAGTCGCCGAGCACCACGAGCTTGACCGGCGCCTCGGCGGCACGAGCGCCGATCGGCAGCGCACAAGCGAGCGTCAGCAGCACGGCCGCAAGCCATTGGAGCCGGCTCGGTTTTGCCCCATATGTGCAGGGTCGTGAACGGTAAGGCCACATGAAAGCACCTTCCCCAGCTCCGGCCATTGCGCTGGCCGGCGTCAATCTCTCGCTTGGGCAGGGCGCGGCCCGCGTCCACATCCTCAAGGACATCGACCTCAATATAGGCAGCGGCGAGGCAATTGGCCTCGTCGGGCCGTCCGGCTCGGGCAAATCCACACTGCTGATGGTGATGGCCGGACTGGAGCGGACCGACAGCGGCTCGGTCACCGTTGCCGGCGAGGACCTGAACGCGCTCGATGAGGACACGCTGGCGCGCTTCCGCGGCCGGCAGGTCGGCATCGTCTTCCAGTCGTTCCATCTGATCCCGACCATGACGGCGTTGGAAAACGTGGCGGTGCCGCTGGAACTTGCCGGCATTGCCGAGGCGCAGCAACGCGCGCGCGAGGAACTCATTAGCGTCGGGCTCGGCGAGCGTTTGGGGCACTACCCAGCGGAGTTGTCGGGCGGCGAGCAGCAGCGCGTGGCGGTCGCGCGCGCGCTCGCGCCCAATCCGGCCATCGTGGTGGCGGACGAGCCGACGGGGAACCTCGACGAAGAGACCGGCAAGCAGATCATCGATCTGTTGTTTGCCGGCCATGTCCAGCGCGGCTCGACGCTGGTGCTCGTGACCCACGACACGGCGCTTGCCGCGCGTTGCGGGCGGATCGTGCGGCTGCGCTCCGGCCGCATCGACGGTGTGAGCTCCCCATGAGCGTTGCGACCATCACGAGTCAGCGCGCGAACGGTCGCGCGCTACTGCTGCGCTTTGCGCTGCGGGAGATGCGCGGCGGCTTGCGCGGGTTCTACGTGTTCATCACAACCATCGCGCTCGGCTGCATGGCGATCGCCGGCGTCGGCTCGCTCTCGGCGAGCCTCGCCGACGGGCTGGCGCGGCAAGGCCAAGTTATCCTCGGCGGCGACCTGTCGTTCACGCTGATCCAGCGTGAGGCGGCGCCGAACGAGCGGCAATTTCTCGATCATCGCGGCAAGGTCTCCGCCATCGCCACCCTGCGCGCCATGGCGCGCGCCGCCGACGGCAAGGCGACGCTGGTCGAGATGAAGGCCGTTGACGATGCCTACCCGCTGTTTGGACAAGTTCGTCTCGATCCGTCCGCCGCGCTCGCCGACGCACTGGCGCAACGCGACGGCGCATTCGGCGCTGTTGCCGATCCGGTGCTGCTGACGCGGCTCGGCCTCAAGCCGGGCGCGCGATTGACCGTCGGCGATGCGACATTCGAGATCCGGGCCGCGCTGGCGAGCGAGCCGGACAAGCTCGCCGGCGGCATCGGCTTCGGACCGCGGCTCCTGGTGAGCGAGGCGGCGCTACGCGCCACCGGCCTGTTGCAGCCGGGCAGCCTGGTGCACTGGCACTATCGCCTGCGGCTGCCGGCTAACGACACCAGCGACGCCGCGGCGAAAGCGGTGGCGACGCAGGCGCGTCAGCAATTCCCTGAAGCGGGCTGGGATATCCGCAGCCGCAGCAACGCCTCGCCGCAGCTCGAGCGCAACGTCGAACGCTTCACGCAATTCCTCGCCATCGTCGGGCTGACCGCTTTGCTGGTGGGTGGGGTTGGCGTCGGCAATGCGGTGAAGAGCCATCTCGACCGCCGGCGCGAAACCATCGCCACCTTGAAGGCGCTCGGCGCCTCCGGCCGGCGCATCTTCGCGATCTATCTGATCCAGGTGCAGATGCTGGCGGCGATCGGCGGCGTCATCGGCGTGGCGCTAGGCGCGGCCCTGCCCTTCGCAATCGCCTCGACTTTCGGCGCCATCATTCCTTTGCCGCTGGTGCCGGCGCTGCATCCGGGCGAGCTGGCGCTGGCGCTGCTTTATGGGCAGATGACCGCGCTCGCCTTCGCCCTGTGGCCGCTCGGCCGCGCGCATGACGTACCGGTCGGCGCGCTGTTCCGAGACGTAGTGGCGCCGCAACCGCACCTGCCCCGCACGGCGTACATCGCGCTGACCGCGGCCGCGGTGATCGCGCTGATCGCGCTCGCGGTGGCGCTGGCTTACGACCGGCACGTCGCGATCATCTATGTCGGCATTGCCGCCGGCGTGTTCGTCACCTTGCGGCTGGTCGGTGCGCTGCTGATGCTGGCGGCGCGGCACGCGCCGCGCGCGCGCTCGACCGTGCTGCGCATGGCGGTCGCCAACATTCAGCGGCCGGGCGCGCTGACCGCAACGGTCGTGCTGTCGCTCGGGCTGGGCATCGCGCTGCTCGTCACCGTGATCGAGATCGACGGCAATCTGCGGCGGCAGTTCGCCAACGAACTGCCGGCGAAAGCGCCGTCGTTCTATTTTCTCGATATCCCCGCAGACCAGGCCGCGCGTTTCGACGCTTTCGTGCGCAAGGAAGCGCCTGACGCCAAGCTCGAGGAAGTGCCGATGCTGCGCGGCCGTATCATCTCGGCCAACGGCATTCCGGCCGAGCGGATCAAGCCGAAGGAAGGCGCCGCCTGGGTGCTGCAAAGCGACCGCGGCATCACCTATGCTAGCGAGGTTCCCGCCGGCTCGCGGCTGGTCGAGGGCAAATGGTGGGCGCCGGACTATGATGGCCCGCCGCTGCTCTCGTTCGAGAAGAAGATCGCCGATGGCCTTGGCCTCAAGCTCGGCGAGCCCGTCACCGTCAACGTGCTCGGCCGCAACATCACCGCCCGCATCGCCAATATGCGCACGGTCGATTGGGAAAGCCTCGGCATTAATTTCGTGATGGTGTTCTCGCCGCACGCCTTCGACGGCGCGCCGCGCACCCATCTCGCCACTCTCACCTTTGCCGGCGGCGGCACGCCGGCGCAGGAAGGCGCCATCACGCGCGCGGTCGCCGAGACGTTTCCCATGATCACCGTGCTGCGGGTGAAGGACGCGCTCGATGCGATCGGCGGCATCGTCGCCGATCTGGTGCTGGCGATCCGCGGCGCCAGCGCGCTCACGCTGGTGATCGCGGCGCTGGTGTTGGGCGGCGCGCTCGCCGCCGGCCACAGCCATCGGGTCTATGATGCTGTGATCCTGAAGACGCTGGGTGCCACGCGGCTGCGGCTCGTCGCCGCTTACGCGATCGAGTACGCGCTGATCGGCGCCGCCACCGCCCTGTTCGGCATGCTGGCCGGGTCGCTCGCCGGCTGGCTCATCGTCAGCGACTTGATGCACCTGCGCTTTGCCTGGCTGCCGCTGCCGGCGCTCCTGGCCGCGCTCGGCGCGGTTATTGTCACGGTGGCTTTGGGCCTTATCGGCACCTACTCGGCTTTGGGCCAAAAGCCTGCCCCGGTGCTGAGGAATCTCTAGATTCTTGCGGGATTCGGCCCGGCCGCTTGGGTGTTTCCCCTCCTATGGCCGTCCCGGCATGTTAACGATCGGCAATAAAGCCGGGCCATGATCGGGCCATATCTGGCGCAGAGGCTTGGCCCGCATTAAATTCAGCCTACGAACGCGACGGCTTCCGCCGGCGCGGGGCCCGGCAGAGGCCGGGATTAACAGAGGGATACTTCGATGTCGGACTTCGACCGTAACGTAGCTGCCCGCGGCATCGGCTCCGCGCGTGCTGCCGAGATCGATGTAGGCCTGCGCGCCTACATGATCCGCGTCTACAATTACATGGCCTCCGGCGTCGCTCTGACCGGCGTCGTTGCCTGGTTCACCTACACGCAAGCGGCCGTCACCGATGCGAGTGGCCGTCTGGTCGGACTGACGCCGTTCGGTCAGACCGTTTATGGCGGGCCGGTCATGATCGTGCTGTTTCTCGGCACGCTCGGCATCGTCTTCTTCATGAGCTTCCGCATCAACCGGCTGCAGGCGGGGACGGCGCTGATGCTGTTCATGCTCTATGCCGGCCTGCTGGGGCTGATGCTGTCGTCGGTGTTCCTGACCTACACGCATGCCTCGATCGCCCGCACCTTCTTCATCTCGGCGGCGTCGTTCGGCGCGTTGAGCCTGTACGGCTACACCACGCAGCGCGATCTGTCGCCGATCGGCTCGTTCCTGGTCATGGGCCTGTTCGGGCTGATCCTGGCGATGCTCGTCAACCTCTTCCTGAAGAGCACCGGGCTCGACTTCGCCATCTCGGCGATCGGCGTGCTGATCTTCGCCGGCCTCACCGCCTGGGATACCCAGCGCATCAAGGAGATGTATTCCGCCAATGACGACGGCACCGTCGCCGGCCGCAAGGCGGTGATGGGCGCGCTGACACTCTACCTCGACTTCATCAACCTGTTCCTGTTCCTGCTGCGCTTCATGGGTGATCGGCGCTAAAGCGCCGTTGGGCGACCGCCGCTAAGGCGCCAGTGAAACGATGGATACGAACGCCCCGGCCTGGTGCCGGGGCGTTTTTCTTTTGCTAGTCTTGCCCGTGCATGAGCGTCACGATCCGCCCCGCCATTGTCGCCGACATTCCGGCCATCACCCGCATTTACGCCCATGCCGTCACCCACGGCACGGCCTCGTTCGAGCTGACGCCGCCAGATGAAACGGAGATGCGTCTGCGGATGCAGGCGGTCCTCGACGGTAAATTCCCCTATATCGTCGCAGAGATTGATGGCGCCATCGCCGGCTATGCCTATGCCTCGCTCTACCGCACGCGGCCGGCCTATCGTTTCACCGTCGAGGATTCGGTCTATGTCGCGCCCCATATCCATCGCCGCGGCGTCGGCAAGGCGCTGCTGATGAAGCTGATCGAGAGTTGCACCGCGCTCGGCTTGCGGCAGATGATCGCGGTGATCGGCGATTCGAACCAGGCGGCGTCGATCGGCGTGCACAGAGCGTGCGGCTTCACCGATGCCGGCAACTTGCGCGCGATCGGCTGGAAATTCGGCCGCTGGCTCGACACGCCGCTAATGCAACTGACATTGGGGCCGGGAGCGACCGCGCCGCCGCAAGAGCGTGACGCCGTACCCGAAGGCGGGCCGTCGAGCGCAAACCTGCACTGAGCGCGAGGCCGCTAATTCACCAGCGACAAAGGCTCGATTGCGCGCAGCACGCGGTCGAGCTCGTGGCCACGGCGCACGATCAGGCCGGTCGCCGAGATCACGCTATAGGCGCCCTGACGGCGCGCCAGCTTGGGGTTCTTTTCGATGCGGTAGAGCGGGATTTCCGACGCGCGCCGGAATACCGAGAACACCGCGCGGTCTTTCAGAAAGTCGATGGCGTAATCGCGCCATTCGCCGGCGGCGACCTTGCGGCCGTAGAGATCCAGGATGCGCCGGAGTTCGCGGCGGCTGAAAGTGACCTGGTTGAAGCTGGCGGGGGCGCTGCGGGCCGAGGCGACGCCCCCGAGGGACTGGCTGGGATCGATTTCGCCGGTACCGAACGTCATGCGGCGCCTCCTTTTGACTGAGTGAATGATCGCGCCAGGCGATGCCGGCGGCAAGAGCCTCTTTTCATGCAAAAACGACCCAAAACCGGGGCCGAACCGCAGCTAACCGATCACGAACTCGTTAAAAGTCCCCACAATAACGCCCTATTTCCGTCAATCGCCGGTCACCGTGGGCTGGGATAAGGCCAGCGTTGCCTCAAAGGCCCGGTTCGGTTCGAGCTCCGGATTCCTCAGCCCCCCAGCCCCCCGGGGCTTAGCCGACCGGGCCAAGTTGAGTTCCGCGTACGGTTCAATCCCCTAAGACTCGGGCCGGCGATGCTGGCCCGTTTTTTTGCGCCTCCGCCATTCGTCGTTCCGGGACGCGCCGAAGGCGCGGGCCCGGAATCCATGCTCCGCAGCACTGCGGGTCATGGATTCCGGGTTCGGCGCTTCGCGCCGCCCCGGAATGACGCATTGTGATTAGCGCAAGTTCGCCACGGCGGCGCCGAGCATCACGCCCGGCTTGGCGGCGACGCCGCTCTGCACGACCACGGCCACGCGATCGATGTCCTGCAGGGAAAAATCGGCATCGGGGAGGCTGGCCACCGGCACGCTGAAGGTCGCCGCCTGGCCGTTCCAGTTGCCGAGCTTCACCCAGCGGCGCACCACATTGGTGTAGGTCAGCGTGTGGCCGCGGTTCTCGCCGCGTTCGATGGCGACCTGCGCCTTGCCGGTGATCGGGCAGAGCCAGATCTCGGCACTGCCCGGCGCATCCTTCGCCGCGGGAACATTCACCGATACCTTGCCGTCGGCCACCGTCAGCGTGACCGGGACCGTCAACGGCGCCGCGCTTTGCCGCGTGCGCGCGATGGCGTCGTCAATCGCTATCTTGTCGCTACCCAGCACCGGCACCAAGCCGTTGACCACGACTTGCGGCGTGTAGACCTCGCGGTCGCCGCGCGCGTCGGCGTAAGCGCGCTCGCGGTTGGAATGGCCGTGCAGGGCCAGCGTGTCCTTCCAGCCGAGGTAGTCCCAGTAGTCGACCGGCAGGCTCAAGGTCACCAGCGTCGGGTCGCGCGACAGTTCGGCGAGCAGCTTGTCAGCGGCCGGACAGGACGAGCAACCCTGGCTGGTGAAGAGTTCGATAACCGCGCGCGGCTCACCCGCGCCGGCGGGCTGCGGCAGGACGGAAGCGGTACAGATCAACGCGCCCACAAAGGCGATGTGGCGATAGTTCATGCCGATCCCACAATCCCCCTGCCCGACACCGGCCCATATAAAACGCCTCGTCGATCACCCGCCACTCACTTCGCAGTGAGTGAGCGGGAAGCGATTTCGGCCGCGAGTCCGCTGCCTGCTCCGCTCATTCCCGCGCCAGCGGGAATCCAGCGCCAAGATCGCAAACTCAGCAAACGCCTCTCTGGGTCCCCGCTTCCGCAAGGACGAACGGACAGATTTTCACGTGGCCAGATGGCGCAGCACGTACTGAAGGATTCCCCCGTTCTTGAAGTAGTCGAGCTCGTCCAGCGTGTCGATGCGGCAGATCAGCGGCACGCGCTTGAGCGTGCCGTTGCCGGCGACGATCTCGGCGATCAGCCGCTGGCGCGGCTTGAGCTCGCCGTGCAGGCCGCGGATGGTGACCTGCTCGTCGCCCTTCAGGCCGAGCGACTGCCAGGACGTGCCCTCCTCGAACACCAGCGGCATCACGCCCATGCCGATCAGGTTGGAACGGTGGATACGCTCGAACGACTGGGTGACGACCGCGCGCACACCGAGCAGCACGGTGCCCTTGGCCGCCCAGTCGCGCGAGGAGCCGGTGCCATATTCCTTGCCGGCGAAGATGACCAGCGGCACGCCGTCGTTTTTGTACCGCATCGCCGCGTCGTACATCGTCATCCGTTCTTTGGACGGATAGTGGATGGTGACGCCGCCTTCGACACCCGGCACCATCTGGTTCTTGATGCGGATGTTGGCGAAGGTGCCGCGCATCATCACCTGGTGATTGCCGCGGCGCGTGCCGTACTGGTTGAAGTCCTTCGGCCGCACCTGGTGATCGCGCAAATATTCGCCGGCCGGGCTCGCTTCCTTGATCGATCCCGCCGGCGAGATGTGGTCGGTGGTGATCGAGTCGAGGAACAGGCCGAGGATGCGGGCGTCGACGATGTCCTCGATCGGCCGCTGGCGCTTCTCCATGCCTTCGAAGTAAGGCGGGTTCTGCACGTAGGTCGAACGGTCGTCCCACTCGTAGGTGAGGCCGCCCTTGACCGCGATCTTGCGCCAGTTGGCGTCGCCCTTGAACACGTCGGCGTATTTCTTGGCGAAGATCTGCTTGGTGACGTTCTTGGCGATGAATTCGCCGATCTCCTTGTTCGAGGGCCAGATGTCCTTGAGATAGACCTTCTTGCCCTTCTGATCGGTGCCGAGCGGATCCTTGGCGAGATCGACATACATCGAGCCGGCGAGCGCGTAGGAGACGACGAGCGGCGGCGAAGCGAGATAGTTCGCGCGCACGTCGGCGTTGACGCGGCCTTCGAAGTTGCGGTTGCCGGAGAGCACCGCCGCCGCCACCAGGTCGTTTTCGTTCACCGCCTCGGAAATCTCCTCCGGCAGCGGGCCGGAATTGCCGATGCAGGTGGTGCAGCCGAAGCCGACGAGATTGAAGCCGACCTTGTCGAGGTCCTTCTGCAGGCCGGCCTTCTCGAGATATTCGGCGACGACCTGCGAGCCCGGCGCGAGCGAGGTCTTCACCCACGGCTTGGCGGTCAACCCCTTGGCCGCCGCCTTGCGGGCGAGCAGGCCGGCGCCGATCATCACGCTCGGGTTCGAGGTGTTGGTGCAGGAGGTGATCGCCGCGATCACCACGTCGCCGTTGCCGAGGTCATAGTCTTTCTGGTTGACCGGCACGCGCTTCTTGAGCTCGTTGCCCTTGTTGTATTCCTTCTCCATCGAGCCGGTGAAGCCGGCCTTCACGTCGCGCAGCGCGATCCGGTCCTGCGGACGCTTGGGGCCGGACAGCGACGGCTCGACGGTGGCCAGATCGAGCTTCAACACGTCGGTGAAGATCGGATCGGGCGTGGTCTTCACGCGATACATGCCCTGCGCCTTGGCGTAGGCTTCGACGAGCTTGATCACCTCCGGCGGACGGCTGGTGTCCTTGAGATAGCGGATGGTGTCGTCGTCGATCGGCGAGAAACCGCAGGTGGCGCCGTATTCGGGCGCCATGTTGCCGATCGTGGCGCGGTCGGCGATCGTCAGATGCGTGAGGCCGGGGCCGAAGAATTCGACGAACTTGCCGACCACGCCGCGCTTGCGCAGCATTTCGGTGACGGTCAGCACCAGGTCGGTGGCGGTGAGGCCTTCCTTGAGCTTGCCGGACAGCTTGAAGCCGATCACCTCGGGCAGCACCATCGACAGCGGCTGGCCGAGCATGGCCGCTTCCGCCTCGATGCCGCCGACGCCCCAGCCGAGCACCGAGAGGCCGTTGACCATCGTCGTGTGCGAGTCGGTGCCGACCACAGTGTCGGGATAGGCGACGTCCATGGTCGATTCCTTGCCGTCGACCTTGACCTTGTCCTTCTTGCTCCAGACGACGCGCGACAGATATTCGAGATTGACCTGATGGCAGATGCCGGTGCCGGGCGGCACGACGCTGAAATTATCGAACGAGCGCTGCGCCCATTTGAGGAATTTGTAGCGCTCCTGGTTCTGCCGGTACTCCTCTTCGACGTTCTTCTTGAACGCCTGATTGTTGCCGAAGAAGGTGACCGCCACCGAATGGTCGATGACGAGATCGACCGGCACCTGCGGATTGATCTTCTTGGGGTCGCCGCCGAGCTCCTTCATGGCGTCGCGCATGGCGGCGAGATCGACCACCGCCGGCACGCCGGTGAAGTCCTGCATCAGCACGCGCGCCGGGCGGAAGGCGAATTCGTGTTCCGACGTCTTGGTCTTCAGCCATTCGGCGACGGCCTTGATGTCGTCCTTGGTCACCGTGCGCCCGTCTTCATTGCGCAGCAGGTTTTCCAACAGCACCTTCATCGAGAACGGCAGGCGGGAAATTCCCTTGAGGCCGTTTCTCTCGGCGGTGGGGAGGCTGAAATAGGCGTAGGTCTTGCTACCAACCTTGAGGGTCTTGCAGCATCTAAAACTGTCGAGCGAAGTCATGTCGGAGGTTTCCATTCCCGGACGGGACAATGGCGCTGGTTCGGTCTAAGCTCCTGCCAAGACAAGACTTTTCTCGCCGGGGAGACATGCGCCCGAATTCCGCTAAGCAAACGCCATAACGGCGGGCTTATAAGGTCTTTTTGCGCCGGACGCCATATTAACGATGGAACACCCGAAAAAATGGGCGGAGGAGCAGAATTTTTCGCCGGCGAGACGGCTTTCCCGCCGGCCGCCGGCAGGCTAAAGCGCGCTTGATGCAGCTCAGAGGCAACAATTTGGTCTGCACCCGCGGCGGGCGCGAGGTGTTTGCGGGCCTCAATTTCAGCCTGTCGGCGGGCGAGGCGCTGGTGGTGACCGGGCGCAACGGCGCCGGCAAGTCCTCGCTTTTGCGCGTGATCGCCGGGCTGGTCCATCTGGCGGGCGGTCAATTGGAACTCGACGGCGGCGAGCCCGATACCTCCATCGCCGAGCAAGCGCACTACGTCGGCCATCAGGATGCGGTGAAGCCGTCTCTCACCGTTGGCGAAAACCTGGAATTCTGGGCGCGCTATCTCGGCGGCATCGATCTGCCGATCGATCTCGCGCTGCAGGCGGTCGACCTTGCGCGGCTCATCAACCTGCCCGCTGCCTATCTGTCGGCCGGGCAGCGGCGGCGGCTGTCGATCGCGCGGCTGGTTGCCGTGCCGCGCACGCTCTGGCTTTTGGACGAGCCGACCTCGGCGCTCGACGTGCCCTCGCAGAACCGGCTCGCCGAATTGATGCGCAGCCATCTCGCCGGGGGCGGCATGATCGTCGCCGCTGCGCACGGCCCGATTGGGCTCGAGCGCCCGCGCGAGCTGCAGATAGGGCCGCCATGAAAGCATTTACGGCCCTCATGTTCCGCGACATGCGGTTGAGCGTGCGCGTCGGCGGCGGCGCGCTGATGGGCGCGCTGTTCTTCCTGATTGTCGTCACCATGATGCCGTTCGCGCTCGGTCCCGACCTCAATCTGCTGGCGCGCATCGGCCCGGCGATCCTCTGGCTCGGCGCCCTGCTGGCGAGCCTGCTCGCGCTCGACCGGCTCTTTGCCACCGACCATGACGACGGCTCGCTCGATCTCTTGATGATGGGCCGCATGCCGCTGGAACTGGCGGTGGCGGCCAAGGCCATCGCGCATTGGCTGACCACGGCATTGCCGCTGGTGGTGATCAGCCCGGTGCTCGGGCTAATGCTCAACGTCGAACTGCAGGCCATGGGCGCGGTGGCCCTCACACTGCTCGCGGGAACCCCCGCGCTCACCTTTATTGGCCTGGTCGGCGCCGCGCTATCGGTGGCGCTGCGGCGCGGCGGCCTGCTGCTCGCGGTTTTGGTGCTGCCGCTCACGGTGCCGGTGCTGATCTTCGGCGTCGCCGCGGCCAACGCCGCGATCGTCGGGCCGGCGCCGTTCGGCCCACCTTTCACCATTCTTTGCGCGCTATCCTTGGCGAGCCTGGTGCTGGGGCCGTTCGCCGCCGCGGCGGCGCTCCGGCATGGCCTGGAATGATCGGTTTTGACCGGCCAAAACGGGCCGGCTTCATGATGCAAATCAAATCGATAGGCCGCCAAAACGGGCATAGGTTCGCCGCCGGCCGGCATTGCCCGGGCCGGTAGGTCTGATTAAAAGGCTACCGATGGCTATCATCGATCTCGCCAACCCGACGCGTTTTCTCACGCTGGTCAACCGCGTGTTGCCGTGGCTCGCCGCCATCACGATTGCCTTGTTTGCGGTCGGGCTGGTGCGCGCGCTGCACGCCCCCGACGACTATCAGCAAGGCGCCACCGTCAAGATCATGTTCATCCACGTGCCGGCCGCCTGGCTGAGCATGATGGGCTGGGGCGTGATGAGCGTCGCCGCGCTCGGCACGCTGGTCTGGCGGCATCCGCTCGCCGACGTTGCCGGCAAGGCGGCCGCGCCGGTCGGCGCCGCCTTCACTTTTATCTGCCTGGTCACCGGCTCGCTCTGGGGCCGGCCGACCTGGGGCACCTACTGGGTGTGGGACGCGCGGCTCACCTCGGTGCTGGTGATGTTCCTGCTCTATCTCGGCGTGCTCGCGCTCTATTGGACCGCGGAGGATCCCGGCCGCGGTTCGCGCGCCGCGGCGGTGCTCACTTTGGTCGGCGCGGTCAACATCCCGATCATCAAGTTCTCGGTCGACTGGTGGAACACGCTGCATCAGCCGGCCTCGATCATGCGCATGGGTGGATCGGCCATCGATCCATCGATCCTCTGGCCGCTCTTGTTCATGGCGGTGGCCTTCACTTTCCTGTTCTTCACCCTGCATTTTGCCGCCATGCGCAACGAAATCCTGCGCCGGCGCGTGCGCAGCATGCGCATCATGCAGGCGCAGGAGGCGCGCGCATGAATCTCGGGCCGCATGCCGACTTCATTGTCGCCGCCTATGCGGTGACCGTCTTCGTCGTGGCCGGCCTGGCCGCCTGGGTTGTGCTCGATTACTCGGCGCAGCGGCGCATCCTCGGCGATCTCGAGGAGCGCGGCGTGACGCGGCGTTCGCAGCGCAAGGATGACCAATGAGCTCGGTATCGACCGAAAGCTCCGGCAAGAAGCAACGCACGATTTTGGTGTTGCTGCCGCTCATCGTCTTTGCCGCGCTCGCCGTGCTGTTCTTGGTGCGGCTGTGGAGCGGCGACCCGTCGCGCCTGCCGTCCGCGCTAATCGGCCATCCCGCGCCGAAGACCGATCTGCCGCCGCTTGCCGGCCTCACCACCCGCGACGGCAAGCCCATCCCGGGGCTTTCCAACGCGGCGTTCCCCGGCGAGTTGACGCTGGTGAACGTGTGGGCCTCGTGGTGCATTCCGTGCGCCGACGAGGTGCCGTTCCTGGAGAAGCTGTCGCAGGACAAGCGCATCAAGCTGGTCGGCATCAATTACAAGGATCCGACCGACAATGCGCGGCGTTTCCTCAACCGCTACGGCAATCCCTTCGTCGCCGTGGGCGTCGACGCCAGCGGCCGCACCTCGATCGATTGGGGCGTCTATGGCGTGCCGGAGACCTATCTGATTGGGCGCGACGGTACCATCGTCTACAAGCTGGTCGGACCGGTGACCGCCGATAATCTCGCCAACACGCTCGATCCGGAAATCACCAAAGCTTTCAAGCCTTGAAGCCGCTGGCTTTATCCAAGGTCTATCAATTGCTCGAGCCGGGCCCGGTCGTTCTGCTGACGACCGCGCGCAAAGGCCGCGCCAATGTCATGACCATGTCCTGGCACATGATGGTCGAGTTCGAGCCGCCGCTGGTGGCCGGCGTTTGCAGCAGCGCCAATTACAGCTTCGACGCGCTGCATACGACCGGCGAATGCGTGATCGCCGTGCCGGCGCGCAGGCTGGCGGCGAAAGTGGTGAAGGTCGGCAATGCGTCCGGCCGCGAGATCGACAAGTTTGCCGCCTTCGGGCTGACGCCGCTGCCAGCCGAGCGGGTGAAGCCGCCGCTGATCAAGGAATGCTTCGCCAATCTCGAATGCAAGGTGATCGATCGGCGGCTGGAGAACCGCTACAACCTGTTCATCCTGGAGGTACTCAAGGCCTGGATCGATCCGGCGCAGAAAAATCCCAAGACGATCCATCACCACGGCTACGGCAAATTCGTCGTCGACGGCGCGGCGATCACGCTGAAATCGAGAATGCGTTAGCCGCTATTCCTTGCGCTCCACGGCGTATTTGTTGATCAGCGGCATTTGCAGCGCCCCGAACAGGAAGGTCAGCGGCACCGCGCCGAACACTTTGAAGCTGACCCAGAAATCGGTGGAGAAATTCCGCCAGACGATTTCGTTCAACATCGCCAGCGCGAAAAAGAACAGCGCCCAGCGCCAGGTGAGCTTGCGCCAACCTTCTTCGGTCAAATGGAACATCTGATCGAACAGCAAGCCGAGCAGCGGCTTGCCGAGCAGCAGGCCGCCCAGCAGCGTGCCGCCGAACAGAAGATAAATGATGGTCGGTTTGAGCTTGATGAAGGTCGCGTCGTGCAGCACCAGCGTCAAGGAGCCGAACACCACGACGATGACGGCGGTGACCAGCGTCATCACCTCGATGCGCCGCGTCATCACGTAGGCCACGGCCAACGCGAGCAATGCCGCGGCCATGAAAGCGCCCGTCGCCGCGAAGATGCCGAACTTCGAATTGGCGGCGAAGAACAGCACCAGCGGCCCGATGTCGAGCACCAGCTTGAGGATGGGGTTGAGTTGCTTTTTGTCGGCCATGCTGTCGCGTTATTTCAGGAATCCAGCCCAACTATGGCACGGGCGAAATCGCGCGCGGTGAACGGCTGCAGATCGTCGACACCCTCGCCGACGCCGATGAAATGCACCGGTAGGCCGAAGCGGGCCGCGATCGCCACCAGAATGCCGCCGCGCGCGGTGCCGTCGAGCTTGGTCATGACCAGGCCGGTGACGCCGGCGATCTTGCCGAAAATGTCGACCTGGCTGAGCGCGTTCTGGCCGACGGTAGCGTCAAGCACCAGCAGCACGGCGTGCGGCGCCGACGGTTCCACCTTGCGCATGACGCGCACCATCTTTTCCAGTTCGCTCATCAGCTCGGCGCGGTTCTGCAGGCGGCCGGCGGTATCGACCAGCACGATGTCGACGCCTTGCGCCTTGGCGGCACCGAGCGCATCGAAGGCGAGGCCCGCGGCGTCGGCGCCCGGCTCGCGCGCCATCACGCTCGCGCCGGTGCGCTCGCCCCAGATCTTGAGCTGATCGATGGCGGCGGCGCGGAAGGTGTCCCCGGCGACCAGCATCACCGTCTTGCCTTCGGTCCGGAACTTGGCGGCGAGCTTGCCGATGGTGGTGGTCTTGCCGGAGCCGTTGACGCCGGCAACCAGGATGATGAACGGCCGCGCTGTCACCTCCAGCGGCTTGGCCACGGGCGCCAGCACGTTCTCGATCTCGCCAGCGAGCAAGGTCTTCACCTCATCCGGCGTGATCGCCTTGTCGAAGCGGCCTTCACCCAGTGCCGCCGCCATGCGCTCGGCGAATTCCGGCCCGAGATCGGCTCGGATCAGTTCGTGCTCCAGCTCCTCGATCGTGGTCGCGTCGAGCTTGCGCTTGGTCACTAAGCCTGCGATCGCGCCGCCGAGCGAGGACGAGGTGCGCTTGAGCCCGGAGCTCAAGCGTTTCCACCAGCTTGTCTGGGTGCTGTCGTTCATGTTGCGCCCGTGATAGCCGTTTCGGCATGACACCGGAAGAGATGCTTTCCCGGTTGCTCTACCGCGATGGGCTGATGCTGGTGATCGATAAACCGGCGGGTTTCGCGGTGCATCGCGGGCCGAAGGGCGGCGAGAGCTTGGAGGACTATTTCGACGCGCTGCGCTTCGGGCTGCCGCGCAACCCGGCGCTGGCGCACCGGCTCGACAAGGACACTTCCGGCTGCCTGGTGCTCGGCCGTCACCGCAAGGCGCTGGCGCTGCTCGGCAAGCTGTTCAAGCAGGGCAAGGTCGGCAAGACCTATTGGGCGGTGGTCGAGGGCGCGCCCGACGGCGACGAAGGCCGCATCGACATTCCGCTCGGTAAGCTCGACGAAAACCGCGGCTGGTGGATGAAGCCGGATCCGCATGGCGCGCCGGCGGTGACGACGTGGAAGGTGATGGGACGCGGCGGCGCACTCACCTGGCTCGCGCTCGAGCCGCTGACCGGACGGACGCATCAGTTGCGGGTGCATTGCGCGGAGATGGGCTGGCCGATCCTCGGCGATAATATCTACGGCCGCGCGCCGCGCGTGGGCGGGCCGCCGCTGCATTTGCATTCGCGCAAGATCGTGGTGCCGATTTCCAAGAACAAGCCGCCGGCGACGATCACCGCACCGGTACCGCCGCACATGCAGGCCGCGCTCACGACATGCGGCTGGAAAGATAACGCCTAGGCGTGCAGGGAGCGAATGCGCGCTCAGTGTGCCAGGTAATAATTCTGGATTAGATTGAATTGGAGAAACACGAGAATCAAAATCGCATTGCAGGCCCAGGCGACGGTCAAGAAGCGCGCAACGATGCTCCAGAATTGCTCCCTCGTGTTGTGCGCGCAGCGCCATACCGCAATGAGAATCCAGGCGGTGTAGACCGCAAAGCAAGGCAAGAGGATCTGCCGAAGCGCAACGCGTTCAATATAAAAGGCGACAATGTAGAGCGCGATCAGCGCGGCGCTGGTGGCGACGCCATAGACCCAGAAGACCTTCCAGAGCGGCTGCTGGCCGCGCCAGGCGCGAAGCTCGGCCGCAAAAAACGCAGCGAAAAACTCTGTGATGCTCGATCTGCTCATTGGGTCACAGAACAATGCTGCCGGCCGCCGGCGTGCCAAAACCATCCGGGTGAACGCGCCGTCAGCGTTAAGCAACAGCTCTCAATATAGCTGTGCCTTGATGCGCTCAGGCATGGCGCGGTCGTATTCTTCGCCGCCGGCCTTGCCGCCGCTGAGTTCCGCGACGATGGTGCCGGTCGACGGCAGGCTCTTGCGGTCGATCTTGGTCGCCTCGTCCCACAGCTTGGAGCGCACAATCGCCTTCGAGCAGTGGAAGTAGATGCTCTCGATGTGCACGATCATCACGCAGCGCGGCAGCTTGCCGTTGACCGCAAAGCTTTGCATCAGCTCGGGCTCGATGGAAATTTCGGCGCGACCGTTCACGCGCAAAGTCTCGCCGACGCCGGGGATCAGGAACAAGAGCGCGACGCGCGGATCGCGCACGATGTTGCGGAAACCGTCGAGGCGGTTATTGCCGGGGCGGTCGGGAATGGCCAGCGTCTTGTCGTCGAGGATGCGCACGAAGCCGCGCGCGTCGCCCTTGGGCGAGCAATCGAGCCCCTCGGGTCCGCACGTCGCCACCGCCACGAACGGCGCCGCCTCGATCAGTCGGCGATAGCCGTTGTTGATATGATCGATTTCCTTGGTGATGGAGTTCGGGTTCTTCTTGCCATAGAGCGCTTGGAGCTGCTCCATGGTTGTCACCAGATGATCGCTCGCGCTCATGTTCGTTCCCCTTATGCCGCCAGCAGTTGTCGGCCGTCATGCCCCATCATCGTCAGATCGAGAATAGCACCCGGCGCGACCGGCGCCGCCAGTTTGACCATTGTGAATTGCTCGGTGTGGCCGACACCGCCGCGCTCGGTCAGCACGAGCCGCCGCGCGCCGACCTGGGCATCGAGATGCGCGCGCAGCGCCGCCTCGCCCATTTCGCGTAAGATACGGGCGCGTTCTTTGACAACATCGCGCGCGACCTGCGGCATGCGCGCGGCCGGCGTGCCGGGGCGCGGAGAAAATGGAAAGACGTGCAGTTGCGCCAGCCCGCATTCGTCGATGAGATCGAGCGAGCGAGCGAACATGGCGTCGGTTTCGGTCGGGAACCCGGCGATGAGATCGGCGCCGAAGGCGACGTCCGGCCGCAGCCGGCGGACCTGCGCGCAGAACGCAATCGCGCCGCCGCGCGTGTGCCGCCGCTTCATGCGCTTGAGGATGAGATCGTCCCCGGATTGCAGCGACAGATGCAGATGCGGCATCAGCCGCGGCTCATTGGCCAGGGCGTCGAGCAAATCGTCGTCGGCCTCCACCGAGTCGATCGAGGACAGCCGCAAGCGCGCAAGCTCGGGGATCTCCTCGAGGATGCGCTTGACCAGCGCGCCCAGTCGCGGCGCGCCGGAAAGGTCTGCGCCGTAGCTGGTGATGTCGACGCCGGTGAGCACCAATTCGCGATAGCCGCGCGCAGTCAGGCGACGCGCCTGCGCGACGCAATCGTCCGCCGGCAGCGAGCGCGAATTGCCGCGGCCGAACGGAATGATGCAGAACGTGCAGCGGTGGTCGCAGCCGTTCTGCACCTGCAGGAAGGCGCGGGTATGCCCCGCGAGATGATCGACCGCCTGCGCGGCGTGGCGCTTCACCGCCATGATGTCGCCGACCGAGACGCGTTCGCCATCGCCGGCCCAGACTTGCGGGTCGAGCTTCTCGCTGTTGCCGACGACGCGCGCGACTTCGGGTATCGCCGCGAACGCGCCCGGCTCGACCTGCGCCGCGCAACCGGTGACCACGATGCGCGCATCGGGTCGCGCGCGCTTGATGCGGCGGATGCTCTGCCGCGCCTGACGTACCGCTTCCGCGGTCACCGCACAGGTGTTCACCACCACCGTCTCGTCGAGTCCGGCGGCGGCGCGGCGGATCACTTCCGACTCGGCGATATTGAGCCGGCAGCCGAAAGTGACGACATCGAGGCTCATGCCCCCCTCCCTATCCCTCCCCCGCTTGCGGGGGAGGGTTGGGTGGGGGCGAACAGCGCCGGATCGAACTTGCCGGCGAATTCGAATTCCACCGGACCCGTCATCAGCACGTGGCCGTCGCTCTCGCGCCAGTCGATGGTGAGTTCGCCGCCCGGCAGCGTCACTTTCACCTTGCGGTTGGCGCGCTTGAGCCGCGCGGCGGCGACGGCGGCGGCACAAGCCGCCGAGCCGCAGGCTTTGGTCAGCCCGGCGCCGCGCTCCCAGGTGCGGATGACGATATGATCGCGCGAGACGATATGCGCCAGCGAGATGTTGGCGCGCTCGGGAAAAATCGGATGATGTTCGAGCAGCGAGCCGAGCTTGGCGAGCTCGTAGGCGTTCACGTCGTCGACCCAGAAGATCGCGTGCGGGTTGCCCATGTTCACCGCCGACGGCGAATGCAGCACCGGGTTGTCGATGGGTCCGATCTGCAATTCGATGGCGCGCGTGTCGCGGAACTCTTCGGCCAGCGGAATCTCGTCCCACTTGAAGCGCGGCGGACCCATGTCCACCGTGAACATGCCGTCGGCACCCTTCCAGCAATTGAGGATGCCGGCTGAGGTCTCGAAGGTGAGCGCGGTCTTGCCGCTTGCTTTCGCCACCAGATCGGCCACGCAGCGCATTCCGTTACCGCAGGCGCCGGCCTCCGAGCCGTCATTGTTGTAGATGCGCACAAAGGCGTCGGTGCCCGGCGTGCGCGGCGGGTAGAGCGCCATCAACTGGTCGTAGGGCGCGCCGCCCGGCGCCGCCGCAGCGCGCGCCTCCTCCGGCGCGATCGCCACCGCGTGCGCGCGCAGATCGACCACGACGATCTCGTTGCCGATGCCGTTCATCTTGACGAAAGACTGGTTGGCGAGCGCGCCCAAAGAATCGCCTATGAATTGACGCAAGCCGCGGCTTTTGCCGGGCTTTCGCCTGGTTTATATGGCGAATAAGCACCGATTGGCCAAGGGCCTATGCTAGGTTATCGCGACATGCCGGGATCGCCGCACTCAAACGACGGAGGCCATTGATGTCGCGCATGCGCATTGCGGCGCCGATCCTGCTGGCCATGGCGCTCGCTTTCGCCGCCGGCCCAAGTTTCGCGCAGCCGGCCCCGCCGCAGGTCAATCTCGACACGCCGGCGCCGCTGCAGCCGGGCGACGCCTTCGGCGAGAGCGTGACGCTGCCGGAGCGGACGATCATCTCCATCAAGGGCCACAGCAAGTGGGATGCCGCCTTCGAAACGCTGGTCGACGCCTTCAAGTCGCTCAACGAATATCTCGACAAGCAGGGCATCAAGCCGGCCGGCCCCTTTCTGACCATCTATACCGAGACCGACGATATCGGCTTCTCATTCCAGGCCGCCGTGCCGATCGCCGCCGCGCCGGCCGATCCGCCGAAAGGCGACATCGCCGTCGGCCCGGCGCCATCCGGCAAGGCGCTCAAATTCGTCCATCGCGGCTCCTACGACGCCATGGATTCGACCTACGAGGCGATCACCAATTACCTCGACGATAAGCACCTCGAGGCGCAAGGTTTGTTCATCGAGGAATATGTCACCGACCCGGTCAAGACCAACGCGGAAAATCTGGTGGTCAACGTGTTCGTACCCGTGAAATGATGGAGAGATGATGATGCCAGTCTCGCGCGCTTTGCTCTCCGCCTTTGTGATTGCCGCCGCGGCGCTCGCGCCCGTAGCGGCGCAGCCGGTCGAGCGCGTGGAGAAGCTGGTGACGGTGACCGGCGAAGCCACGGTGGCGGCGGTTCCCGACAACGCGGTGATCCGTCTCGGCGTCTCCAGCCAGGGCAAGACGGCGCGGGCGGCGAGCGACGCCAATGCCAAGGAGATGACGGCGGTGCTGGCGGCGATCAAGGAGAACGGCGTGGCCGACCGCGATATCCAGACCACCTCGCTGTCGCTGCAGCCGCAGTACGAAACAAACAAGCCGGGCACGCCGCATCTGATCGGCTTTCAGGCGAACAATCAGGTCACGGTTAAGATCCGCGACGTCGCCAATCTGCCCGCCGTGCTCGACCGCGCCATCTCGGCGGGCGCCAACGAAATGTCCGGCATCGAATTTATCGTGTCGGAGCAGGCCAAGCTTCTCGACAAGGCGCGCGCCGCGGCGATCGCCGACGCGCGGCGCAAGGCCGAACTCTACGCCGCCGCCGCCGGCATGAAAGTCGGCCGCGTCATGACAATCTCGGAAGAGGGTGCGTCGCCACCGGTGCGCGCCTATCCGGCGATGCGCGCCGGCGCGGCAGCCCCCATCGCCCCCGGCGAACAGACGCTGCGCGCCGTGGTGACGGTCAGCTACGAGTTGACGTCGTAGGCCCCTGCCCCCGTATTCCGGGACGGCGCCCTCGCGCCGGACCCGGAATGCAGAGGCCGGCGCCGGGATTATTGCCGGATTCCGGCTTCGCCCGCTCTGCTCGCGCCCCGGAATGACGACGAAATTTCGGCGCCTTGACTTCGCCACGGGCGAATCATAGGTTCCGCCCGCTCTTACGCGAGACTTGAAAGTCCAGTTCCGCCGCCCGGTCCTTGAGAGGCCGGAGGCCACCGCCCGACAGCGCGATGCGCCCTCGGGCGTAAAGTGTTTTTGCATAGGCCCATCGCGAGATGGGCCGTTCTTGGAAAGCTAAATGTTCGACACGTTGTCGGAAAAACTCGGCGGCATTCTCGACCGTCTCACCCGTCGCGGCGCGCTCAGCGAGGGCGACGTCGATGCGGCGCTGCGCGAGGTGCGCCGCGCGTTGCTTGAAGCCGACGTCGCGCTCGACGTCGCCCGCGCCTTCACTGAGGGCGTGAAAAAAGAAGCGGTCGGCGTCGAGGTGATGAAGTCGGTCACCCCAGGCCAGATGGTGGTCAAGATCGTGCACGACCAGCTCGTGCAGACGCTGGGTGCCGATAGCCAAGGCATCGATCTTAACGCCGCGCCGCCGGTCGCCGTCATGATGGTCGGCCTGCAGGGCTCCGGTAAAACCACCACCACCGCCAAGGTCGCTCGCCGCCTCGCCGACCGGCAGAAGAAGAAAGTGCTGATGGCCTCGCTCGACGTGCGCCGGCCGGCGGCGATGGAACAATTGGCCGTGCTCGGCCGCGAAGCGCAAATCGATACGCTTCCCGTCGTTGCCGGCCAGCAGCCACCACAGATCGCGCGGCGCGCGCTGGAAGCCGCGCGCCTCGGCGGCTACGACGTGGTGCTGCTGGACACCGCCGGCCGCACCACGCTCGACGACGAGATGATGAACGAGGCGGCCGAGGTCAAGCGCGCCGCCGCTCCGCACGAAGTGCTGCTGGTCGCCGACGCGCTGACCGGCCAGGACGCCGTCAATCTCGCGCGCTCGTTCGACCAGCGCGTCGGCCTGACCGGCATCGTGCTCACCCGCGTTGACGGCGACGGCCGCGGCGGCGCGGCATTGTCCATGCGCGCGGTGACCAACAAGCCGATCAAGCTGATCGGCACCGGTGAAAAACTCGACGCGCTGGAGGAGTTCGATCCCGCCCGCATCGCCGGCCGCATCCTCGGCATGGGCGACATCGTCGCGCTGGTCGAGAAAGCCGCCGCCAATATCGACGCCGAAAAGGCCATGCGCGCCGCCGAGAAGATGCGCAAGGGCAAGTTCGATCTCGGCGACCTGCGTGAACAATTGCAGCAGATGCAGGCGATGGGCGGCATGGGCGGCCTGCTCGGCATGATGCCGGGCGTCGCCAAGATGAAGAACCAGATCGCCGCCGCCGGCCTCGACGATAAATTGCTCAAGCGCCAAATGGCGATCATCGACTCGATGACGCCGCAGGAGCGGCGCAACCCGGATATCCTCAAGGCCAGCCGCAAGAAGCGCATCGCCGCGGGCTCCGGCACCACGCCCGAATCCATCAACAAGCTGCTCAAAATGCACCGCGGCATGGCCGACATGATGAAGGCAATGGGCTCAGGCAAGCGCGGTCCGCTCGCCGGCCTCGGCCAGATCATGGGCTTCGGCTCGGGCGGCGTGCCGACGCCGGAGCAGATGGCGGAGATCGCCAAGAAGATGCCGGGCGGCGCGCTGCCGCCGGGAATGCCGGGCAGCTCGCTGCCGCCGGCCATGCCGAATTTGCCGCGGAACATTCCTGGCCTGCCCGGACTCGGCAGCGGAAAATTTCCTGGATTGCCGGGCTTGCCCGGCGCGGGGAAGAAGAAGTGAGACGCACACCCCACCCTCTCCCCCGTCACCCTGAGGACGATGGATCACGATTAGCCGCGAACAACCAAAACTAACCTAGAAAGGAATACAAATGTCTCTCGTCATCCGCATGGCTCGCGCCGGAACCAAGAAGCGGCCGGTCTATCACATCGTCGTCGCCGACTCGCGAAGCCCACGCGACGGCCGCTTCATCGAGCGGCTCGGCCACTTCAATCCGCTGCTGCCGAAAGAGAAGACCGAGCGGCTCAAGCTCGATCTCGACAAGGTGCAATCGTGGATGAAGAAGGGCGCGCAGCCGTCCGACCGCGTCATGCGCTTCCTCGATGCCGCCGGCATCGCCAAGCGCGAGAAGCGCAACAACCCGGAAAAGGCCGTGCCGCGCAAGGAACGCAAGGCCAAGGCCGAAGAAGCCGCCAAGGCCAAGGAAGCCGCCGCGGCGGCGAAGCCCGCGGC
Organism: Pseudolabrys sp.; assembly: GCA_035501975.1. Lineage (GTDB taxonomy): Bacteria > Pseudomonadota > Alphaproteobacteria > Rhizobiales > Xanthobacteraceae > Pseudolabrys. The sequence continues at coordinate 26,808 of DATJVE010000193.1, forward strand.
TGCACCGGCACCGGCGGCGAGCTGACGCTAGCGCGCCGTGGCCGACCGCATCCGCGTCGCCCGCATCGGTGCCGCGCACGGCATTCGCGGCGAGGTAAAGCTGTGGTCGTTCACCGAGGATCCGCTGGCCGTTACGAATTACGGCCCGCTGGAGACCGCAGACGGCAAACGGCGGTTCGAGATCGAGGCGGCGCGGCCGGGCAAGGACTTTTTGGTCGCGCGCCTTGCCGGCGTCACCGACCGCAACGCGGCGGAAGCATTGCGCAACACCGACCTTTACGTGCCGCGCGAGCGCCTGCCGCCGATCAAGGACACCGACACGTTCTATCACGCCGACCTCGTCGGTCTTGCCGCGGTTGATGAAGACGGCGCGACGCTCGGCACTGTCGCCGCGATCCATAATTTCGGCGCCGGCGACCTGATCGAGATCGCGCCGGCCGGTGGCGGCGAGGCGCTGTTGATCGTCTTCAACGAGACCACGGTGCCGACCGTGGACATCGACGCCGGACGCATCGTCGTCGTGCGCCCGGCTGAAACCGAAGCGCGGGGCGAATGAGTATGTGGCGAGCATCGATCCTCACCATCTTCCCGGAGATGTTCCCCGGCCCGCTCGGCGCGAGCCTCGCCGGCAAGGCGCTCGGCAGCGGCATCTGGTCGCTCGATAGCCACGACATCCGCAACGCCGCGACCGACAAGCACCGCACCGTCGACGACACGCCGGCCGGCGGCGGACCGGGCATGGTGATGAAAGCCGACGTGCTGGCGCGCGCGCTTGATACCGTGCCGCACGACCAACGCCCGCGCCTGCTGATGAGCCCGCGCGGCAAGCCGCTGACGCAGCGGCGCGTCGCCCTTCTCGCTGGCGGCCTTGGCGTCGTGATCGTGTGCGCGCGCTTCGAGGGCGTCGACGAGCGGCTGATCAAGGCGCGCAAGCTCGAGGAGGTTTCGCTCGGCGATTTCGTGCTGTCGGGCGGCGAGCCGGCGGCGATCGCGCTCATCGATGCCTGCGTGCGGCTCTTGCCCGGCGTGATGGGCAAGGAGGCCTCGATCGCCGAGGAGAGTTTCGCCGACGGGCTCCTGGAGTACCCGCAATACACGCGGCCGCCGGTATTCGAGGGCGAGCCGATCCCGGAGGTGCTTATTTCCGGCGACCACGGCAAGGTCGCGCAATGGCGGCGCGCCGAGGCCGAGCGGTTGACGGCCGAACGCCGGCCCGACCTCTGGGCGGCCTATCAGGCCCGTAAAATGCCCAAAAACGGGCCAAAAACCCGAGGGTGACAAGCCACAATCTTTAGTCTAGAAGCTCGCCCAACCCATTCAGACCAGACAAGACCGCGCGCCGGTTACTGGCGCTGCCGACGGAGACTTGAAGCCATGAACATCATCCAGCAGCTCGAAAAAGAGCAGGTCGAGAAACTCTCGGCCGGCCGCGAGATTCCCGACTTCCAGCCGGGCGACACCGTGCTGGTCAACGTCAAGGTCGTGGAAGGCGACAAGGCGCGCGTGCAGGCCTACGAGGGCGTCTGCATCGGCCGCTCCGGCCGCGGCATCAACGAGAACTTCACCGTGCGCAAGATTTCCTACGGCGAAGGCGTCGAGCGCGTGTTTCCGATCCACTCGCCGATGATCGACTCGATCAAGGTGGTGCGCCGCGGCAAGGTGCGCCGCGCCAAGCTCTATTACCTGCGCGGCTTGCGCGGCAAGAAGGCGCGCATCGAGGCGCAGGCGACCGGCGGGCCGGAAGCGGCCGAGGCCGCCGCCAAGGAATAAGCTACGGCTGTTCGGGGAATGCCGGAAAGGGGCCGCTGATGCGGCCCCTTTCTCTTTGGCCGTTCGTTGTCGGGACCGGAGCGACCGGCTATATAGCGTCCATGGTGTCCGAGGCTCAGCGCATCACGTTGTCCGACCACACCCGTCTGCCCTGGCGATTTTTCGGCCGGCTGACGGCGGTGCAAGCGGGACTCTGACCGGCTCAGCCGGCAATCGCCGGGTTGCAAGCCGCTTTCCCTTTCCCTCTGAGCAAGGCAATCGAGTCATGAAACCGCGCACGCTGTACGACAAGATCTGGGACGATCATCTGGTGGACGAGCAGCCGGACGGAACCGCGCTCATCTACATCGACCGTCATCTGGTGCACGAAGTGACCTCGCCGCAGGCGTTCGAGGGCCTGCGCGCGGCCGGCCGCCCGGTGCACGCGCCCGACAAGACGCTCGCCGTCGTCGACCACAACGTGCCCACCACCGACCGCAGCAAGCCCAATCCCGATCCGGAAAGCGCCGAGCAGATCGCAGCGCTAGCGCAGAACGCCAAGGACTTCGGCATCGAATATTTCAACGAATTCGACAAGCGCCAGGGCATCGTCCACATCATCGGCCCCGAGCAGGGCTTCACGCTGCCCGGCACGACCATCGTCTGCGGCGACAGTCACACCGCCACGCACGGCGCCTTCGGCGCGCTCGCTTACGGCATCGGCACCTCGGAAGTCGAGCACGTGCTGGCGACGCAGACGCTGATCCAGAAGAAATCGAAGAACATGCGCGCGACGGTCGACGGCAAATTGCCGGGCGGCGTCACCGCCAAGGACATCATCCTCGCCATCATAGGCGAGATCGGCACCGCCGGCGGCACCGGCTATGCGCTGGAATATGCCGGCGAGGCGATCCGCGCCTGCTCGATGGAAGGGCGCATGACCATCTGCAACATGTCGGTGGAAGGCGGCGCCAAGGCCGGCTTCATCGCGCCCGACGAAAAAGCCTACGCCTACCTCAAGGACAAGCCGAAGGCGCCGAAGGGCAAGGCCTGGGACGAGGCCATGCGCTATTGGGAAACGCTTGTCTCCGACGACGGCGCGCATTTCGACCGCGAGATCAGGCTCGATGCCGCCAAGCTGCCGCCGCTGGTCACTTGGGGCACCAGCCCCGAGCAAGTGGTGTCGGTCACCGGCCGCGTGCCGGTGGCGGCCGAGATCCAGGACGAAAAGAAGCGCGCCGCAGCCGAACGCTCGCTCGGCTACATGGGCCTCTCGGGCGGCGAGAAGATTTCCGACATCAAGCTCGACCGCGTGTTCATCGGCTCGTGCACCAATGCGCGCATCGAGGATCTGCGCGAGGTCGCCCGCGTCGCCGCCGGCAAGACGGTGAACGCCAACGTCTACGCCATGATCGTGCCCGGCTCCGGTCTGGTGAAGGAGCAGGCGGAGGCCGAAGGGCTCGACAAGATCTTCAAGGCGGCCGGCTTCGACTGGCGCGAGCCGGGCTGCTCGATGTGTCTGGCCATGAATCCGGACAAGCTCAAGCCGGGCGAGCGCTGCGCCTCGACCTCCAACCGCAACTTCGAAGGCCGCCAGGGCTACAAGGGACGGACACACTTAGTATCGCCAGCGATGGCGGCAGCGGCGGCGATCGCCGGGCATTTCGTTGACGTGCGCGAGTGGAAATAGCGCGCGATCGGAACTCAAGAATCAAAAAGGCCCGCCACTCGGCGGGCCCTTTTTCGTTTCCCGTGTAACACCTCACCAGCAACGCCAGGCGCGGCGGATTATCCAGTGCCCGTGGCGCCAAACGCGCACGCGCACCCAGCCACAGTCAGGCCCCGCAAAGTAAGGCCCGGGATAGTACCCGTAGGGATAGTCCCATCCCCACCCGGGGCCGAAGCCGAAGACAAAGCCCGGACCGAAGCCACCCCAGCCGCCGCCACGCCAGCCACCGCCATGCCAACCACCGCCGCCATGCCAGTGGCCGCCGCCACCGCCGTGATGATGTTGAGCTGCGGCAGGACCGGGCGTCATTGCGAAGGCGCCGCCAACCAAGGCCGCGATTGCGAAGAACTTCAGGAGTTTCGACATGGAAGTACCTCCGATGCCCCCAGAGAATGAACGGCAGTCTAGGAAGTTCCCTGCGCCTTGGCTATTGCCACCAGCACTGCTGCCGCGGGACGATCACCGGCCCACTAACCCGATACTGTTGGGCGAGCCAGAAGCGGCAATAGCGCCTGGAATTGGGGCCGGGCTCGAGCCGGCGCGGCCGGATGACAATGTGCGGACGGCGCGCGCCCTGCGCGGCGAATTCCTGCGAACCGCGCGCGCCTTGCGCGTTGGCTTGAACGCCAGCAAAAAGCGCAGCGGAAATGACTGCAACGGCCAAAAGGCTGCGGTTTTTCGGCATCATCATCACCCGACCGTCAACGGTTGCCCATTCCCGCCGTTCCGTCAACTCGCGCCGGAATTGGTTTCACAACGCCCCGCCGCGGTCTAGAAAGCCCACATGCAGGCTTCCGCCAACGATCCCCTGGCCTGGCGCGGCAGCGCGGCGCCCTCGCTCGGCGAAATCGAGGCGCTGGCGGCGGAGGCCTATGCCCGCCTGCCCGGCCATTTCCGCGCGCTCTGCGACAATCTGGTCATTCAGGTCGCCGAATTTCCGACCGACGAAGTCCTCGACCAGATGAACCTCGAAACGGAATTCGACTTGCTCGGTCTCTTCCAGGGCGTCGGGCTGCCGTTTCAGTTAGCCAGCGTTCCCGAACCGATGCCCAACATGATCTGGCTCTACCGCCGCCCCATCCTCGACTACTGGGCCGAGCACGGCGACAGCCTCGGCGCCATCGTCACTCACGTGCTGGTGCACGAGATCGGCCACCATTTCGGCCTTTCCGACGCCGACATGGAAGCAATCGAGGCGAGCGCCGACTGAACAGGAGACGACGAATGCGATTGGACGGCCGCTGCCACTGCGGTTACCTCAGCTTCGAAGCCGAAGGCGATCCGGCGCAGGTTTCGATCTGCCACTGCACCGATTGCCAGACCGGCACCGGCTCGGCCTTCCGCGTCAGCATCCGCGCGCCTGGCAAGACCTTCAAATTGCTCAGCGGCGAGCCGACGCGCTACGTCAAGACCACGGCGGAGAGCGGCAAGCCGCGCGTGCAGGCCTTCTGCCCGCGCTGCGGCACACCGATCTACTCCACCTCGCCCGGCGACAACCCGGACAGCTACATGTTGCGCGTCGGAACCTTAAGCCAGCGCGACCAACTCATGCCGCGCCAACAGAACTGGTTCCGCTCGGCGCGCCCCTGGGTGACCGAACTGGCGTCGATCCCGCGCAACGAGAAGGGCCGCAGGTGACCGCATGCGCCGCAATCAGCCGCCTGCATGAGTCCAATCGAAAACCTGCATTGGATCGGCCGCTGCGCTCGGTGGAATAATTCGACAACCCGGCAAGGAAAGGCTGTCGCATGATCGTCACCGTTTTCCGCTCCCGTTTGAGGCCCGGCCTGCAGGAGGAATACGTCGCCCTCGTCGACCGCATGGTCGAGCTTGCCTCCGGTATGCCCGGCTATATTTCGCACAAGGGCTTCTTCGCCGAGGACGGCGAGCGCTGCACCATCGTCGAATTCGAGTCCGAGGAGGCGCAGCGCGCCTGGCGCATGCACCCGGAACACCGGGACGCGCAGCGCAAGGCGAAGGAAATCTACTACCAGGACTATTCCGTGCAGGTCTGCCAGGTCATGCGCGAGACCCACTTCAAGCGCCAGGGCGAAACCGCCGCCGCCGCGGACTTGACCTCGCGGCGGCAAGCCAGCAAGTAAAGGGCGCGGCCGGAAGCGGCTGGAACAGGAACAAGGCCATGGACAAATTCACCACGCTCGAAGGCGTCGCCGCGCCCTTGAAGATGATCAATATCGACACCGACATGGTCATCCCCAAGCAGTACCTGAAGACGATCAAGCGCACCGGGCTCGGCAAGGGCCTGTTCTCCGAGATGCGCTACAAGGACGACGGCAGCGAGAATCCGGACTTCGTGCTCAACAAGCCGGCCTATCGCAAGGCGAAGATCCTGGTCGCCGGCGACAATTTCGGCTGCGGCTCCTCGCGCGAGCACGCACCCTGGGCGCTGATGGATTTCGGTATCAAGTGCGTGATCTCCACCTCGTTCGGCGACATCTTCTACAACAACTGCTTTAAGAACGGCGTGCTGCCGATCCGCGTGTCGCCGGAAGACTTGGAAAAACTGTTCGACGACGCCGAGCGCGGCGCCAACGCCACGCTCACCATCGATCTGGAGAGGCAGGAAATTCGCGGGCCGGACGGCGGCGTCGTGAAGTTCGAGGTCGACGAGTTCCGCAGGCACTGCCTGCTCAATGGCCTCGATGACATCGGTCTGACCAAACAGAAGCAAGCCAAGATCGCTAGCTACGAGGACAAAGCCAAGGCGGCACGGCCGTGGGCGTAAGAATAGCCCTGCTCGCGGTGTTGTGCGCGCTCGTTGCAGCACCGGCGGTCGCGCAGAAATCGACCGAAGACGGCCTGCGCGATTGCGAGAAGCTTGCCGCGGTGAAATTCAAGCAGGAGAACCCTGCGTTCAAGTCATTTGCGATCGCGCGCGCCGACGTCGAGGAAGACAAGTTTACCGACAAGGTCGGCTCACAATTCGTCTCCACCGTCTATCACGGCAAGGCGACCTACCAGGCCGCCGGCGCGCCGGCCGAGGTGCGCTTCATCTGCCTGCATGCCGGGGTCGGCAAGGGCGCGGTGTTCGTTTACACGCTGCCGTGAGCGGCGCGCTGTATTGCGGTGTTTTTGTTCAATTTTTCCGACGCGGCCGCGCGATTTCTTTGCTTCATTTCGCGGCGCAGCAACTGTGCCGCCAATGCTTCTTGATCGAGATCAATGACCGCGCGCGGTTTTCGGTCTTTGCATCAACAATCACAACCATAGGCGGCGGCCATGTCCGTAGAAAACGAGCCGGTGAGCGCGGAAAAAATGCGCAAAAAGAAATTCGTGGCATTCCTCGGGCGATGCCAAGATTGCGGTCAGCCTGTGTTAGAGGGGCAGACGTTCTTCCGCTCGGAAACCGGCATCAGGCATGCGTTGTGCAGCTTCGATCCTGCATTTGCCAAGCGCGTGCGCGACGACCAAGCAAAGGTAAAGCAGTAAAACCGGCGGCGGCGCTTACGAGGCGGCTCACAGCGACTCTTGCGGCGTGCGAGCGCTGGCGTCAGCGCGGCGCACGGCATATAAGCTCAATGCCCCGCCCGTCTGGACGATCCTTGTGATCGCAACCATCAGAATCCTGAGCACGCACGCCGCGCTGGACGTACTCAACGTCCTCGGTCCCAAATTCGAGCGCGCGCACGGCTGCCGGCTGTCCTACGGCTACGACCCGGCCAAGGCGGTCAAACGCCAGGTCGAGACCGGCGCGGCTTTCGACGTTGCCATCGTCACGCGGCCGGTGTTCGACGACCTCGTTGCCCAGGGCAGGATGCTGGCCGAGCCGCGCGCTGACGTCGGCCGCTCCGGCTTGGGCCTGTCGGTGCGCGCGGGCGCGGCGAAACCCGACATCGGCACGACAGAAGCGTTCAAGCGCACGCTGCTCGCAGCCAAATCGGTGGCGCGCTCGACCGAAGGCACCAGCGGCATCTACTTCGACAGGCTCATCGAGCGGCTCGGCCTCGCCGAGGCGATGCGCGACAAGATCGTGCTGGGACCGAGCGGGCGCGTCGCCGAACTGGTCGCGCGCGGCGAAGCCGAGATGGCGGTCCAGCAGGTGCCCGAGCTTTTACCGGTCGCCGGCGCGCAATATGTCGGACCGTTCCCGCCAGAGCTGCAGCTTTATTCCGACTTCACCGCCGGCATTGCCAGCGCCAGCCGGCATCGCGACGTTGCCGCAGCTTTCGTCAAAGCCCTGACTGCGCCGGAAGCCGCCGCGCTGTTCAAAGCGGCGGGCCTCGAGCCCACGTAGGCTTCACCTTCACGCCGACGACTGGCTATGCTGGCCGTCTTGTTGCCGGAAGGGGAGCACCATGCGGCCGTTCGAAGGAATCCGGGTAATCGACGTCACCCACGTGCTGGCGGGGCCGTTCGCCGCCTATCAGCTTGCCGTGCTCGGCGCCGACGTGATCAAGGTCGAGCATCCCGACGATCCGGACCAGAGCCGCGGCGCCGGCACCGACAAGGCGCTCAACCACACCAACATGGGCACCGCGTTCCTGACGCAGGCATCGAACAAGCGGTCGATCACGCTCGACCTCAAGCAGGAAAAGGACCGCGAGATTCTCAAGAAGTTAGTCAAGACCGCCGACGTGTTCGTGGAGAACTACCGGCCCGGCGCCTTCGAGGCGCTGGGCTTAGGCTATGAGGCGCTCAGTGCCATCAATCCGCGGCTGATCTACGCCTCGTTCTCGGCCTTCGGCCAGAATGGTCCGCGCGGCGAGCAGACTGCCTACGACCATGTGATCCAGGCCACTTCCGGCATCATGGCGATGACCGGGACGCCCGAGGTCAATCCGATCAAATTCGGCTCACCGGCGGTCGATTACGCGACCGGCATGACCGGCGCTTTCGCGCTCTCCGCCGCGCTCTACCAGCGCCAGCGCACCGGCAAAAGCCAGCGCATCGACATGGCGATGCTCGACGTGGCGATGATCCTGATGAGCTCGCATCTCACCGGCTACCTGCGCAACGGCGTGCATCCGAAGCCGAAGGGCAACCGTCATCCGCACGCCACCAACGGCGCTTTCATGGCCAAGGACACGCTGTTGATGCTGGGCGCCAGCAACCTGCGCCAGCAGGCGCGGCTGTGGAAACTGCTCGGGCGGCCCGACATGGTGAAAAAGACGAACGACGAGCGCGACGCCGATCACGCGCGCGAGATCGCGGTGCTGGAGGAGATCATGTCGACGCGTAACGCCGACGAATGGGAGAGCTTCCTGCAGGCCAATCACGTGCCGGCAGCGCGCGTGCGCACCATGGGCGAAGCGGTCGCCGACGCGCAGCTCGCCACGCGCCGCATTATCCACCACCATGAAAGCGCGCCCGGCGTCGAGGGCGGCTTTGGCGTGCCGCTCGCGGCCTTTACCTTCGCGCACGGCGGCCCGCGCATCGATACGCCGCCGCCCACGCTCGGCCAGCACAACGAGGAGATCTTCAAGGAGCTCGCCGTCGCGCGCTGACTATTCGGCAGCGACCATTTCTTCGAGGCTGGTACCCTTGGTTTCCGGCGTGATCAGAATCGCCAGGATCGCGAGCACCGCGTAGACCATCACCAGGCCGCCGATATAGATGTAGGCCTCGTGAATGCCGTAAGCGCGCAGGATGAGCCCGGCCAGGATCGGGATCAGCCCGCCGCCGTAGATCTGCGCGATTTGATAGCCGGCATTCGCTCCAGAAGCGCGATAGCGGGTCGGGAAATTCTCCGTATAGAAAGTCGGGATCGCGCCGTAGCCGAAGCCGAACACAAAGCCGAAGCCGACGATCTCGGCGATAGTCGCCAGCAGGAAGCTGCCGGTGTTGATCAGATAAAAATAAGGGATGGCAAAGACCAGGAAGACGATCGCGGCGATCAACAGGATCGTGCGCCGGTTGATGATGTCGGCGAGCAGCGAGCCGATGATCATGAACACCAGCATGAACGCCGCCGCGATCAGCCCGATCTGCTCGGGCGTCGAGCCGGTGTAGCCGACCGCCTTCATGTAACTGGTGCCGAACACGAAATAGAGGAAGAACGCTCCGCCGAACATCGCATTGACCAGCGAGATGCGCAGGATGGTGAGCGGCATGTCGTGCCAGACCTGGCGCGCGGGATAGTCGAGAATTCGGCTGCGCGACTTATGCCGCTCGAACACAAAGCTGTCCTCGGTGCGCGTGCGGATGATGAGGCCGACGATCGCCACCAGGAAGCCGACAACGAACAAAATGCGCCAGCCCCAGGCCGTAAAGTCTTCAGACGTCATCAGCGATTTGACGAAGATCACCGAGCCGAAGCCGAGCAGCAGTCCGATCGGGATGGCGAAACCGACCCAGGCGCCCCAGAACGCGCGGTACTTCGAGCGCGCCGCCTGTTCGACCACCCAGGTCGAGGCGGTGCCGAACTCCGCGCCGAAACTGATTCCCTGCAGCAGCCGGAACCCGATCAGCAGCACCGGCGCGGCGATGCCGACGCGGTCATAGCCCGGCGTCAGCCCGATCAGCAGCGTGCTGACGCCCATCAGCACCAGGGCATAAACCAAGGCCTCCTTGCGGCCGCGCCGGTCCGCGATATTGCCGAAGATATAGGCGCCGATCGGACGGATGATGATGCCGATACCGTAGACGCCGATCGCCGCTGCAACGGCGGCAATGGCCGGGAGCTTGAAGAAGACGCCGCCCCAGACGGTCGCTGCGATCACGCCGGTGACCAAGAAGTCGAATTGCTCGATCACAGAGCCGACGATGCTGGCCAACGCGACTTTATAGATTTGGCGATTGGTCGGCCCTGCGGCTGCCTGATCCATGGCCTGCAACCTTTCAAAATTTTGCAGAGTATCCTGTCGGTTGCCGCCCCCGAGGACTTCCGCTGACACCGCAACAACTCGCGGGCGCGGCCAAGAGTTCCGAACCCTCGGCCGGCGCCGCAACAAGCGGATATGTCACTTCGCTTTGAGGCCGGCCTTTTCCACCAGCGCCGACCATTTGGTCTCCTCGCGATCGATGTCGGCGGCGTATTCGTCCGGCGTGGTCGGCAGCGGCTCGGCACCCTCGGTGGCGATGCGCCTGTGCACCTCCTCGGTGTTGAGCGCGGAGCGCAACGCGGCGTTGAGCTTGTCGACGATGGGGCGTGGCGTGCCGGCCGGCGCGACGATGCCGTAGTGCAGCACGGCCTCGAAGCCGGGCAGCCCCTGCTCCGCCACCGTCGGCACATCGGGAAAGATCGGCGAACGCTTCAGACCGGTGACGCCCAGCGCGCGCAGCTTGCCTTCCTTGACTAGGCCGATCGCCGGCGGCAGCGACGAGAAATAGATCGCCACGTGGTTGCCGAGCAGATCGGTGAGCGCCGGGCCGGAGCCCTTGTAGGGAATATGCGTGAGCTCGATGCCAGCGGTGTTGGCGAACAGCACCGTGCCAAGATGGATGCCGCTGCCGCGGCCGGCCGAGGCATAGTTGAGCTTGCCCGGCTGGTTCTTGGCGAGCGCGATCAATTCCTGCACGTTGTGCGCGGGCAGTGACGGGTTGACCAGGACGATCAGCGGGCTGGTGGCGATCAGTCCGATCGGCGCGAAATCCTTGCGCGGGTCGTAGCCGACATTGGGATAAAGCGTCGGATCGATGGCGAGCGTGCCGGTGCCGCCGAGCCCGAGCGTGTAACCGTCGGCCGCCGACTTGGCGACCTGGCGCGTGCCGAGCGAGCCGCCGGCCCCGCCATGATTCTCGATCACCACCGCCTGGCCGAGCGTCTTACCCATGGGCTCGGCAACGCCGCGCGCCAGCACGTCGTTGCCGCCGCCGGCGGCGTATGGAACGATCAGCGTAATCGCGCGCACCGGATAATCGGCCTGCGCGCGTGCTCCGAGCGGCCAGGTCGCGGCCGCGCCGCCAATGAGTGTGATGAAGTCGCGTCGTCGCATGTGCTGCCCCCGGGTCAGGACCGCGCTTGGCGCGCGGCTATAGAATAGCACCCTGGCGCCGGACGGCGAGTGGGAAGTTGCGCAGATTACACGTGCGCTGCGATCGCGTCGGCGATCGCCACGATGCGGCGGGCCATGTCGGCATGCAGGCGTTCGACCATGCGGCCGTCGATCGAGACCACGCCCTTAGCCCTATTCTCCGGCAGGTCGAAGGCGGCGATCATCTTGCGCGCCTGCGCCACCTCCTCCGGCGAAGGCGAGAACGCCATGTTGCAGGGGCCGATCTGATTGGGATGGATCAGCGTCTTGCCGTCGAAGCCGAGCTCGACGCCCTGCCGGCATTCCATCTCGAACCCGTCGGCGTTGCCGATGTCGTTGTAGACGCCGTCGAGAATATCGATGCCGTAGATGCGCGCGGCGGCGACGCAGGTCGACAGCCAGGACAGCATCGGCGCGCGACCGGGCACCAGGCGCGCGCGCGTGTCCTTGGCGAGATCGTTGGTGCCCATGATGAAGCCCGACAGGCGCGATTCCGAATCCTTCGCCTCGGCGGCGATCGCCAGAATGTTGAAGATGGCGAGCGGCGTCTCGATCATCGCCCAGACCCGCGTCTTGTGATCGGTGCCCATGTCGAGCAGGCGGCGGCCGATCATCTCGAGCATGTCCGGGTTGACGATCTTCGGCACCAGGATGGCGTCCGGCGCGGCGTGGGCCGCGGCGGCCAGGTCGTCGGCGTGCCAGGGCGTGTCGACGCCGTTGACGCGGATGAACACCTCGCGCTTGCCGAAGCCGCCAGCCTTGACCGCATCGACGACCTGCTGGCGCGCGGTCTCCTTGGCGTCGGGGGCGACCGAATCCTCGAGATCGAGGATGACGCCATCGGCGTCCAGCACCTTCGCTTTTTCCAGGGCACGGGCATTGGAGCCCGGCATGTACAGGACGCTGCGGCGCGGACGGATGCTCATGCCGACAACTTTATCTGGCGTCGGCAAACTATCAAGCCGCGCGGCCGCTTATGTGTACCGCTCGCTGCCGATTATTTTTCCGCGGCGGTCTGCGGCTTGATGATGCGGTAAAGCTGGAAACGGTCGCCGTCGGCAACCAGTTTCAGCCGCGTCGGATCGGGGTTGGGCGCCTCGTCCTCGGTGAACAGCACGTAGAGATAATCGAATTTGGTCCAGTTCAGCCAGAATGCCGGCATCCAAGGCAACGGGTGATCGACCGCCTGGATGAGTTGCGCCACCGCCGGCGGCGTGCCATCGCGCAAATCGGCATAGTCGCGGAATTCAGGCCGCACGTGCAGGACCTGCTTGCCGGCGACGGTGAACACCGTGGTCACCAGCGCCGAGCGTTCGATGGTGGCGATGCAGGCGGCGTGCACCAGGCCGAGGTCGCGCACGTCCTCGCCGAGCGAGCGGTCGGTATAGGCGACGAAAACCTTCGAGCCTGGCGCGATGCGGCGCACGGAGGAGCGGAATTCGCTGGTCGAGTCCGACAGCTGCGACCAATTATAGTCGATCTCGATCAGCCGTGAGGTGATCAGCACGATCAGAACGACGAGGAATGCACGCCGCACCAGACGGCGACGCAGCTCGAGATCGCCGCAGGCGAACAGCATGAAGACGACGCCGAGCGGCACGCGCTGATCGGTCATGTAGGTGTCGAACATGATGCGCGGCAGGGCGAAGTAAACCACGGCGCCGACCCCGAGCAGCGCAAAGACCAGCGGGTGGAAGCGCAGGACGCGGTGACGCACCGCCCACACAATGCCGCCGACCGTCACGGTCACGATCAGGAAGGCGACGATGTCGGAATAGTCGCTCACCACGTACATCAGCCCGTCGATCTTGCCGCGCTGGTCCCAGTAGGTGGAGCCGACGAGCTGCATGGTTGGGCTGGCCGTCAGCAGCGGCGCGGCGACGAGAAACGGCAGGCCGCTGGCGACAAAATCAAAAATGCGCGCGGGCCAGCGTTCGAACCGGCGCTCCCACAGCCGCGCCAACTCGAACGACAGCACGCCGACCCCGTAAATGCCGAGCGCCGAGAGATGGCAAAAGAACAGCGCCGGCACGCAGACGGTCGACAGCGCAAAGCGCGCGGGCCAGCGACGCTCGCGCAGCGCGACCCAGCCGGCCAGCGCCCACAAGGCGACGCCGATGCCGAAGATGTAGTTCATCAACCCGACGAGGAAGACGTAATTGTAGAGCAGCGGAAACACGAACAGCGGGAACACCGACCAGCGGCCGATCAAGGCGCGGTTGAGCGCAAGGCAACCGGAAACGATCAGCGCGAACATGACGACGATGAACACCTGGCCGGCGAGATAAACGTTCATCACGTGCGCCAAGAGCGGTACGATCAGGTCCATGGTCAGGTTGGGGATCACCGTCCAGTCGATTTCGTAGAAACGCGCGAGCTGTGGATTGTTCGACAGCGTCGCGATCACATGCATGCGGGCCAGGTGATTGACGTAGTCGGACAGCGGCGGCAGCGGGTGCGTCCAGATCGGGATCGAAATGAGCAGCATGAAGGCCGCGAACAGCACGCCGATTTGCAGCGGCGAAAAGCCATATGCGCGTGACCGCGTTGGCGGCGGATTCGAGACGATGGGTTTATTCGGCTGCAACATGCGTAATCTTTTCGCCCTTCAGTCGTCGATTGCACCTGAACGGGCAATGAACATCCCGCCATTCCCGCGGTGGAATGGCACAAAACGGCAGCCTGCGCCCGTAAAAATTCCCGCTTCGTGCACGCCGGAACCCGGCGCCGGCAGGCCGGTTGCGACGATTCGGGCATGGCGTTTGCTTGCTTTGCTCGGGTAGATGATAAATTAGGCAGTGTGGAGCGAAGTCAGACGATGAGTTTTCCGCAGCGATTGATCGATGGCTACAGCGCCTTCGCCAAAGGCCGGTTGCCGCGCGAGCAGGACCGCTATCGCGAGTTGGCGGAGACCGGGCAGAAGCCGGAGATCATGGTGATCGGCTGCTGCGATTCGCGCGTTTCGCCGGAGGTGATTTTCGACGCCAGTCCCGGCGAATTGTTCGTCGCCCGCAACATCGCCAATCTGGTGCCGCCTTATACACCCGACGGCGCGCAACGCGCGGTGTCGGCGGCGCTGGAGTTCGCGGTGCAGGCGCTGCGGGTGAAGCACATCGTCGTCTTGGCGCACGCGCAATGCGGCGGCATCCGCGCCTTTGCCGAGGAAGCGGCGCCGCTGTCGCCGGGCGATTTCATCGGTCGCTGGATGGCATTGATCGCGCCGGCTGCGAAGAAGCTCGGCCCGCGCGGCGCGCGCTCCTTTGCCGAATACGTCACCGCGCTCGAGCAGCAAGCGGCGCTGACCACGCTCGACAACCTGATGACGTTTCCCTGCGTGAAGATCCTGGTCGAACGCGGCAAACTGAATTTGCACGCAGCCTACTTCGGCGTCGCCACCGGTGGCTTGTCTGTTTACGAGCCCGCAAGCGGCAAATTCGTGGCGGTCGCAGCGGACACGCAGGCCAAGGCGTTCGCCGCGCCGAGGTTTTAGTCCCGCCTCATGGTGAGGAGCGTCGCGCAAGCGACGCGTCACGAACCATGGGGCGGCCTCACCCTTCGAGACGCCCGCTTCGCGGGCTCCTCAGGATGAGGCCTAGGCCGCTTTCTTCTTCGCGCTGATCAGCTTGCGGTTAATCAGCACTTCCGCGATCTGCACGGCGTTGAGGGCGGCGCCCTTGCGCAGATTGTCGGATACGACCCAGATCTGCAGGCCGTTGTCGACGGTCGGATCAATGCGGATGCGGCTGATATAGGTCGCATCCTCGCCGACGCATTCATAGGGCGTCGTGTAGCCGCCGGGCTCGTGCTTGTCGATTACCAGACAGCCGGGGGCGTTGCGCAAGACATCGCGCGCCTCGTCCGCGGTAATCGGCTTCTCGAATTCGAGGTCCACCGCTTCGGAATGACCGACGAAGACCGGCACGCGCACGCAGGTCGCGGTGACCTTGATCTTGGGATCGAGGATCTTCTTGGTCTCGACCACCATCTTCCATTCTTCCTTGGTGTAGCCGTCCTCCATGAACACATCGATCTGCGGAATGAGATTGAAGGCGATGCGCTTGGGGAATTTCTTGTTCTCGATTTCGCCAAGGGTGAACACCGCCTTGGTCTGCGAGAACAGTTCGTCCATCGCCTCCTTGCCGGCGCCCGACACCGACTGATAGGTCGCCACCACCACGCGCTTGATCGTGGCCTTGTCGTGCAGCGGCTTGAGCGCGACCACGAGCTGCGCGGTCGAGCAATTCGGGTTGGCGATGATGTTCTTCTTGGTGAAGCCAACGACCGCGTCGGCGTTCACCTCCGGCACGATCAGCGGCACGTCGGGGTCCATGCGCCAGGCCGACGAATTGTCGATCACCACCGCGCCTTGCGCGCCGATCTTGGGCGACCATTCCTTTGACACCGCGCCGCCCGCCGACATCAGGCAGATGTCGACGTCGGAGAAATCGTAGTGGTCGAGCGCCTTCACCTTCAGCCTCTTGTCGCCGAACGAGCACTCCTGGCCCACGCTTTTGCGCGAGGCGAGCGCCACCACTTCGTCGGCGGGAAACGACCTCTCAGCCAGAATGGCGAGCATCTCGCGCCCGACATTGCCGGTGGCGCCCACCACGGCGACCTTGTAACCCATTGTTAACGCTCCGAAAAAATTTACCGCCCGGGCTAAACCCCGGCACAACCGGATGGCAGCGCTTCTAGGCGAGAATTGCCCGCAAGACAACGGCCTGGGGGAAGGCTGAGGCCATGCATCCGGCGCTGCATTCCTGGCGCGAGGACTTTTCCGCCGCCTTTGTGCGGTTGCTCGCTTATCTAGGCGGCATCGCTGTCCTGTCTATGGCGGCGGCGCAAGTTTTCCAATCGCCGGCGATCCGACCGGCGCCAGCCTATCGCCCCGAGTGGATTCAAATCGAGCGGCCGTTTCCCGCTTTCGCGCTGTCGATTCCGGAAGCGGCCGATGTGCCGTCAAGTTATGCCATTCGCCGCCATGCCGAAGGCGGCGGCCGCAAGGACATCCTGACGCTCGGCGCGCCCGACGGCGTTTCGCCCTACCTGCAGGTTGAGATCTATCGGCCGGGCAGCGAAATCCGCCGCTTTGCCGGCCCGAAGGCCACCATCGCCGAGGCTGCCGCCGCGCTCGCGCCCGTTGCACTCCGGCGCGAGGAGGAACCGCTGGCCAGCAAATTCGGTCCGCTGACGATTGTCGCATTCGAGACGTCGAAAGAGACGCCGCGGCATTGTCTTGCTTTCGTGCGCGACTATGACGACCCGCGCATGCAATTGTCCGGCTGGTTCTGCCAGGGCGGCGCCGATTTCATCGAGCACTCGACGCTCGCCTGCGCGCTCGACCGGCTGACACTACTGTCGGCCGGCAGCGAGCCGAAGGTCGGCGAACTGTTCGCGCGTGCCGAGCTCAACCGCAGCTTCTGCGGCCAGCACGACCCGATCCTGGCATCGACGCCCAAGTACAAGCTGTTGTGGAAGGCGCTGGCGGCCCGTCCGGAGCCGCGGCGCATCGGACGCTGAGCGACCCGCGCCCAGCCCCTGCTCGCCGTCATCTCAATTTCATTCGATGAGGTCATCTTCGCTGCAGCGCGAGAAAAATTTCCCGCGCGCCGGTCGCCATTTCATTTGACCAGCCGGTTATTTCGGCGGATCATATTCAAATAAGAATATCTAAAGCCACGGCGATGGCCGTCAACGGCTGAAAAAGAAGTCTCTGGGGAGAGAAACAATGATCACACGACGCCACTTGCTTGGAACCGCGGGCGCCGGCGCAGCGCTGGCGGTGTCCGGACTTGGTCTGCCGAACGTCTTCGAAGCGAACGCCGCCGGCGAAGTGCCGTTGACGCCGGGCATACCCGAGGGAGTGCGCAGTTACGCCACCATGGCGACGTTGCCCGGCAAGAAGCCGCTGATCCGGTTGTCCGATCGCGGTCCGAACTACGAATCGCCGCTCGAATATTTCCGCACGCCGATCACGCCAAACGATGAATTCTTCGTCCGCTATCACCTGTCCGATATCCCGGAGAAAATCGACGCCAACACCTACAAAATTTCCGTAGGCGGCGACGGCGCCAACGGCCAAGCCGAGATCACGTTCGACGATCTCAAGAAGATGCCGGCCGTCGAGGTTGTCGCCGTCAATCAATGCTCCGGCAACCGGCGCGGTCTGTCCAAGCCGCACGTCGCCGGCGTGGAATGGGGTTACGGCGCCATGGGCTGCGCGCACTGGAAGGGCGCGCGCCTCAAGGACATCCTCGAAAAGGTCGGGGTGAAGACTGAGGCGATCGAGATCGGCCTGAATGGCGCCGACGGCCCGGCCATCGACAAGACGCCGGACTTCATCAAGAGCATTCCTGTGTGGAAGGCGATGGATGCGGACACCATCGTCGCCTACGAGATGAATGGAGCGCCGCTGCCGCACTTCAATGGCTTCCCGGCGCGCCTCATCGTGCCCGGCTGGACCGGCACGTATTGGATGAAGCATCTCACCAACATCAATGTGCTGACCAAGCCGCAGGGCGGTTTCTGGATGAAACCGGCCTATCGCATTCCGGTCGGCAAATTCCCCGTGGTCGCGCGCTTCATCACGCAGGAAGACGCCACCTCGACGCCGATTACCGAGATGGTGGTGAATTCGCTCATTACCAGCCACCGCGATGGCGACAAGATCAAGCGTGGCAAGGTCGCGGTCAGCGGTCTCGCGTGGGACGGCGGCTACGGCATCCGCGTGGTGGAGGTCTCGACCGACGGCGGCAAGACATGGTCGGACGCGAGGCTCGGTCAGGATCTCGGCAAGTATGCATTCCGGCCATGGAGCTTCGAGCTCAATGCCAAGCGCGGCAAGAACACGGTGATGGTCAACGCCACCAACAAGATCGGCCAAAGCCAGACCGCCGAATTGATCTTCAATCCGGCCGGCTACCACAACAACGTGATGCAGAACATCACGCTCAACGCCGCTTGAGGGAGGAGATCATGCGCACATATATCGTTGCATTCGTCGTCGCGCTGATTGCCCTGCCGGCGATGGCGGACGAGCAGACCATTAAGCTCAAGCAGGCGCCGGGCGTCGACAAGGTTGAGGCCAATTGCCAAGCCTGCCATAGCCTCGCCTATATCCCGATGAATTCGCCGTTCCTCAACGCGGGCGGGTGGGACGCCGAGGTCAACAAGATGATCAAGGCGATGGGCGCGCCGATCGACGACGCCGACGCCAAGGCCATCAAGGATTATCTGACGAAAAACTACGGCGGTTGACGCCGCCAGGCGTTCGTCCAAAGCGCGAGAATTCGGCCCCGGCATACCGCCGGGGCCGTTTCTTTAAGGATTCGGCGTCACAATAACGTGTGATTCGCCCTGTTGCGGCGAACGGAAGCCAGCTAGACTGCGTTGCAACATCAGCCCCGGCGAGGACCTTATGCGCTTGAAACTTTTTGCCGTCGCGTTTGCCGCTATTGCCGCTTTGGCTTTGCTGGCCGCGCCGACCGATGCTGCTACCAAGAAAAAGCGCGTGGTCACCGGCAACGGGCACACGGTATTTGTGAGCCGCGATGAAGATGGCCGCACGCGCACCCGCATCATCATCCAAAAGCGGTCCTATCTCGATCCGGGCACAGAGCAGTTTCCGGGCGAGCGCAGCTACCATGAATATGCGTGGTCGCCCAACCATCGCGCCGACGGCGTGCTCGACAACACGGCGTTCGGCAGCAACCAGACCGCCCTGCCCGGCCCATTCACGCTGCCGCTCAAGAGCAATCCCTGGATCGGTTTCTAGCTGGCGCCTGAAACGCAAAACGAAAACGCGGCCCTGGAGGCCGCGTTTTTCCGTTTAATGCGCCAGCGTCTCCAGCTCCGCCAGAATCGCGTCGCCCATCTCCGCCGTCGAGACGACCTTGCAACCCTCCGATTTGATGTCGGCGGTGCGCAGGCCTTTGGCGAGCGTGGCGGCGATCGCCTGGTCGATCATGTCGGCCTGCTTGCCCAAATTGAATGAGTAGCGCAAAGCCATGGCGAACGAGGCGATCATGGCGATCGGATTGGCGATGCCTTTGCCGGCGATGTCCGGCGCCGAGCCGTGCACCGGCTCATAGAGCGCCCTGCGCTTCTTGGTCTTGGGATCGACCTCGCCGAGCGAGGCCGATGCCAGCATGCCGAGCGAACCGGTGAGCATGGAGGCGACGTCCGACAGCATGTCGCCGAACAGGTTGTCGGTGACGATGACGTCGAACTGCTTCGGATTGCGCACCAGCTGCATGCCGCCGGCGTCCGCCAGCATGTGCTCGAGCTGCACGTCCTTGAACTCGCGCGCGTGCAGCGCCGTCATTACCTCGTTCCACAGCACGCCCGACTTCATGACGTTGCGCTTTTCCATCGAGGTGACCTTGTTGCGCCGCTTGCGCGCCAACTCGAAGGCGACCCGGCCGATGCGCTCGATCTCATAGGTGTCGTAGACCTGCGTATCGATGGCGCGCTTCTGGCCGTTGCCGAGATCGGTGATGGTCTTCGGCTCGCCGAAATAGACGCCGCCGGTCAACTCGCGCAGGATCATGATGTCGAGGCCTTCGACCAGCTCGCGCTTGAGCGAGGAGGCGTCGGCGAGCGCCGGATAGGTCACCGCCGGACGCAAGTTGGCGTAAAGCGCGAGGTCCTTGCGCAGGCGCAGGAGGCCGGCTTCGGGCCGCGCGTCGAAGGGCACCTTGTCCCATTTCGGCCCGCCGACGGCGCCGAAGATCACCGCGTCGGCGGCTTTCGCTTTCTCTACGGTCGCGTCGGTGACCGCAACCCCGTGCGCGTCGTAGCAAGAGCCGCCAACCAGCGCCTCTTCGGCGGTGAACCTGTCGGGGCCCTTTTTGTTGAAGAAGTCGATGACGCGTTTCACTTGCGCCATCACTTCGGGGCCGATGCCGTCGCCAGGGAGCAGCAGGAGATTGTGGGTCGCCATATGCATTGCCTCGCGGGTAAAAACTCGATCCGTCATTCCGGAAGCCGAGCGAAGCGAGGCTGGCCGGAATCCATAACCCCGGTGCCGCAGACTACGGAAAGACAGGGATTATGGATTCCGGGCTCGCGCTTCGCGCGCGCCGGAATGACGATGGGGGATTGCTAGAGCCTCAAAGAAGACTTGGCAACTGGGCGGCCCGGCCCGACACTGGCGGCGCGCCGATCGAGGAACGACCGTGCCGGAACAACGTCCGAGAGTGGTGGTCGTCGGAGCCGGCTTTGGCGGCCTGCAAGCCGCCAAAGCGCTCGCGCACGCGCCGGCCGACGTCATCGTGGTCGACCGGCAAAACCATCATTGTTTCCAGCCCCTGCTCTATCAGGTGGCGACGGCGGCGCTGTCGCCCGCCGACGTGGCCTGGCCGACGCGGCACATCTTGCGCGACCAGCGCAACGCGACCGTGCTGATGGAGGAGGCTGACGGCGTCGATACGCAGAAAAAGCAGTTGCACACCGATTTCGGCGACGTTCCTTACGATTATTTGGTGATCGCCACCGGCGCGACACACGCCTATTTCGGCCACGACGAATGGGCGGCGTTTGCGCCCGGATTGAAACGCATCGAGGACGCCACCCGCATCCGCCGCAGCATCCTGATCGCGTTCGAGCAAGCCGAGCTGATTGCCGACGCCGACGAGCGGCGGCGCTTGCTCACGTTCGTCATCGTCGGCGGCGGCGCCACCGGCGTCGAGATGGCCGGCGCGATTGCCGAGGTGGCGCGGCAGACCCTGGCCGCCGATTTCCGCCGCATCGACCCGCGCTCGGCGCGCATCGTCCTGATCGAAGCCGGCACGCGGCTATTGCCGGCATTTGCGCCGGAGCAGTCCGACTTTGTGCGCGCGGCGCTCATGCGCGCCGGTGTCGACGTCAAGACCGATACGCGCGTCACCGCTTGCGATGCGCGCGGCGTCGATACCGACGGCGGCCGGATCGATGCCGGTACGCTGATCTGGGCGGCCGGTGTTGTGGCCTCGCCGGCTGCGCGCTGGCTCAAAGCGGAGGCCGACCGTGCCGGACGGGTCAAGGTCAATCCCGATCTATCGCTGCCTGGACATCCGGAGATTTTCGTCATCGGCGACACCGCAGCCGTGACCGACCCGGGCGGCCACCCCGTGCCGGGCATCGCCTCGGCGGCCAAGCAGATGGGCAACTATGTCGGCCGCCTGATCGCCGCGCGCATCGCCGGCGGTCCGGCGCCTGGGCCCTTCCGCTACATGCATCTCGGCGAACTGGCGACCATCGGCCGCCGCGCGGCGGTCGTGAAATTGGGCCGCCTGCAGCTCAAGGGTTTCATCGGCTGGATGTTCTGGGCGGCGGTGCACATTTATTTTCTGATCGGCGTGCGCAACCGCTTCATCGTCGCCTTCAACTGGCTGTGGACTTATCTCACGTTCCAGCGCGGCGCGCGGCTGATCACCGAAACTCATGCGTCCGTGCCTCACAAGCCCGAGAACCAGTTGTAGCCCTGGTCCTCCCAATAACCGCCTCTGTCGGTGTTGGTCACCTCCATCGCCACCACGTATTTCGGGTTCTTGAAGCCGAGCTTGGTGGGGATGCGGATCTTCATCGGGAAGCCGTAGGCGCGCGGCAATATCTTGTGGTCGAACTTGAACGACATCTGCGTCTGCGGATGCAGCGCGGTCGGCATGTCAATGGTGTTGGTGTAGCCCTCGGCGCATTTGAACCAGACGTATTTGGCGCGCGTGTCGGCGCCGATGCGCTTGAGGAAATCCGACAGCACCGCGCCCTGCCAGGAGCCGATGGCGCTCCAGCCCTCGACGCAAATGTGGCGGGTGATCTGCGAGACCTCGGGTAGCGCGTGCAGCTCGGCGAGCGTCCACGGCTTCTTGTTGTCGACCAGGCCGGCGATCTCGAGCTT